>JAYVSX010000366.1:0-52015 GCA_043774975.1 Rubrivivax sp.
CAGCTTGTCCAGGCTGCGCAGGCTGCCGCTCTTGAGCTGCGCCTGGTTGTTGTCAAACAGCACGTCGCCCAGGGTCACCACCATGCCGCGGTTGGTCTGGGTGGCTTGCAGATCGCGCAATTGGGCGGCCAGGCTGGCGGCCACACGCTCGGCTTGCGCGGCTTGTTGCTGGGCAGCCTGGGCCTCCAGCTGAGCGGACTGCGCGTCGCGCTGTGACGATTGGGCCGAACGTTGGGCCGCTTGCGCGTCGCGCTGTGCCACTTGCGCGTCACGCTGCGATGACTGTGCGTCGCGTTGTGAAGCGGCGGCCTGTTGCTGGGCTCGGTTGGCCTCCTGCGTGCGGGCTTGCAGCCGCAGTTGATCGCGCTCGCTGTTGGCCTGGGCCACGGCCAGCTCGGCACCGCGGCGGTTGCCTGCCTGCTGCAACAACTGCACGCGCTGCTGGGCCAGGTAGGCCAGGTGGTCGACGGTGGGGGTGTCCTCGCGACGCGCCAACGCCGCTTCGGCGGTGGCCAGCGCCTCTTGCGCTTGTCGCAGTTCAAGACCGGACAGTCCGGCCGTCGCGGGCTCGCTCTGAGCCTGGCGCAGGCTGGAGCGGGCTTCGTCGAGCCGGGCGTTGGTGACGGGGGCTGAGCTGCAGGCGGCCAGCACGCCCAGGCACAACAAGGTCAGGGAGGGCAGGTGAGGGCGAATGTCCATGGCTTTGGCTTTCGGAAATGTGGGAGATGGGGTGTGTGACATCGGGGGCTTCATCACGGTGCCTTGCGGCCCATTTCTTCGCGCAGGGCGCGGCTGGCGGCGGACACTTCATCGGCCGCTCGACGAGCCTTGGCGGATTCGGTCTTGGCCTCGGCGACCAACGCGTCCAGCTGTGCCTGCTGCGCCAAGCGTCGAGCTTGCTGCGGGTCCTGGGCGCCAGCCATCAGGCGGGCGCGGTTCAGCTTGTCGCGGGCCATGCCCAACTCGGACGGCGCCAACTCTTGAGCGCCAGCGGCAGCGGCATGGGCCACGGCGGCGTCGGCCACGGCCAGTTCTTCAACCGGCGCCGGTACGGATGCGCAGGCCGCCAGGGCGATCGCGGCGGTCATCGCGGCGCTCAGTGACAGCAGCCGCTTGGCCAGCGGCGGCAACAATTTGAGCGGTGCGGGTTGTTGTCGGTTCGGCCCGCAGCGCATGCCTGCGCCGAGTTTGGTGCCGCTGTTGTGCAGATCGGTTGGAATCATCTGGAGGCCTCTGTATGCAATCAGGGCAATCGCGGCGCGGTTGCTCGAGTGCTAGGGTGGTTCACGTGCCCTGGGGACGTCGGTGCGCTACTGCACACAAGCGTGACACGGGCTTTAGTCCTACACGCGGTTGCGGCGCCTGCCGATGGGCGAGCCGAAAAGCGCTGCCTAAAGTTGTCTGCATGGTTCGGCTCCATCCAACTCCATGCCCTGGGTCAAACCAGCTGGACTTGGCGGATGTCCGGCCATCAATCACCTCACATCCATTTGGAGAAAAAACCATGACCACACGCCTGACCTTTGCCGCCGCCCTGGCCGCTTTCATCCTCATCACCGCTTCAGGTTGCGCCGTGACACGTGGCCAAGAGTCGGTGGGCGCCTACGTTGACGACACCGCCATCACCACCGCCGTGAAGGCCCGCTTCATTGAAAACAAGCTGGTCGACGCTGCTTCCATCAGCGTGGAAACGCTCAACGGCACCGTGATGCTGTCGGGCTTTGCCAAGAACACGACGGAGCGCAGCACCGCCGAGACGCTGACCTGGAAAGTCAGTGGCGTCAAGGCCGTGAAGAACGAAGTGATCGTTCGCCCTTGAACTTCCAGGAGCTGGCATGAACTGGGAACAGATCGAAGGCAACTGGAAGCAGGTCGTGGGCCAGGCCAAAGAGCGCTGGGGCAAGCTGACCGACGACGACCTGCACGTGGTGGCTGGTCGCCGTGATCAGCTGGCGGGCCTGATCGAGCAGCGCTATGGTGTGGTCAAGGAAGAAGCCGAGCGCCAGCTCGCCGAGTGGCAGCGCAAGGCCAGTGACTTGTGGTTTGCCAAGGACGGTGGCAACAGCCCTCGAAATCAGACCAAGGGCCCACGGCCGTAAAGGTAACGGCAGGCCGGCACCTTTCAGGGTGCCGGTGCAGTCCGCGCTGGCGGGGGTGGAAATGGCTTAGGCTTGCGCCTTTAACTGACGCAAACCATGTCCGGTCACCCCTCCGCGAACCCAATCGACCCTGCTGACGCCATCAAGGAGCCACGCTTGTGGCGCGACAACGGCTGGACGGCGCGCGTCATCAAGAACAACGACGACGAGGGCTGGGCGGTGGAGATGCTGCTCGACGGCCAGGCAGAGCCGGCCTTGGTGGGCCCCTGGACGATGGGCCGTGACAAGAAAAACCCCAAGCCGCTGGACACCAACGCCTTCAACACGCTGGTCAAGACCGCGTCCGAGGTGGTGCGCCGGCATGAGCAGCACCTGCAGGCCCTGCACCACAAGACCGAGTGGATCGAAACCGCGCAAGGGCGCGTGCTGGTCAAGCTGGACGTGGTGCCCGATGAAGACGACCCACATGCGGTGCTGTCGGCGTTGGACGCTGAAGGGCGTGAGTTGGCCCGTTGGCGGGTGGCGGCGTCAACCAAGCTCAACGCGCGCAGTGCGCTGGCCTGGGCCGAGAAAGAGTTTGCGCGGCCCGGGTGACCTGCGCCGTGTGGGGCGTTGTGTGGGGCGTTGCGCGCGCCGCGGCCCTCACTCGTCCAGCAGCCGCACCTTCACCGTCTTGCCCTTGACCTTGCCGGCGTCCAACTTGCGCAGCACCTGCGGGGCAATCTGCCGGTCCACCGCCACGTAGGTGGAAAACTCGTTGATGCTGATCTTGCCGATCTGGCTGCCGGCAAAGCCCATGTCCTTGGTCAACGCGCCCAGCACGTCACCGGCGCGGATTTTTTCCTTGCGCCCGCCCATGATTTGAAGGGTGGCCATCGGTGGCAGCAAGGGGCCGTCTGCTGTGCCGTCTCCCGTGGGCGTCAGGCTGGCCAATGGCTGCCACACCGACGGGCTGCCCTGGGCTTGCTCGATGCGGCCCACCGCGCCCATCTCGTCCATGCTGGCCAGGCTGAAGGCCCAGCCCTCCTGGTCGACCCGCCCGGTGCGGCCGATGCGGTGGGTGTGGGTGGCCGGGTCGGGTGAGATGTCGACGTTGATTACCGCTTCCAGCTGCGTGATGTCCAGCCCACGGGCGGCGATGTCGGTGGCCACCAACACGCTGCAGCTGCGGTTGGTGAAACGCACCAGCACCTGGTCGCGGTCGCGTTGTTCCAGGTCGCCGTGCAGCTCCAAGGCGCTGAAGCCCTGGGCGCGCAGCACCTCCAGCAGGTCGCGGCACTGCGCCTTGGTGTTGCAAAAGGCCAGCGTGCTGACCGGGCGGTGGTGGTTCAGCAGTTGCCCCACGGCATGCAGGCGCTGGTCTTCCTTGACTTCGAAGTAGACCTGCCGAATCTGCGTGGCGGTGGGCACGGCCGTCAGCTTGACCTCTTGCGGCTGGCGCATAAAAGCAGCCGCCAGCTTGGCGATGCCTTCAGGGTAGGTGGCTGAAAACAGCAGCGTCTGGCGCTCCTTGGGGCATTGTTTGGCGACCACGCTGATGTCGTCGAAGAAGCCCATGTCCAGCATGCGGTCGGCTTCGTCCAGCACCAGGGTGTTCAGCGCGTCGAGTTGCAGGCTGCCACGTTCCAGGTGGTCCATGATGCGGCCCGGTGTGCCCACCACCACGTGCGCGCCGTGCTCCAGGCTGGCCAGCTGCGGGCGCATGGTGCTGCCGCCGCACAGGGTCAGGATCTTCAGGTTGTCTTCGGCGCGCGCCAGGCGGCGCAGTTCCTGGGTCACCTGATCGGCCAGTTCGCGCGTCGGGCACAGCACCAGCGCTTGCACGGCAAAGCGGCGGATGTTCAGGTTGGCCAGCAGCGCCAGTGAAAACGCAGCGGTCTTGCCGCTGCCGGTCTTGGCCTGCGCGATCAGGTCGTGGCCGGCCAGCGCCAAGGGCAGGCTGGCGGCCTGGATGGGCGTCATCTGGCTGTAGCCCAGCTGCGCCAGGTTGGCCAGCACATGGGGCGGCAGCGGTAGCTGGCTGAAGCTGTGCTTGTCGCCTGGCTGGGCGGCCGTCAGGGGCAAACCGCTGTCGCCGAGGGATTTTTGGTCGGCGGCGCGGGGCAAGGCGGGATTGGGGCTGTTCATGAGCGATTATCTAGGGCTTGCCCCACCGGTCTGGTGCGCCCGGTCTTCCGCGCTCCGCCCCATGCCCATCGAATGCCCTTGACGACCGAATCCGCCCCCGCCCCCGCCCCCGCCCCCGCCCTCGCGCCCACGCCCACGCCCACGCCCACGCTCAGCCTGCCCAACCCCAAGCACGCCAGCCGGCTGCCGGCCCACATCACGCCCGAACAGTTGGCGCGCATCCGCCAGGCCGGCTACGCGCTGCCGCAGGTGGTCAAGCCCGCCGACTACGTGACCGAGGGCACCAAGGGCTTTGAGCTCCACCTCGACAAGTTGGGCCTGGTGTTGCTGAGCAAGCCGGTGGCCGGTGGGCGGCCCAGCCGCTGGATCGAGCCGGCACTGATGGACAGTGCGTTGGCCCACCTGGACGCCGTGGGCCTGGGCTCGGACACCCGGGTGCAGATGTTGGCCCACACCGCCACCCTGGAGGCGCTGGGCATCACGCGCCGGGCCGGGCAGTGGACGCGCCTGGTCAGCGCATCGCTGGCGCTGCCGCAGACCGACTGGCAAGTGCCGGTGGCCTTTCGGGTGGACCTGGCCGCCGATCCGGTCTGGGCCTTCTACCGCAGCGGTGACGCTGCGGCCCTGCTGCAAGCGCTGGGCGGCCCGGTGCCGTATCCGCACGCGGCTGAACTGCAGGCCCACCTGACCCGTTTGGTAGCGCGCAGCGACGCGCTCCAGCATGCGCACCTGCCTTCGCTGTTGCCGCGCTTGCAAGCCGAGTGCGCCACGCCGCAGCCCTTGGCCGACCTGTTGGCCGCCACCTCGCGGGCGCAAGACCGCTGGGAACACCAGGTCGCCGAGCTCGACACGCTGCAAGGCCTGAACCGCGAGCTGGCGTTTCAGGGCTACCCCGACACCTTTCCCAAGGCGCGCCGCGCGCAGCGCCAGATTTCGCTCTACGTGGGCCCGCCCAACAGCGGCAAGACGCACGCCGCCTTCGAGCGCTTGGCGCAGGCCTTGGACGGCGCCTACCTGGCCCCGCTGCGCCTCTTGGCGCTGGAAGGCCGTGACCGCCTGGTGGCCCGTGGGGTGCCGTGTTCACTGCTCACCGGCGAAGAAAACGTGCCCGCCGATGGCGCGCGGGTGGTCAGCAGCACGATTGAAATGGTCAGCACCAACACGCCGGTGGATGTGGCGGTGATTGACGAAGCGCAGATGATTTTCGACAACAGCCGCGGCTGGGCCTGGACCCAGGCCATCGTGGCCGTGCCGGCCACCGAGGTCATCATCATCTGCAGCGCCTATGCGGTGCCGGCCATCGAAAACCTGTTGGGCCTGTGCGGCGAGCGCTGCACCGTGCGCGTGTTTGAACGCAAGCAGCACGTGGACCTGCTGACCCAGCAGGTGCCGTTGTCGTCGTTGAGATTGGGTGATGCGGTGGTGGCCTTCAGCCGTCGTGACGTGCTGACGCTGCGCGACGCCATCGCCGCCAGCGGCCACCCGGTGAGCGTGATCTACGGCGCTTTGCCGCCTGAAGTGCGTCGCCGCGAGGCCGAGCGTTTTTCCAACGGCGACAGCCACATCCTGGTGGCCACCGACGCCATTGGCATGGGGCTGAACCTGCCCATTCGCCGCGTGCTGTTCAGCACGCTGACCAAGTTTGACGGCATCGGCGACCGCCTGCTCGACGAATCAGAAGTGCACCAGATCGCTGGCCGCTCCGGCCGCTACGGCATTCACGAAGAAGGCTTTGTGGGCGTGCTGCAGGACGCCGAACCGCAGGCCTTGAAGGTGTTGAAAGACCTGCTGGCCAAGACGCCACGCGCGCCGCGCGACTTCAAGGCGCCGGTGGCGCCCAACGGTTGGCACGTCGACACCATTTCATCCCGCCTGCACAAGACCCGCCTGCACGAGGTGCTGGGTGTGTTCATGCAACAGCTGAAACTGGACGACGCGCACTTTGCGGTGGCCGAGTTGGAGCAGATGTTGAGCCTGGCCGAAGAACTGGACAAGAGCGCCTCGCGCCTGACGCTGAAAGAGCGCTTCATCTACGCCCAGGCTCCGGTGGACATGCGCACCGACTCGCTGGTCAAGGAATTTTTGGAGTGGAGTCACAACCATTCGCAAAGCGGGCGGGCAGGCCGCCCCTGGTTCCTGGACGCGGTGGACGGCCACAGCAAGCTCGAACGCATGGAACAGGCTTTGCGCGGCTGCACGCTGTGGCTGTGGCTGGACCTGCGCTTCCCGGGCGTGTACGGCCACGTGGAAGAGGTGCACGCGCTGCGCAGTTCACTCAACGACGGCATCGAGCGCCAGCTCAAAGGCAAGCGCCCGCTGGCGCAGGTGCGGCAGCGGGCGCGGCGTTAAGGACGCAACGTTGAAGGCGGCTGGCCGTCCGCGTGTTGCGGCTGGCCGGCGCTTCAGTCGTGGCGGCCGCGGCGGTGGTCGTCGTGCCGGTCGTCACGCCGATCTGCGCGCCACTCACCACGGCGGTCTTCCCGCGCTGGTTCACGCCAGTCCCGCTGGCCATGCCAGCCGCGGTTGCCGTGGGGCGTGGGGTCATAGCGGTTGGGCACACCGTCACAGTCGCGGTCCCAGCGTGGGTTGTAGACACGGTCGCGGCGGTTGGGAATGCCATCGTCGTCGACGTCCCAGCGTGCCGGCTCGCGGTAGCCGTAATCTCGGCGGTACGGGGGCGGCTGCGGCTGCCAAGCGGGCTCGGGCGTGCTGACCACCAGCCGCGGCACGATCAGCGGTGGCAAAGGCAGCACCACGTGGCCGGGCAGCCGGATGTGGGGCGTGATCACGCGCAGTTGCACGTTGACGTCTTGCGCCTGCGCGGCGCTGTAGGCGAAGGTGCCGGCCAGCAGCGTGGCGGCCAGGCTGACCGAGCGGATTTGGGTGCGGATGTTTGTCAAAACAGACTCCTGGTTGCGCTGGCGGTTCAGGTGGAATACGGCCTGCACTTCCGCAACGCGCCCCGGTGCCTGGCGGTTCACAGGCTTCATGTGAACAGCTGTAAAGCTGGTGCAGCCGCACCCGTGTTCTTCTTCTGAGTTCTGGCGCCTGCGGTTTATCCCAGTGGTTCGAACGGGGCACTCGCCACTGTGCTTCAAAGATGGGTCTTGAACGGGGGCCTTGAACCGCATCGGCGTTCAATACGGACCACGGTTCGGAGCAGGTGCAGTGCCGTTGACAATGCGCAAATGAACACCGATCAGCGCCGTCACAGCGCCGCCGCCGAGCGCAACCAGGGCCCCATCCTGGCGCAGCTGCTGCGCCTGTTGCCGGCGCACGGCGTGATGCTGGAGATTGCCGGTGGCACCGGCCAGCATGCGGCCCACTTTGCGCCAGCGCTACCCGGCTGGCGGTGGCAGCCCAGCGACGGCGACGAGGACTCGCGGGCCAGCATCACCGCGTGGTGCCAGCACCTGCCACAGGTTTTGCCGCCTTTGCATTTAGACGTGATGGCGCCGTCGTGGCCCGCAATGACTGAACCATGGGACGCCATCTTTTGCGCCAACCTGTTGCACATTGCACCTTGGGCGGTGTGCCCGGCCCTGATGCAAGGTGCTGCGCGGCATCTTGCACCGAAGGGCCAGCTGATCTTGTACGGGCCCTATCTGATCGATGGTGTGGAAACCGCGCCCGGCAACCTGGCTTTTGACATCGATCTGCGAAGCCGAAACCCCGCCTGGGGCCTGCGGCGCTTGGGCGATGTGCTGGACCAGGCGCAGGCCGTCGGCCTGCAGCTGCAGGAATGGGTTCCCATGCCCGCCAACAACCAGTTGCTGGTGTTGCGCCGCTGACCTGTCAACGCCGGCGTTCAGGCGCCAGCGAACATGGGTCGCCAGCGCTCATTCAGTGGCGGTGTTCAACCACCGGCGCGCTTGGCGGCAAAGCCCTCTTGCTGCAGCCACCCCACAACGCGGTCGACGTGGTCGCCTTGCACTTCCAGAACAGCGTCTTTCACCGTGCCACCGGCACCGCAGGCGCTGCGCAGGCGTTTGCCCAGGGCGGCCAGCGCCGCGTCGTCCAGCGGCAGGCCGCGCACCAGCGTCACCGCCTTGCCGCCGCGGCCTTTGGTTTCGCGGCTGATCCGCACGGTGCCGTCGCCGCGCGGCGCCGCTTTGGCCAGGGCCGCGCAATGGCACTGCGCCAAGGGTTGGCGGCACTGCGCACACATGCGGCCGCTGTCGGTGGAATAGACCAGGCCACCGGCACCTGCTTTGCGCATGTTCATCGCTGCCTTCCTCAGAGCAAAGCCGTGGCTTCCAGCTCGATCAGCAGCCCGTGGTGCAAACACGGCACTGGCACCACCGCACGCGCCGGGCGGTGCGTGCCCAGCCACTGCGCATAGAGCTGGTCGAAGGCTGGCCACAGCGTTATGTCGGTCACGTACACACGCACTTGCACCAGCTTTTCCTTGCTGCTGCCGGCGCCACGCAGGGCGGTTTGCAGGTTGTGCAGCACCTGCCGCACCTGGTCTTCAAAGCTGGCTTCGCTCAGTTTGTGCCCGTTGGCGTCGATGGGCAGTTGGCCCGCTACAAACACCAGGCCCTGGGCCACCACGGCATGGCTGTAGTGGCCACCGGGTGGGGCCAGGCCTTCGGGCTGGAGGGTGAGCAGGTCCATGGTGTCGTCCTTGGTATTTTTGATTCGCGTGCGACGCACGCTCTGTTTGATTCGCTGCGGCGCACGCTGTGGAGCCGTGGGCTTGGTAGCGCCCCCTCCACGCCGTGCCGGCCGAGGCCTTATTTTGCGGGACGCGAAGTCGTTTCCGGTCCTGTGCTCCAGAGCGCGGGCCAACGGGCTGTGTGAGCCGTCTCAGCTGTCTCAGCTGTCTGAGCCGTTTGAGCCATGTTCCAGCGGTCCAGGGTCAGGGCGGTGTCGAAGGACATAGACTTTCAAGCCCCCACCGCTGCTGGAGAAAACCCGTGCCCACCTGGCTGTCCGCCGCCCTTGACTACATCCCCCGCTGGCTGGACTTTCAGATGCGCCAGGGCGACCACGCTGGTTTGTCGCTGGCCGTTGCCTATCTAGGTCGCCCTGTTCTGACCCAGGCCTTCGGCCATGCCAACCTGAACACCGGCGAGCTGCTCACGCCTGCGCACCGTTTCCGCATTGCATCGCACTCCAAGACTTTCACGGCCACCGCGGTGATGATGCTGCGTGAACAGGGTCGTCTGCAGCTGGACGACCCGATCGGCCGCTACCTGCCCGGCCTGCACCCCCAGGTGGCGGCGGCCACGCTGGCGCAATTGCTGTCGCACAGTGCGGGCTTGGTGCGCGACGGGCGCGACGCCGGGCAGTGGGTGGAGCGCCGCCCTTTTTTAAACGAAGCCGAGTTGCGCGCCGACCTGGCCGACGGCCCCAGCATCGACGCCAACACGCGCTTCAAGTACTCCAACCACGGTTATGCACTGCTGGGCTTGGCCATTGAAGCCGTGACGGGCGAAACCTATGCGGATTGGCTGACTCGCGAAGTGGTGGCAGCTTCGGGTTTGAAAGATACGCTGCCTGATGTGCCGGCGCACGGGGTACAACAGCTGGCCAGCGGTCACAGCGGCAAGTGGCCCTTGGGTCACCGCGTGGTGATCCCGGCCACGATGCACACCCGTTCGCTGACGGCGGCCACGGGCTTCATCAGCACCGCCCGCGACCTGGCGCGCTTTTACGGCAGCCTGTCGCCGTTGGCCAGAAAAAGCGTGCTGTCGGTCGCCAGCCGGCGCGAGTTGACGCGGCCGCAGTGGCGCGAACCGCACGCCAGCGCCGAGCGTTGGTATGGCCTGGGCACGATGTCGGGCCGCGTGGGTGGCTGGGACTGGTTTGGACACACCGGCGGCTTCCCCGGCACCCTGACGCGCAGCGCCTGCGTGCCGGCCCAGGGCCTGGTGATATCGGCCTTGACCAACGCCGCCGACGGCCCCAGCCAAGCTTGGGTTGATGGCGTGTTGCACATCCTGCAGGCCTTTGAGAAGCACGGCGCCCCGACGCGTTTGTCAGCGCCCTGGACCGGCCGCTGGTGGAGCCTGTGGGGCGCGGTGGACCTTCTGCCGGTGAAAGACAAGGTGCTGGTGGCCAACCCGGCCTTGCCCAACCCGGTGCAGGACGCTGCCGAAGTGGCTGAGCTGAGCCGCGACCGCGACGGCACACGCCGCGGCCGTATCGTGCTGGCCAACGGCTACGCGGCGCATGGCGAACCCGTTGGACTCAGCCTGGACTCGCGTGGCAGAGCGCGCGCGTTTCAACTGGCGGGCGGACGGCTGCTGCCGGAATCTGCGGTGGCCAAAGAGCTGCGCACCCGTTACGGGCAAACCTGACCCCTGAACTCTGCTCACCCATGCCCTGGGCACACGCCCTGGCACGTGGTCTTTTACAGCGCCGCAACCCCTACGTGGGCGGATCCTGAGTTCGCAGGCCGGGCCACAGCTTGTCCAGCCGCAACACCTGCAACTTGATGTGGTAGTCGAACTCAGCGGCTTGGCTCTCGACCAGCGCTTCCAGCTGTGAGCCCAAGGTATCAGGCGGCAGTTGCAGTTGGGCCAGTACTTCGGACCCCTCGTAGCTGACCTTGGCGCCCGACTTGCGCACGATGCTGAGCATCGACGCGTTTTCTCGTGCCAGGTAAATGGCCATCGTGCGGGCGCCACGGTTGCGGGCGTGGGTCACTGCATGTTCAAACAGCCGTCCGCCCACGCCCCGCCCCCGCACCCGCGCATACACCGAGACTCCGAACTCCGCGCTGCGGTGGTCTTCGGCAAAGGCCAGGTGCGACATCGCCACCAAGCGCAGGCGGGCGTCGAAGATGCCAAACACCTCGTCGCGGGCAAAGTCGAGCTGGGCGACGTACTTTTCGATTTGTTCGTCGCTGGCCACATGGCCAAAACGCAGGTGGCGGTCGTGTTCGTCCAGTGCCAGCAGGTGGGTCAACACCCGGCTGCGGTGGCGCTCGGCCAGGCTGCGGATCGGCAGCCATTGCCAAAGGCGGTGCGGCTTCTTGCGGCCCGACGGCAGGGCGGCATTCAGAACATCGGTTTGCAAGGTCATGCTGAGGCTCTCTTTGGGCTGACGCATCCTACGCTAACGATTTAGGGTTTACCCTCAATTGCTCATGGGTTTTTGGCCCGGAGCTCCCTGCCACGGGATGGAGGTGGCTGCTTTGGCGCCATTCGAGCGAACAGGTCACGCGCCTTCAGGGCGACCCGGGCTGGACGTTTTGCTGGGGAGCGATGTACACTCATGGGCTGCCCTGGGTTCGGATGGGGCGGGCTGTGGTGTTCAATTTGAGCCAGCGAGGCCGCCTCTACAAGCGGTTCCAAAGGCCTGGACGCCTTGGTGAAATTCCCCGAAAACCCGTGCGTTGCGGTTGGATGGCCCAGATTCCCCTGGGCCAACGCCGCATGCGCCTTTAGTGAGACCCTCATGAAGACCTTCAGCGCCAAACCGGCCGAAGTGAAGCACGAGTGGTTTGTGATTGACGCCACCGACAAGGTGCTCGGACGTATTGCCAGCGAAGCAGCACGCCGTTTGCGCGGAAAACACAAAGCCATTTACACGCCTCACGTCGATACCGGTGATTTCATCATCGTCGTCAACGCCGACAAGATCCGCGTCACGGGGGCCAAGGCCACCGACAAGATCTATTACCGGCACTCGGGCTACCCCGGTGGCATCTATGCCACGCCGTTCAAGGACATGCAGGCCAAGCACCCTGGCCGCGCCCTTGAAAAGGCCGTCAAGGGCATGTTGCCCAAAGGCCCGCTGGGCTACGCGATGGTCAAGAAGCTGAAGGTTTATGCCGGTGAGACCCACCCGCACGCCGCTCAGCAGCCCAAACCGCTCGAGTTTTGAGGACTAAGCGATGATCGGACACTGGAACTACGGCACCGGCCGCCGCAAATCAAGCGTGGCTCGTGTTTTCATCAAGAAGGGCAATGGCCAAATCATGATCAATGGCAAGACCATTGACGATTATTTTGGTCGCCAAACCTCGATCATGATTGTCCGCCAGCCTTTGCTGCTGACGGGCAACAACGAGTCCTTCGACATCAAGATCAACGTGCACGGCGGTGGCGAATCCGGCCAGGCCGGTGCCGTTCGCCACGGCATCACCCGTGCGCTGATCGACTACGACACCGCGCTCAAGCCCGACTTGAGCCGTGCCGGATTCGTGACGCGTGACGCGCGTGAGGTCGAACGCAAGAAGGTCGGTTTGCACGGCGCCCGTCGCCGCAAGCAGTTCAGCAAGCGCTGATCAACCTTGCAAGGCCACCTTCGGGTGGCCTTTTGCCTGGTTGGCCTGAACTTTGGCGCCATGCGCTGGAAACTGCTGCGACGAAGACTCTCGGTGAGTGCACCGAGAATGATCGTGCGCAGCCACCTGCCATGGCCATTGCGTTGGGCTGCGTTTGGGGTGATGCTGGGTTTTTCGGCCGCCCTGGCGCTGTGGGCCTTTGAATTGGGCAAAGACCTTGCAGGACTGGACGGCGGCGACAAAGAAGAGCTGGTACGCATCCGTGCGGAACTGGCCCAGCTGAACACCAGCCATGCCCAGGCGACCCAGGTCGCCAACACCGCGGACAGCCTGCTCAAGACAGAGCGCGCTGCCCAGGAACGGCTGGCGCAACAGGTGCGGCAGCTGGAAGCCGACAAACAAGCGCTGCGGGCCGACCTGGGTTTTTATGAGCGCTTGTTGCCAACGGCAGCCGATGGCCTGCAGGTCCGCGGCTTGCAAGCGCAGGCCGGCACGCCAGGCCAGCTGAAGTACCAACTGCTGGTGGTGCAGAACGGCAAGGCCGTGGCCGAATTCAAGGGCCGCTATGACGTGGTGCTGAGCGGGCAACTCGAAGGCAAGGCGTGGTCGCAACCTTTGCCTGGCGGTCCGCTGGCTCTGCAGATGCGCCAAGTTACAAGGGTGGAAGGTCTGATCGACCATCCCAGCGCCGCCGTGATAAAAGCGGTTCAAGTCAGGGTGATGGACGCAGCAGGCGCCACCAAAGCGACGCAGACTGTTCGGCTGTGATCGTTTGTCCAGGAGATTCACGATGTGGATAGGCAAGAAGAAGCCGCCCCCGATACGCAGTCTGATCGGTGAAGGCGTGGTGGTCAGCGGCGACGTCAAGTTCACCGAAGGCTTGCGGGTGGACGGCCACGTGATGGGCGATGTGATGGCAAACGTCGAAGGGCGCAGCATCCTGGTCATCAGTGACAATGCCCGCGTGCATGGCAGGGTGTTCGCCAGCCATGTGATCATCAATGGCGAAGTGCATGGCCCCATTCACTGTACCGAACTGCTTGAACTGCAGCCCAAGGCCCGCGTGCTGGGTGACGTTCGGTACGAATTGATTGAAATGCACCCCGGATCTTCGGTCGACGGCGAACTCAAGCCCTTGAAGAGCGCCGAAAAGCCCGCATTGAAGCTTGCAGCGTCCAACGACGCGTGACCCTTAATATCGAAAGCCCGCCATGAACGCCGTAGCCAAAGCCATCACCCCAGCAGCCGATGAGATGCCTGCACCGCTGATCTTCACCGACAGCGCTGCGGCCAAGGTCAAGGACCTGGTGGATGAAGAAGGCAATCCCGAACTCAAGTTGCGCGTGTTCGTGCAGGGCGGCGGTTGCTCCGGGTTTCAGTATGGGTTCACGTTTGACGAAGTGGTCAACGAAGACGACACCCAAATGTCGAAGAACGGGGTCACCTTGTTGATTGATGCGATGAGCCTGCAGTACCTGGGCGGCGCCGAGATCGACTACAAGGAAGACCTGCAAGGCGCCCAGTTCGTCATCAAGAACCCCAACGCCACCACCACCTGCGGCTGCGGCTCGTCGTTTTCGGCCTGAACAGCAGCAACGCCGCCTTTCAGACCGAAGGGTGGTAGGCGCCGAGCACACGGGCGCCCCTGGCACCTGTGACGGCAGGCAAATTGCCTGCTGAACCCGAGATGTGTGCGCACGCCAACCAAGCAAAAGCCATGGCTTCGACTTGATCGGGGGGCAGGCCTTCGGCTGCGGTGCTTTGAACCCGGATGCCAGCGCCCACCAGCGCTGCCAGCCTGGACATCAGGTGAGCGTTAAAGGCGCCACCGCCGCAAACCAGCAACTCGGTGCATGTCGGAGCGTGCCGTTGCAGGGCCTGCGCCACCGTGGCGGCGGTGAACTGCGCCAGCGTGGCCATCACGTCCTGCGGCGTGGCGCTATGGCCAGCGGTGTGTTGGTCCAACCAGCGCTGGTCAAACAGGTCGCGCCCCGTGCTCTTGGGTGGTGACCGCTGAAAGTACGGTTCGGCCAGCAGACCGGCCAGCAAGCTGGATTGGACCTGGCCCCCGGCGGCCCAAGCGCCGTCGGCGTCAAAAGGCCTGCCCAGGTGGCGCTGAATCCACAGGTCCATCAGCATGTTGCCCGGCCCGGTGTCAAAGCCCAGCACTTCGCCCTTGGGCCCCAGCAGGGTGAGGTTGGCAATGCCGCCCACGTTGAGAACAGCCACGTGAACTCCGGTGCGCGCAAAGCAGCCGGCGTGAAAGGCTGGAACCAACGGAGCGCCTTGCCCGCCGGCCGCCACGTCCCGCGAGCGAAAGTCGCAGACCACCGCGATGCCGGTCAACTCGGCCAGCAGCGAGCCGTTCATCAACTGCAGGGTGTAACCATGGCCGTCAAACTCGCCAGGACGATGGCGCACCGTTTGCCCGTGTGCGCCCAGAGCCACCACATCTGACGCCTTCAGGTTGGCCTGCCGCAGCAGCAGGCTCACGACCTGGGCATAGAGCTTCATCAGCGCATTGGCGGCCAAAGCAGCCCGGTGCAGCTCGTCGTGGCCGCTGCGGTTGAGGGCCAACAGTTCAGCCTTCAGGTCGGCCTGAAAAGCCAGATGCGCGTGCGCCCGAGACACCAGCCGAGCTGCCGGCGCTTGGCCCAATTGAGCCTTTGCAGGCTCGTCATCGGCCACCTGAGCCAGCACGCCGTCCACACCGTCAAGTGAGGTGCCCGACATCAGCCCGATGAACCAGGCCATGGCTGAATCTTCTGGCCGAGATCTATTCGACGGTGCGCCGCTGGCTGGTCAGCGTTTGCGCCACATCCAACTTGGCCTGCACGGTGCGCACGACTTCAGAAAACTGAGTTCGTGCATGGGTGTCCAGCGCCAACGTTTCGGTGCTGCGAGCAACCCGCAGAGGGTCCTGGTGCTGGCCATTGACGCGAAACTCAAAGTGCAAGTGTGGCCCCGTGGCCCAGCCCGTCATGCCCACAGCGCCAAGGCGCTGTCCTTGTGCAACGCGCTGGCCCACTTTGACATCCTTGCGGCTGAGGTGCGCGTACAAAGTGCTCTTGTTGTTGCCGTGCGCCAGCTGCACCACATTGCCATAGCCACTTTTCCAGCCGGCAAACTCGACGACCCCGTCGCCCACCGCCCGCACGGGGGTACCCGAAGGTGCGCCGTAATCGACACCCAAGTGGGCCCGCCAGGTCTGCATCAAAGGGTGAAAACGCATGGCAAAGCCGGACGTCACGCGCGAGAACTCCATCGGGCTGGCCAAGAACACGCGCCGCTTGCTGCGGCCATCCAACGCGTAGTAGCCCCCGCGCCCATTGGCCGGTGCAAACCAGACGGCATGGTGGACGCGCCCTGCGTTGACAAACTCGGCTGCTTGGATGCGCCCGGCGCCCTCGTTCCAAGGAACGGGTTGGTCGTCGGCGGTCAGCGTCTCGTAGGCCACGCTGAAGGTGTCGCCTTTGCGCAGCTCACGGTGAAAGTCGATGTCCGTGGAAAAGATGTCCGACAGCTCGGCGGCCACGCTGTCGGGCAGGTTCGCTTCGTCGGTGGCCGCAAACAAGCTGCTGCGGATGGTGCCGCTGGCCAAGCGGGTGGTGGAGCCATAGGGCGCAGCGCGCAGCTGGGACTGCCAGCGCCCGTCGGGGCCGCGCACCAGGCTCATGCGGTTGAAGTGCGTCTTGGCCAGGTCGGCACTTTCGTTGGGAAAGCGGGCTACCAGGTCTTGCAGCGATCCGTCGGTACTGGTGTTGACGGTGACCAGCTTGCCACCGCGGCCACCCAGCAGTTGGCGGCTGAGGTAGTCGCTGCGCATGAAGGCCGCAGCGGTGGCATCGCGCGCCCCCAGTCGGGTCAGAAGGGACTCCACGGTGTCGGTGGACCGGGTGATGTCACTGCGCGACAGCGTCAGCTCTTGCTCGGCCAGCGCCTCCAGCTGTGACTGCAAACCTGTGGGCTGCACCGTCTGTGTGATCAGGCGCTGCGGCAGCGGCGTGGTCTGGTTGACCAGGGGCGCCACGGCGATGGCCGTGATGCCGGTGCCTGCAAGCAATGCGGCCACGGCCACCACGATGGCGACGCGGTTACGCCGGCCAAATTGCTCCAGGTCTTGTGCAGCGGGTACAGAAGGAAGGGTCACGCGGGGAGGTGGTGCAGAGGGTTGGCTCGGGTAGCGAATGGGGTGACGAATCGGATCATGAATCGGATCACGAAGCGGGCAATGAGTGGCACGAAAGGCGCCAGTCGGGGTCGATGGGCTTGAACGTTTGGCCGGCTGCTGTTTGGCAGCGCAAGGCCCGGCTGAAAGTGATACCCGTCCACTAGAATTCAGCGCTGGGTGCTGGGCATGGCCGAGCTTTGACGCTGCTGGCAGAACAGATCCAGCAGTATAGCGAAGCCCCCCGTTCGATCCACTCACGAGACCCCCCGCATTCCATGCCCATGTCAGAGACCCTCAGCACGCCCCCAGGATCGACCCCCCTGCACCCCGTCACCGACCGGGTGCGCGAAGCTTTGGCGGTGTCCCTGCGCGGCTGCGAAGAGCTCTTGCCCGAAGCGGAATGGCTGAAGAAGCTGGCGCGTTCCGAAGCCACCGGCCAGCCGCTGCGCATTAAGCTGGGCCTGGACCCGACCGCGCCTGACATCCATATCGGCCACACGGTGGTCCTGAACAAGATGCGCCAGCTGCAGGACCTGGGGCATACAGTGATATTTCTCATCGGCGACTTCACCTCGATGATTGGCGACCCTTCCGGGCGCAACGCCACCCGCCCGCCGCTGACCCGCGAGCAAATCGAAGCCAACGCCCAGACCTACTACCGCCAGGCCAGCTTGGTGTTGGACCCCGCCAAGACCGAGATCCGCTACAACAGTGAATGGAGCGACCCGCTGGGTGCGCGCGGCATGATCGAGTTGGCCGCCAAGTACACCTTGGCGCGCATGCTGGAGCGCGACGATTTCACCAAGCGCTTCAAGGCTGGCAACCCCATCAGCGTGCATGAATTGCTCTACCCGCTGATGCAGGGTTACGACTCGGTGGCGCTGAAGAGTGACCTGGAGTTGGGCGGCACCGACCAGAAGTTCAACCTGCTGGTGGGCCGCGCGCTGCAAAGCGAATACGGCCAGGAGCCGCAGTGCATCCTGACCATGCCCTTGCTCGAAGGCCTGGACGGCGTCGAGAAGATGAGCAAGAGCAAGAACAATTACATCGCCATCACCGACGACGCCAACACCATGTTTGCCAAGGTGTTGTCGATCAGCGATGTGCAGATGTGGAAATGGTTCACGCTGCTTTCTTGGCGAGCCGAGTCTGAAGTTGCCCAACTCAAGCGCGAAACCGAGGCTGGTCGCAACCCCAAGGACGCCAAGGTTTTGCTGGCCAAGGAGCTGACAGCGCGTTTTCACAGCCGCAGTGCTGCCGACGCCGCCGAACAAGACTTTCAGCGCCGCGCTGCCGGGGGTGCGCCAGACGAAATGCCCGAGGTGGCGCTTGGCGGTGCCCCGTTGGCGATTGGCGCACTGCTCAAGCAGGCGGGCCTGGTGCCTTCCACCAGCGAGGGCTTGCGCATGGTGGAGCAGGGCGGCGTGCGCATCGACGGCGCGGTGGTCAACGACAAGGGCTTGAAGGTGATGGCCGGCAGCTGCGTGGTGCAGGTCGGCAAGCGCAAGTTCGCGCGCGTCACGGTGTCCATCTGACGACGCGGCGCGCTGCCATGCAGGTCAGCGCCTACCTCAAACTGTCCATCGCCGTGGCGGTGGCCACCATCACGCTGAAAACGGGTGCCTGGTGGGTCAGCGACAGCGTCAGCTTGCTCAGCGACGCGCTGGAGTCCCTGGTCAACCTGGCCGGGGCCATGTTTGCGCTGGCGATGGTGACCGTGGCTGCGCAGCCGCCCGACGAAGAGCACCCCTACGGCCACCACAAGGCGGAATACTTTTCCAGCGGCTTTGAAGGCGTGCTGATTTTCGTCGCGGCCTTGGCCATCGTCTGGGCCGCAGTGCACCGCCTGTTGGACCCGCGGCCCTTGCAGGCGGTGGGCTTGGGGATCGCTTTATCGGTGATCAGCTCGGCGATGAACGGTGCGCTGGCCTACAGCATGCTGCGCAAAGCGCGTGCCGCGCGGTCGATGGCGCTGGAAGCCGATGCACGACACCTCTACACCGACGTCTGGACCAGCGGCGGTGTGGTGGTGGGGCTGCTGGCCGCCCAGGCTACCGGCTGGCTGTGGCTGGACCCGGTGGTGGCCATCGCGGTTGCGCTGAACATCCTGCGTGAAGGTGCTTCTCTGGTGTGGCGCTCGGCTGGGGGCCTGATGGACCAGGCCCTGGAGCCCGAGGTGCGTAGCGAGATCGACAAGGTGCTGGAGAGTTTTGCCCACCACGCGATCCGCTTCGACCACGTGGGCACACGCCGCGCCGGCCAGCGGCGTTTTGTCGACCTGCACATGCACATGCCGGCGGCCTGGACGCTGGGCCGCGCTGCTGCGGTGCGCACCAGCGTTGAGCAAGCCTTAATGAGCGCAGTGCCGGGTTTGCGCGCCACCATCCAGCTGTTGCCGCTGAACGTGGAAGCTCACTTTGATGACCCCCAGGATCCCAAGGACCCCTTGTGATCGCGCTGGTGCAGCGGGTGCTTCAGGCCCGTGTCGATGTGGCTGGCGTCACCGTGGGTGCCATTGCTCAAGGACTGCTGGTGTTGGTTTGCGCGGAGCCTGAAGACACCGAGGCACTGGCGAGCAGACTGGTCGACAAGCTGCTGAAACTGCGCATCTTCAGCGACGTGGCCGGCAAGATGAACCGCAGTGTGCAAGACGTCGGCGGTGGGCTCTTGATCGTCTCGCAGTTCACCTTGGCGGCCGACGTGTCGGGTGGCAACCGGCCCAGCTTTACCGGTGCGGCGGCGCCCGACAAGGGCCAGGCGCTTTACAACACCGTGTTGAGTCTGGCCCGAAGCCGCCACCCGGTGGTGGCTGGCGGCAGCTTTGGCGCTGACATGCAACTGCACTTGGTCAACGACGGCCCGGTGACCATCCCCATCACCTTGCGCTGAACAACCAACTGCGCAGTGCGGTGCCGGGCCTGGCGCCCAACTGTTCTGCGCAGGGATTGTCCAGCACCAGCACCAGCACCAGCACCGGTGCGCCGCCAGAAAAAAGGCCGCCCGGGTGGGCGGCCTTGTCCAACGCTGCCATGGGCAGAACGTGGTGCTGTTGGCTTCAGTCGGCGTATTGGCCTGCGGCCTTGATGACGGCGCTCCACTTGTCGGTTTCGGCGGCGACGAACTTCTTGTGTTCGGCGGGCGAGGTGCGCGCATCGGTCACCACCACAGCGCCCAGCGCCTCTTGCCGCTTGATGAAGTCGGCGTCTTTCAAAGCCTCTTTCAACGCCGCGTTCAGGCGGTCCACCACCGCTTGTGGCGTGCCTTTGGGCGCATACAGGCCGTGCCAGATGCTGACGTTGAAGCCCTTCAGGCCCAATTCGTCGAGCGTGGGCAACTTGCCCAGCACGGGCGTGTTGACACGCTTGGTGGTCGACACGGCATAGGCCTGCACGGTAGCGGCGGCGATCTGGCTGGTGGTGTTGGTGGTTTGGTCGCACATGATGTCGACTTGGCCGCCCAGCAGGTCGTTCATGGCCGGCGCCGTGCCTTTGTACGGCACCGTGGTCATGTCGATCTTGATGCTGCTCTGGAACATCAGGCCGCACAGGTGTGAAGCTGATCCCAGGCCGGCATTGGCCAGATTGATCTTGCCCTTGTTGTCGTTCAGCCACTTCAGCAGCTCGGGGTAAGTGGCGGCGGGCAGGGTCTTGCGGCCCAGCAATGTCATGGGCACGTCGTTGATCATGCCCAGGTACTCGAAGTCGTTGCTCGAGTTGTAGCTGAGCTTGCGGTACAGGCCGGGAATGGTGGCCATGCCGATGTGGTGCAGCAGCAGCGTGTAGCCGTCCGGGTTGGCCTTGGCCACCTTGGCTGCGCCCAGCGAGCCGCCGGCGCCGCCGACGTTTTCAACCACCACCGTGGCGCCGCCCAAGGGCTTGCGCAGGGCCTCGGCGAAGTCGCGCGCCACCTTGTCGGTGGGGCCGCCGGCCGCGAAGGGCACGACCAGGGTGACGGGCTTGTCAGGGAATGCAGCCCAGAGGGGGCCCGCAGCAACAACCGTTGCAAGGGCCAACAGAGTTTTCTTCATCACGTGTCTCCGAATTCGATAGAACAAGGTTTTGATGTTAGGTACAGCCGCGACTTTGCGCCGCGTGGAAGTTACTTAGCCCCTGGGAAGGGAAGGGAAGGGAAGGGAAGGGAAGGGAAGGGAAGGGAAGGGAAGGGAAGGGAAGGGAAGCGGGGCGGCGCAGCCCCAATTTGCATCTGCCAGTGGGCTGGGCCGTCCGCACGGCGCGGTTCAACGGTAACTGCGCTTGTCTTCGATGACCTTGCCGTCGTTGGGCAGTTTGCCGGGCGCCGCCACCACGATGTCGGCACGCAGCTTGGTCACGTCGCGCACGGTAACGGCCACCGCTGCCACAAAACCTTCGGCTGCCGTGGTGCTTTCGACGTGCAAGGTCATGCGGTCGTTGGCCATTTCGCCCTCCACCACCAAGCGGGCACGGCCGATCTCGGGGTGGCGCTTGAGCACCTCGGCGACCTGGCTGGGATGGACAAACATGCCACGCACCTTGGCGGTCTGATCGGCGCGGCCCAGCCAGCCCTTGATGCGGGTGTTGCTGCGGCCGGTGGGGCAAGGCCCAGCCAACACGGCGCTCAGGTCACCGGTGCCAAAGCGCACCAAGGGGTAGTCGGGGTTGAACACCGTCACCACCACCTCACCCACTTCGCCATCGGGCACGGTGTCGCCCGTTCCGGGCCGAACAATTTCAAGCAGGATGCCTTCGTCCAGCACCAGTCCTTCGCGGGCTGCGGTTTCAAACGCAATGACACCGGCCTCTGCCGTGGCGTAGGTTTGGTAGGCGGTGATGCCACGTTGCGCCAGCCAGTCACGCAGGCTCGGTGGAAAGGCTTCCCCACTGACCAGCGCCTTTTTCAGACTGGGCAAGGCGACACCGGTTTCTCCGGCTTTTTCAATCAGGATGCGCAAGAAGCTGGGTGTGCCGGCATAAGCGTCGGGTTGCAGGTCGGCCATGGCCTGCAACTGCAGTTCGGTGTTGCCCACGCCGCCCGGGAAGACGGTACAGCCCAGCGCCAAGGCCCCGCTTTCCATGATCCAGGCGCCCGGTGTCAGGTGGTAGCTGAAGCTGTTGTGCACCAGGTCTCCGGCCACAAAACCAGCAGCGTGCATGGCGCGCGCGGTGCGCCAGTAGTCGCTGGCCGCGCCTTCGGGCTCATAGATGGGGCCAGGCGACTGGTAGACACGCTTGGCCGGCCGCAGCGCGCGCTGCGCTGTCCATCCCAGCGCTGAAAAGCCGCCAAAGACGCTGCCCGCGTGCCGGGCTTTCTGTTTTTCGAACAGCTCGTGCTTGCGCGTCACCGGCAGCTGGGCCAGCGCGGCGCGGCTCTGCACGCTGTTGGGGTCGACACCAGCAAGGCACTGCGCCAGTGCGGGCACCGCCATGGCAGCGTGCAGATGACCTGGCAAGGCGGCCATCAAGGCGGCTTCGCGCTCGGCAGGTGCGCGGGTCTCCAGGGCGGTGTGGGCTTGGCTGTTGCTCATGGGACCGGCTTCGTTGAGTGCTGGATCAAAGGTTGAAGGGCGAGGAAAGGGCGGGGAAATCGGCTGCGCTGGCGATCGGCGGGTGCGCTCTGATGGGGCCGCACTCAGTCTTCCTGGTCCCAGCGTGCCAGCCGCCTTTTGACGTCGTCAACCAGCTTGCGCTGGTCTGTTGCGGACTTCACCAACAGGGTGTCCCACTGCGGCGTCAGCGCCAGTTTGCGCGCCAGTCTTGCCGTGATGGTGGTGGCGTCGGCGGTGAGTTCCACAACGCGCTTGCCGCGCAGCTCGAAGCCGTTGTCACGCTCGGTCAGCTTCAGGTCGCGTAGGTTGCGCTTGACCACCAGCAAAGCGTCTGCCGCCTTGAAAGGGGGCGGCGCGAAGCCACCCAGGTCATCGTCAGCCATTGCCTAGGACAACCAACGCTTGCGGCGCTTGTAGCTCTTGCCGCCCTTGAAGCTCTTGCGGTCGCCACCGCCCATGCCCAGGTAAAACTCCTTGACGTCTTCGTTCTCGCGCAGCGCCTTGGCTTCGCCATCCATCACGATGCGGCCGTTTTCCAGGATGTAGCCGTAGTCGGCGTAACGCAGCGCCATGTTGGTGTTGTGCTCGGCCAGCAAGAAGGTGACCTTTTCGCGCTGGTTCAGGTCTTTGACGATCTCGAACACCTCTTGCACGATTTGCGGTGCCAGGCCCATGCTGGGCTCGTCCAGCAACACCATCTTGGGGTTGGCCATCAGCGCGCGGCCGATGGCGCACATTTGTTGCTCACCGCCGCTGGTGTAGGCCGCCTGGCTGGCGCGCCGTTCTTTCAGCCGCGGGAAGTAGTTGTAGACCTTCTCCAAGGTGGCCGCCACGGCGGCCTTGCCGTCTTTGCGCGTGTAGGCGCCAGTCATCAGGTTGTCTTCGATGCTGAGGTGCGCAAAACAGTGACGCCCCTCCATGACCTGGATCACGCCACGGTTGACCATCTCGCTGGTGCTGAGCTTTTCAATGCGCTCGCCACGCAGTTCGATGCTGCCTTTGGTGACCTCACCGCGCTCACCGGCCAGCAGGTTGCTCACCGCACGCAGCGTGGTGGTCTTGCCCGCGCCATTGCCACCCAGCAAGGCCACTACACCACCTTCAGGCACCTGGAGCGAAACGCCCTTGAGCACCAGGATGACGTGGTTGTAGATGACCTCGATGCCGTTGACGTTGAGAAGGATGTTGCTCATAGAGTTTCCAGTGCATGCAATGCAGCCAGGTCAGCTAAGTCAGCCAAGGCAGCCAGGGCAGCCAGGGCCGTCGGCGAAGCCGCCGCCCGCCCCTCAAGCAGCCGCCGCGGAACCGGCTTTGCCGGGCCGCCAGGGGCTGCCCCCCTTGAGGGGGGAGCGGCGTCAGCCGCTCCGGGGGGTGGGCTACGACTGGCAGTCCGCTCCCGTGCGGCGCTCGATCTTCTTCTCAGCTGCGTACTTGTCGGCAGCAGCCTTGATCATCGGCTTGATGATGGCGCTGTCGCTTTCGTACCAGTCCGAGGTGAAGTTCCACTTCTTGCCGTCCCAGGTGTGGACGCGCGCCCAGGTGGCGCCACGGTGGTCGGCGCAGCTGGTGCTGATGGGGCGCATCACGCCGGCAAAGCCCAGGGCGTCCAGCTTCTTCTGGTCCAGCGTCAAGTTTTCATAGCCCCAGCGGGCTTGTTCGCCGGTCATGACCTTGCCCTTGCCATAGCGCTCTTGCGCGCGGCGCACACCCTCCACCGCCAACATCGCAGCAGACAGACCACGCATGTAGAGCACCTGGCCTACTTCGTCCTTGGGGCCGGTTCCCTGGCCTTTGTCGTGCACCTTGGCCAGGACTTCCTTGACCACCGCTGAATTGGGTTCGGCACCATGTTGCAGCGCCAGGCCGCTGTAGCCCTTGGCACCGTCACCCACGTCCTTGACGTCCGGCTCGGCAGCCGCCCACCACACGCCGTACATCTTGTCGCGTGGGTAGCCGGTGGCCTGCGCTTCCTTCAGCGCGGTGCTGTTCATCACACCCCAGCCCCACAGCAACACGTAGTCGGGGCGGTTTTGGCGAATCTGCAGCCAGGTGGCCTTTTGCTCCACACCGGGGTGGGTTACGGGCAGCAGCGACAGCTCAAAGCTGTGCATCTTGCTGCGCTCGACCAACAGCGGAATGGGTTCCTTGCCAAACGGGCTGTCGTGGTAGACCAGCGCAAATTTCTTGCCCTTGAGCTTGTCCCAGCCGCCTTCTTTCTTGGCGATGTGCTGCAACAGGATGTCGGCTGCGTCCCAGTAGGTGCCGGTGAGCGGGAAGTTCCACTTGAAGACGTTGCCGTCGACGCTCTCGCTGCGGCCGTAGCCGGCCGTGATCAGCGGAATCTTGTCGCCTGGCGCCTTTTCGGTCAGCGCAAAGGTGATGCCGGTGGACAGCGGCTGGAACACCGTGGCGCCGCCGTTCTTGCCCTTCAGGCGTTCATAACATTCCACGCCGCGGTCGGTGGCGTAGCCGGTTTCGCATTCTTCGAAACTGACCTTGACGCCGTTGATGCCGCCGCGCGCATTGGTCAGCTTCAGGTAGTCGACATAGCCGTTGGCGAAGGGCACGCCATTCGGTGCGTAAGCGCCGGTGCGGTACACCAGCACGGGGTAGAACTGCTCCTTGGCTTGCGCGAACGCCAGCGTCGAAGTCAGCAAAGTGCTCGCTGCAGCCACCGCAACTGCGGCGCTCAGGGCAAAGGTCTTGAATTTCATGTCTGCCTCCAGAGGTGGAACATTTTCAAACGGCACTCGTCAGTGCCCCGGTGAATCGAGCGGCCCGTCGGCCATCCGAACTGGTCAAAGCAATCAATGTGGGAAGGGCCACAGGCGCAGCTTTTCTTTGGCCGTGGACCACAGCCGAGCCAGCCCGTGCGGCTCGACGATCAGAAAGAAGACGATCAGGGCGCCGAAGATCATCAGCTCGGTATGCGCCACGGTGGCGGTGTCGATGTTCACGCCCACCAGGGCGCCCAAAGAGGGCAGCGCGCGATTCAGAAAAATCGGCAGGATGACGATGAAGGCGGCGCCAAAGAAGCTGCCCATGATCGAGCCCAGGCCGCCGATGATGATCATGAACAGCAGCTGGAAGCTGCGGTCGATGGAAAACGCCGCCGGCTCCCACGAGCCCAGGTGCACAAAGCCCCACAGCGCACCCGCCACGCCGACGATGAAACTGCTGACGGCGAAGGCCGTGAGCTTGGCGTAGACCGGGCGAATGCCGATCACCGAGGCCGCCACGTCCATGTCGCGAATGGCCATCCACTCGCGCCCGATGTGGCTGCGCACCAGGTTCTTGGCGGCAATCGCAAACACCACCAGGATGGCCAGGCACAGCAGGTACTTCTCATGCGGCGTGTTGATGGAGATGCCAAACACATTGAGGTTGCTGATGCTGACCGAGCCGCTGGCGGTGTTGTTGGTGAACCATTTGACGCGCAAGAAGGCCCAGTCGCAGAAGAACTGTGCGGCCAGCGTGGCCACCGACAGGTACAGCCCCTTGATGCGCAAGCTGGGGATGCCAAACAGCACACCCACCACCGTGGCGCAGCCACCGCCCAGCAGCAAGGCCAGCAACAGCGGCATGCCGTCGATGCGCACGCTGAAGTTGTAGGCCGCATAGGCCCCCACCGCCATGAAGGCCCCCGTGCCCAGGCTGATCTGGCCGCAGTAACCCACCAGGATGTTCAGGCCCAGCGCCGCCAGGCTGAGGATCAGAAAGGGAATCAGGATGGCGCGGAACATGTACTCGTCGACCAGCATCGGCACTGCCAGTGCGGCAAAGGCCACCACCAGCCAGATCGCGATGCGGTCTTGCGCAATCGGGAAGACCTGGCTGTCGTTGGTGTAGGTGGTCTTGAACTGACCGTTTTCTCTGTACAGCATCAGGACTCCTGCCGGGCCGCCCCAAAGGAGGCCTGCGCCCCCTCGGGGGGCAGCGAATGAAATGAGCTTGGGGGCCACATGCTCAGACCCGATCGATGATTTTTTCGCCGAACAAGCCCTGTGGCCGGACGAGCAACACGAACAACACCAGCACGTAGCCAAACCAGATCTCGATGCCACCACCCAGGTACGGTCCGATGTAGACCTCGGACAGCTTTTCACCCACACCGATGATCAGCCCACCGATGATGGCGCCAGGCACGCTGGTCAGGCCGCCCAAGATCACCACCGGCAGGGCCTTCAGTGCCAGCACCGCCAAAGAGAACTGCACGCCCAGCTTGCTGCCCCAGATCATGCCGGCCACCAGCGCGGCAAAGCCGGCCACGGCCCAGACGATGACCCAGACGCGCGACAACGGGATGCCGATGCTCTGCGCCGCCTGGTGGTCGTCGGCCACCGCACGCAGTGCGCGGCCGGTGCTGGTCTTCTGGAAGAACAGACTCAAGGCAATCACCAGTGACGCTGCAATGGCCGCCGCGTAGAGGTCTTCCTTGTTGACCAGGATGCCGCCCTGAAAGGTGCTCTCCATCAGAAAGATCGGGTCCTTGGGCAAGCCGATGTCGATCTTGTAGATGTCGCTGCCGAAGATGGTCTGGCCAAACCCGTCCATGAAGTAGGCCACCCCCAGCGTGGCCATCAACAGCGTCACGCCTTCCTGGTTGACCAGTTTGCCCAGCACCAGACGTTCGATCAGCCAAGCCACCGCCACCATCACGACCATGGCCGCCGCGAAGGCCAGGATGTTGGCCAGCACCTTGCTGTCAAAGCCCAGCAGCGCCGGGAACCATTCCGAAAACCGCGCCATGGCCAGCGCTGCAAACAGCACCATCGCGCCCTGCGCGAAGTTGAAGACGCCGCTGGCCTTGAAGATGAGCACCAGGCCCAGGGCCACCAGTGAGTACAGCATGCCCGTCATCAGGCCGCCAAAAAAGGTTTCGATGAAGGCTCCCATCAGGAGGGCTCCCACAGACAAGGGTTGACGGGGTGCTTGAGCATCAGTGAGAAGTCCCCAGGTAAGCGCTGATCACGTCGGGGTTGGCGCGCACCTCTTCAGGCGTGCCGTCGCCGATTTTTCTGCCGTAGTCGAGCACGACAACCCGATCGCTGATGTCCATCACCACGCCCATGTCGTGCTCGATCAAGACAATGGTGGTGCCGTACTCGTCGTTGACGTCCAGCACAAAGCGGCTCATGTCCTGCTTTTCCTCGACGTTCATGCCGGCCATGGGTTCGTCCAGCAGCAGCACCTGCGGCTCCATGGCCAGCGCGCGGCCCAGGTCCACTCGCTTTTGAAGCCCATACGGCAGGCGGCCCACGGGCGTTTTGCGGTAAGCCTGGATTTCCAGGAAGTCGATGATTTTTTCAACCGCCTTGCGGTGTTCGGTCTCTTCCTTTTCGGCCGCGCCAAACCAGGGGTTGCGCATGGCCTGCTGGAAGATGTTGGTCTTCATGCGCAGGTTGCGCCCGCTCATGATGTTGTCGATGACGCTCATGCCCTTGAACAGGGCCAGGTTCTGGAAGGTGCGGGCCACGCCCATTTCGGCCACCTGGCGGCTGTCCATGTGGCTGAAGGTCTGGCCACGAAAGCTGATGGTGCCCTCTTGCGGCGCGTAAACACCATTGATGCAGTTGAGCATGCTGCTCTTGCCGGCCCCGTTGGGGCCGATGATGGCGCGCACCTCGTGCTCGCGCACGTCGAAGCTGATGTCGGTGAGCGCCTTGACGCCACCAAAGCGCAGGCTGATGTTCTTGACGTCCAAGATGACGTCGCCGATTTTCTTGCTCATCTTGCCGCCTTCATGCTGCCGCTTTCACCGATGCAAAGGTCTTGGCGTCCTGGATCGGCAGCGTGGCGCTGACGCTGCCACTGCGGCCGTCTTCAAACTTCACGGCCGTTTCAATGAACTGCTCGGTCTTGCCGCCATACAGCGCGTCCACCAGCACCTGGTACTTGTCGTTGATGTAGCCGCGCTTGACCTTGCGCGTGCGGGTCATCTCGCCGTCGTCGGCGTCCAATTCCTTGTGCAGCACCAAAAAGCGGCTGATCTGGCTGCCCGCCAGCATGGTGTCTGCAGCCAAGTCGGCGTTGACCTTTTCCACGCAGTCGCGGATCAGTTCCAGCACTTCTTTCTTGGCCGCCAGGTCGGTGTAGCCGGCGTAGGGCAGGTTGCGCCGTTCGGCCCAGTTGCCCACCGCTTCAAAGTCGATGTTGACAAAGGCACAGACCTTTTCGCGCTGGTCGCCAAAGGCCACGGCTTCTTTGACGAAGGGGAAAAACTTAAGCTTGTTCTCCACGTACTTGGGCGCAAACATGGCGCCATCTGACGGCCCGCCAACCAGCCGGCCCACGTCTTTGGCGCGGTCGATGATCTTCAGGTGGCCGCCCGCGTCCAGAAAGCCGGCGTCGCCGGTGTGGTACCAGCCGTCGGCCGTCAGCACCTCGGCGGTGGCGGCCGGGTTCTTGTAGTACTCCTTGAGCAGGCCGGGGCTCTTGACCAGAATCTCGCCGCTCTCGGTGACCTTGATTTCCACGCCGTTGATGGGCACACCCACGGTGTCGGCCTTGGCTTCGTGGTCGGGCTGCAGGCACACAAACACGGCCGTCTCGGTGCTGCCGTAAAGCTGCTTCAGGTTGACACCGATGCTGCGATAGAACGTGAACAGGTCAGGGCCGATGGCTTCACCGGCGGTGTAGGCCACCCGCACCCGCGACAGGCCCAGCGTGTTGCGCAGCGGGCCGTAGACGGCCAGGTTGCCCAGCGCGTACATCAGCTTGTCGGCCAGGCCCACCGGCTTGCCGTCCATCAGGGCCGGGCCTACACGCTTGGCCACGTTCATGAAGTGGTGGAAGACATGGCGCTTGATGCTGGACGCGTCTTCCATGCGGATCATCACGCTGGTCAGCAGACCTTCAAAAATGCGCGGCGGCGCAAAGTAGTAAGTCGGTCCGATTTCCTTCAGGTCGATCATCACCGTGGCGGCGCTCTCGGGGCAGTTGACCACATAGCCACAAACCAGCCACTGGGCATAGCTGAAGATGTTCTGGCCGATCCAGGCCAGCGGCATGTAGGCCAGCACTTCTTCTTTGTCGGTCAGCTTGTCGAAGCTTTGGCCGGCTGCAGCGCGGTCCAGCAGCGTGTGGTGGGTGTGCACCACGCCCTTGGGGTTGCCGGTGGTGCCGCTGGTGAAGAACATGGCCGCCACGTCGTGCGGCTGGCACTGGGCCACCTCGTCTTCGAACAGGCGCGCGTTGGACTGGTCATGCGCCTGGCCCGCGGCCACCAGCGCGTCCAGGCTGTCGACGCCCGGCTCGTTGTAGTTGCGCAGGCCGCGTGGGTTGTCAAACCAGATGCGCTTCAGCGTGGGGCACTGCTCACGCAGTTCGAGCAGCTTGTCGACCTGCTCCTGGTCTTCGACGATGGCGTAGGCCACCTCGGCGTTGTTGATGGGGAATGTGTATTCGGTGGCCGCGGCGTCCTGGTACAGCGGCACCGGAATGGCGCCCAGGACCTGGGCGGCCAACATGCTGGCGTACAGGCGCGGGCGGTTGTCGCCCACCACAATGATGTGGTCGCCGCGCTTGACGCCCGCATGGGCCAAGCCGCAAGCCAGGCGCCGCACCAGGCTGGCCAGTTCGGCCCAGGTGGTGGTTTGCCAGATGCCGTAGACCTTCTCGCGCAGCGCAGCGGCCTGCGGGCGGGCTTGGGCGTGGTCCAACATCAAACGGGGAAACGTCGACGGCACGGGCTTGTCTCCAGATTCTTTGCAGCGCATTCTGGTTTCTACTTTGACGCCACGTTGTCGTTGTGACGACAATTCAAGGGTTCACCCTCACAGGTCTTTCACCAAGCAGACTTCCATGACAACGCGTGCCTTCCCGTCAGCTTCGCGTGCTTCGGCGGCGCAGTCGTCGCGCTCGCGCGCTGCATTGCCGGCCGATCTGGACCTCATTCCGTGGTTGACCCGGCTCGATGCACAAGAGCGCCAGCGGGTGGTGGCCAACTTGCGGGTGTTGACCGTCGAGCCCGGTGAACTGGTCTGCCGCGTCGGCCGGCCCGTGACCTACTGGTTTGGCGTGCTGGACGGGCTGCTGAAGATGAGCAACGACACCGCCATGGGCATCCCCATCACCTTCACCGGCGTGCCTTCCGGCGGCTGGTTTGGGGAAGGCACGGTGTTGAAGAACGAGGTCTACCGCTACAACATCCAAGCCCTGCGCAAGAGTGAGGTGGCTGGCATCACGGCCGATACCTTTCATTGGCTGCTGGACCGCAGCATCGGCTTCAACCGCTTTGTGATGATGCAACTCAACGAGCGGCTGGGCCAGTTCATTGGTGCCCGCGAGATCGACCGCTTGATCCATCCCGACGAGCGCGTGGCGCGCAGCCTGGCAGCCTTGTTTCACCCGGTGCTGTACCCGGGCGTGGGTGAGCTGCTGCGCATCACCCAGCAAGAGCTGGGCTATCTGGTCGGACTGGGCCGGCAGCGGGTCAACGAGGCCTTGGCGGCGTTGCAGGCGGCCGGGGTGATCCGGGTGGAATACGGTGGCGTGCGGGTGCTCGACCTGGAGCAGCTGCGACGCTACGGCGTGGGACGTTGAGCTGGCGCTTGCACGGCGCCGTTGGCGTGGCGCAGCTTCACGATGGCCAAGGCGTCGGGCCCCACGACGCCTTGGCGGTAGGCCACAAAACCCAGCGATTTATAGAGCAGTACCGCGGGATGGTTGGCCTGCGCGGTGGCCACCGCCACGGGCCAGGGGCCCGCCAGGCTCAGCAGGTGTTTCAGCAAGGCCCGGGCGACGCCCTGGCGCTGGGCGGCCGGTGCCACCACCAGCACCGACACCAGCAGCTGCCCGCCTTCGGGGTCGGGCCCGAAGGCCAGCGCGCCGACCAGGGTGCCGCTGACGCGGGCACCCAGGTAGGCGTCGCCGTCGGCCTGCAGTTCGGCCACCGTGCGCTGCAAGGGCGGGAAGTCCGACAGGCCCAGCAGCCGGGCCTCCTGGGCATAGGCCTGGGTCCACACGGCGTGGATCTGCTGCGCCACCGCAGGGTCTTGATGTTGTAGGGGCTGCACGTGCATCACCCGGCCATTGTGCTGGCCAGCCCGTCCTCAGCCAGAATGCCGGGTCGCCCGGTGATCCGGGCTTTTTGGCATACCGCATGTCGCCGCTTCAACTTCTTCGTTTTCCGCGCGCGCTGGCAGGCCTGCTGCTCAGTCTGGCGCTGGCTGCCGTGGCACAGCCCACAGCGCGGCCGACAGCTCAACCCACGGTTCAACCCACAGCTCAACCGATGGGCTTGCCATCCGGCATGAGCCAGGTGCGCACCGTCGAAGGCATCACCGAATACCGCCTGGCCAATGGCCTGCAGGTGCTGCTGGTGCCCGACGACAGCAAGCCCACCACCACCGTCAACGTGACTTACCGCGTGGGCAGCCGGCACGAAAACTACGGCGAAACCGGCATGGCCCATCTGCTGGAACACCTGGTCTTCAAAGGAACGCCCACCACCAAGAACGTCTGGTCCGATTTCACCAAGCGGGGCCTGCGGGCCAACGGCAGCACCTGGACCGACCGCACCAACTACTTCGCCAGCTTTGCCGCCAACGACGCCAACCTGCAGTGGTATTTAAGCTGGCAGGCCGACATCATGGTCAACAGCTTCATTGCCAAGAGCGACCTGGACACTGAAATGACGGTGGTGCGCAATGAGTTTGAGAGCGGCGAGAACAACCCCAGCCGGGTGCTGTTTCAAAAGATGCTGGCCACCATGTACGACTGGCATAACTACGGCAAAAGCACGATTGGCGCGCGCACCGACATCGAAAACGTCGACATCCCGCGCCTGCAGGCTTTCTACCGCGAGTACTACCAGCCCGACAACGCCACGCTGGTCATCTCGGGCAAGTACGAGCACGCCAAGGTGGTGGCCTGGGTGGCGCAGTACTTCGGCGCCGTGCCCAAGCCGCAGCGCACGCTGAAAACCACCTACACGCTGGACCCGCCGCAGGACGGCGAACGCCAGGTCAACGTGCGCCGCGTGGGGGGCGCGCCACTGATTTTCATGGGCTACCACATGCCAGCCGGTTCGCACCCTGACTTTGCGGCCGTGCAGATTCTGGCCAGTGTGCTGGGCGACACGCCGGGCGGCCGTTTGCACAAGCGGGTGGTGGAGCAGCGCTTGGCGGCGCAGGCTTTCAGCGCATCGCTGGCCTGGGCCGAAACCTCGCCGTTGCTGCTGGGTGTGGCCCTGGCCCCCGGGCAGGACACCGAAAAAGCCCGTGTTGCGATGGCGGCTGCTCTGGACACCTTGGCGGCCGAGCCGGTGACGGCTGAAGAGCTGGAGCGCGCCCGCGTCAGCTGGCTCAACGGCCGGGACCAAGGCTTCAACGACCCCGAAGCGATTGGCGTGGCCATGTCCGAGGCCATCGCCCAGGGTGACTGGCGCCTGTACTTCTTGCAGCGCGACCGCGTGCGCGCCGTCACGTTGGCCGACGTCAACCGCGTGGCCCAGCAGTGGCTCAAGCCCGACAACCGCAGTGTGGCCATCTATGAGCCCACGCCCAAGCCCGAGCGCGCGCCACAGGCGGCGCGGGTGGACGTGCCAGCCCAGGTCAAGGACTACAAGGGCGACCCCAGCGCCGCGCTGGCCGAGGCCTTTGACCCCACCCCGGCCAAGCTGGACGCGCGCAGCCAGAACGCCCAGCTGCCCGTGGGCATCAAGCTTACGCTGCTGCCCAAAGGCACCCGCGGCCGGGCGGTGCACGCCAAGCTGGTCTTGCACTTCGGCACCGAGAAGTCGCTCTTTGGCCAGGAGATGGTGGGCAGCCTGACCGGCGACCTGATCGACAAAGGCGGTGCCGGTCTGACGCGCCAGCAGATCGCCGACCAGTTTGACAAGCTGCAGGCCCAGGTCAGCATCAGCGGCACCGGTGAAAGCCTGTACGCCAGCATCAGCACCAAGCGCGACCGCTTGCCCGCCGTCATCGAACTGCTGGGCAAACTGCTGCGCGAACCGGCGTTTGAAGCCGGCCCGCTGGAAGAAGCGCGCCGCCAGTGGCTGGCCAGCGTGGAGAGCCAGCGCAAAGAGCCGTCGGCCGTCATCAGCAACCGCCTGGCGCGCCATGGCAACCCCTACCCGCGTGGTGACCTGCGCTACGCGCAGACGTTTGAAGAAACCGAAGCCGACATCAAGGCGGTGACGCTGGAACAGGTCAAGGCCTTCCACCAGCGCTTTTACAGCGCCGCCCAAGGTGAGTTTGCGGCGGTGGGCGACATGGACAGCGCAGCCGTGCGCAAGGCGCTGGACACGGCCTTGGGCAACTGGCGCCAGCCGGCTGCCGGGCCACAGGCCCAGGCCCGCGTGCCGCGCCCGCTGGTGGCCGGCCCGGCGCAGCGTTTCATCGAGATCACACCGGACAAGGCCAACGCCGACCTGATGGGCCGCCTGGCGCTGCCCATCAACGACAGCCACCCCGACCACGCTGCGCTGATGATGGCCAACTATGCCTTCGGGCTGGGCGGCAGTTCACGCTTGTGGACCCGCATTCGTGAAACCGACGGCTTGAGCTACGACGTGAGCTCGGTGCTCAGCTGGGGCCGGATTGACCAGTCCACCGACTGGACGGTGACAGCCATCTTCGCGCCGCAAAACCAGCCCAGGGTGGAAGCGGCCTTCAAGGAAGAACTGGCGCGATCGCTGAAGGACGGCTTCACCCAGGCCGAATTGGACGAAGGCCGCGCCGGGCTGCTCAACTTCCGCCGGCTTGCCCGCGCTCAAGATGCCGGTGTGACGGAACAGATTTCGGCCAACCTCTACTTCAACCGCACCTTTGGCTTTGCGCAGAAGGTGGACGAGGCGCTGGCCAAGCTGACCCTGGCCGACATCAACGCCGCCTGGCGCAAGCACATCGACCCGCAGCGCCTGGTGATGGCCTGGGGCGGTGACTTCAAACAACCCTGAACCACGCGAAACCACGCGCCACCGAGCCCCACCATGAGCAGTGACGACAGCCGCGAACGCGCCGAGCAACGCACCCTGCTGATGCCCCGGCGCGACCTGGGCAGTGACCTCAAGCGCGGCCATGCGCTGCAGGAGTTTGTGGTTGAAAAACTGCTGGGCTTGGGCGGCTACAGCATCGTTTACCTGGCCCGCGACACCAAGCTGGACCGCCAGGTGGCGATCAAGGAATACCTGCCCGGCACCCTGGCGGCGCGTTTGCCCAGCGGCGAGGTGGCCGCACGCCTGCCGCGCTTCGACGAGGCCTATCAAAAGGGTCTGCAGAGCTTCATAGGCGAAGCGCGTTTGCTGGGCTCCTTTGACCATCCTTCACTGGTCAAGGTCTACCGGTTCTGGGCCGACAACGGCACCGCCTACATGGCCATGCCGTACTACAACGGCATCACGCTAAAGAAGTGGCTCACCGACCTGGGTGCACCGCCCAGCGAAGTCTGGTTGCGCCGCCTGGCCGAGCCGCTGATGGAAGCCTTGAAGGTGCTGCACCACAACGGCTGTGTGCACCGTGACGTGGCGCCCGACAACATCCTGATGCTCTACGACCGCAAGGGCGGCAACTACCTGGAGCAAGCGCCGCGCCCGGTGCTGCTGGATTTTGGCGCGGCCCGCCGCGTGGCGGCAGAAGCCACTCAAAACCTCACCTCTATCCTGAAGAGCGGCTACTCGCCGGTGGAGCAGTACGACAACGAGTCGCAACTGCGCCAAGGCACCTGGAGCGACGTTTACGCACTGTGCGCCGTGCTGTACGCAGCGGCCATCGGCAAGGTACCCAACGCGTCCATCGCACGCCTGGTGCGGGATGACCTGATCCCGGCCCGGGTGGCAGGGCGTGGCCGTTACAGCCAGGCCTTTCTGGCCGCGATTGACGCCGGGCTGTCGGTGCGGCCCGAGCAGCGCCCGCAGACCATGGCTGAACTGCAGGCCTGGTTCAGCCGCCCGGAGCCCGCTGCGCCCGAGCGCATCGTGCCCGTGCCCGAGGCCGCCGGCGTTGACCTGCTGCTGGAGGCCGAGCCCGCTGCTGCGGCCAACCAGCCGACCACCAGAGGCGCCGGGCCCTGGGTATGGGTGGTTCTGGCGCTGGCCGTTGCGGTGGTGGCTGCAGCGCTGTTGGCTCGCCGCGCTTGAACGGCACCCGAGTGCCAGGCCAACACCGGTCTCTCAGCCGTTGCTGATGCCCGAAGCCACATGCCCGGCTGGCACGTGGGCGGCGGCGTTTTCGATGTGACCGGTCTGGTCGTCGAAGAAGAAGTCGGGCTCGAACTCGCGCAAGAAGGTGCCTTTCGGCAGGCCGCCCAGGAACATGGCCTCGTCGACGTTGATCTGCCATTGCATCAAGGTGCGAATGGCACGTTCGTGCGCCGGCGCGCTGCGCGCGGTGACCAGCGCGGTGCGCAACCGCATGCCACGCTCGGGCGAGCGCTGCAGCCGGTGCAGCGCCTCCAGCAGCGGCTTGAAAGGGCCGGGCGCCAGCGGCGTGGCGGCACGCTCACGTTCGTGGCTTTGAAAGGCGTCCAGGCCCTGGGCTTGATAGACCCGCTCGGCTTCGTCAGAAAACAGCACCGCGTCACCGTCAAAGGCAATTCGCACCTCGCCAGGGTGGGCCACGCTGGCGTGGGCGCTTTGGGGGTAGACGCGGGCGGCGGGCACGCCCACCGCCAGGGCCTGGCGCACGTCGGCTTCGTTGGTGCTGAGAAACAGATTGGCGGCCAGCGGCCGCAGGTAGCGCCAGGGCGGCTGGCCGCGTGTGAACACCCCGCGCTGAACCGGCAAGCCGTAGTGTTGGGCGGATCGAAACACGCGCATGCCTGACACCGGGTCGTTGCGCGAAAGGATCACCACCTCCACCCGCGGCTGACCGCCGCCGTTAAAGGCCAACAACTTGTTGACCAGCGAAAAGGCCACCCCCGGCCGCGCCGGTAGTTCCAGACGCTGCAGCTGCAGCTGCATGTAGGCGTGGTCGTCACTGCCTTCAAAGACGCTGTTTTCTTCTTCAAAGTCGAACAGCGCTCGTGAAGAGATGGCGACGACCAACTGGCCTTCCAGGGTGGTGGGCATGGTTGCGGTGGCGCGGGGTTGGGCAGGTGGCTTGGGACGCTTGGTTGATCCGATTTGGTCGATCCGATGCCGTGCGCCAGTGTGGTGAACGTCACAACAGCCATGTTACGGCGCGCGCGCCGTCACACCGCTGCCACACCGCCGCTGCACAGTGCACAGCTGTTGTTGCCAACGGCGAGCCCCATGACCAACACCAGCACGATGAAACTGCCACGCCCCGAGGATCGCTGCCGTGGCGATTTGGAGCGTTGGGTGGGCTGCAAGGGCGCCGGGCCCTACTGGCGCAGCGAAGGTTTTGCCGAGGACGTGTTGTTGACACCCACCAGCGCAGGCGCATCCAAGCCGCCGGCTGAGCCTGCCAGGCCCGTGCTCAGGCGCTTTGTCAGGCCCTTTTTGTGGACATACGGCCTGGGTCTGGTGCGAGGCTGACACTTCCAGGCGCGTCACAATCAGCCCGGCGTGGGGCGCGGTGCCCGGCGATTCAGGTCAAAGGGGTCAAGCGCGTGGGTCGATCCTGGGTTCGAAGTTGCACCTTGCTGTCCGGCTGGATGTTGTGCCTTTGCGCGTCGGCAGGGGCGGCGGGCAAGGCCCATCAGCACGGGGTGGCGCATCTGGACGTGGCGGTGGACGGGTTGCGCGTCAGCCTGGAGCTGGACACACCGCTGGACAACCTGATTGGCTTTGAGCGCGCACCGCGAACCGAGGCCGAGCGCGACAAGGCCAACGCCGCGGTCGCCAAACTGCGGCTGGGCGAGACCTTGTTTCGCATCGACCCCGCAGCGCTGTGCACACTGGACAAGGTTGAGTTGCGCTCGGCACCGCTGCAGCTGGGGCCGCGGGCAACGACCAGCGCGGACCACGGTGACCTGACCGCCCTGTACACCTTCAACTGCAAGGCCGCGGCCAAGGCCGGCTTTGTCGAGGTGGGTCTGTTTGACGCCTTTGCCGGTCTCAAACGCATCGAGCTGCAGGTGGTCACACCCAAAGGCCAGCTCAAGGCCACGCTGCGGCGCCCGTCGTCGCGGGTCGTGTTGGCGCGCTGAGAGGCAGACAGGCAGACAGGCAGACAGGCAGAGAGGCTGAGTACTGCCGCCTGCTCTTGCCTCAAGCTACCCCGATCCACCCCGACCCACCCCGAAACACAGCGAACCACCGCCACCCTTGCCAACCCACCGTGCTTGAAATTCGCCAGCTGCGTTTTGCTTGGCCCGGCGCCGACGATTGCCTGGCCATTGCAGAGATGGACCTGCCAACCGGTCAAACGGTCTTCTTGCACGGCCCCAGCGGCTGCGGCAAAAGCACCTTGCTGGGCCTGATGGCCGGCGTGTTGCAGGCCTCCAGCGGCAGCGTGTCGCTGTTGGGCCAGCCTTGGGCTGCGCTGCCCGCCGGGCGCCGCGACGCCCGCCGCGCCGACCATGTGGGCGTGATCTTTCAGCAGTTCAACCTGCTGCCCTACCTGACGGTGCTGGACAACGTGCTGCTGCCCTGCCGCTTCTCGAAGCTGCGGGCCAAGCGCTGCCAACCCGACGCGCAGACGGCCGCCCAGTCCTTGCTGCAACGCATGGGCTTGCCCGCTGACCTGTGGCAACGGCGCGCCGACGCGCTGTCGGTGGGGCAACAACAGCGGGTGGCCGCTGCCCGGGCCTTGCTGGGCCGGCCCGAACTGGTGATTGCCGACGAGCCCACCTCGGCGCTGGACGCTGCGCTGCGCGACGACTTCATGGCGCTCTTGATGAGCGAGTGCAGCGCCAGCGGCAGCACGCTGGTGTTTGTCAGCCACGACGAGCGCCTGGCCGGGCAATTTGACCAGCGGCTGAGCTTGCCTGAGCTCAACCGAGCGGGTTCATGAGGGCCTTGCTGCACGTCGCGCTGCGCAGCGCACTCAACCGCCGTGGCACGCTGATGCTGGTGGTGCTGAGCATCGCGTTGGCCACCGCCTTGCTGCTCAGCCTGGAGCGGCTGCGCACCGACATCCGCAGCAGCTTTGGCCAGTCCGTCAGCGGCACCGACCTGGTGGTGGGTGCGCGCACCAGCCCGGTCCAGCTGATGCTGTATGCGGTGTTTCGTGTGGGCGGGGCCAGCAACAACATCCGCATGGAAAGCCTGCAGGCGGTGGCGCAGCACCGCGCGGTGGCCTGGGTGGTGCCCTTGTCATTGGGTGATTCGCACCGCGGCCGGCCGGTGCTGGGCACCACGCCCGACTACTTTGAGCGCTTTGCCTACGGCGACCAGAAAAAGCTGGCGCTGGCTCAGGGCCGGGCTTTCGCCGGCACGCTGGACGGCTTGTACGAGGCGGTGATCGGCGCTGAGCTGGCGCAGGCCCTGGGCTACCAGCTGGGCCAGAAAATCACCCTGTCACACGGCAGTGCCGAGGTCTTGGCGCAGCAGCACGCCGACAAGCCCTTCAGCGTGGTCGGCGTGCTGGCCCGAACCGGCACGCCGGTGGACCGCACGGTGCATGTCAGCCTGCAGGCCATCGAGGCCATCCACCTGGACTGGGCCGGTGGCGCGCCGCTGCCGGGCATGAAGATCGCACCTGAATTTGCGCGCAAGTTTGACCTGCAACCAAAGCAGGTCACGGCGGCCTTGGTGGGGCTGAAAAACCGCGTGGCCGTGTTCAACGTGCAGCGTTTTGTGGCCGCTTATGAAGGCGAAGCGCTGCTGGCGGTGTTGCCCGGGGTGGCGCTGGACGAACTGTGGTCGGTGGTGGGCCCGGGTGAACAGGCCCTGCTGGCCATCAGCGCGCTGGTGGCGCTGGTCAGCCTGGCGTCCCTGGTGGCCGTGGTGCTGGCGGGCTTGAACGAACGGCGCCGTGAATTGGCCGTGCTGCGGGCGGTGGGCGCGGGGCCGCGCCATGTGCTGTGGCTGCTGGCGCTGGAGGGTGCCTTGGTGACGCTGGCCGGTGCTTTGCTGGGCGCGCTGGCCGCCGCCGTGGCTGTGGTCTTGGCCGGGCCGTGGCTGCAGCAGCAGTTTGGCATCACGCTGGTGCCATCGGCGCCGACCTGGCAGCAGTGGGGCCTGTTCGGGGCCGTGCTGGTGGCGGGTATGCTTGCCAGCCTGGTGCCGGGTTGGCGGGCGTATCGCCTGTCGCTGGCCGATGGTTTGAGTCCACGAACATGAAACTGCTGATCAAAGCCTGGCCTGTGCGGGGTTCGGTGCTGGCGCTGGCCCCGGCCGTGGCCCTGGCCCTGGCCCTGGTCCTGGGTCTGGTTCTGGTACCGGACACGGCCCTGGCACAAAAGGACGGTGTGCCGCTGATGAAGCCGCCGCTGGCCGCGCCTGCCAAGCCGGCCGCCGCCCCTGCACCCGCGCCCGGCGCACCCCGCACCATCACCTGGGACGCACTGGTGCCAGCCGGTTGGGACCCGTTCAAGGACTTCAAGGACCTGAACTTCCAGACGCTGGACGACGGTGACCCGCGCGCCGCGGCCATGATGAAGAAGATGCGTGAGGTCTGGGACAACGCGCCCGTCAACAGCGCCATCGTCGGCCAGGCGGTTCGCATCCCGGGCTTCATCGTGCCGCTGGAAGACAGCAAGGAAGGCCTCAAGGAATTCCTGTTGGTGCCTTACTTCGGCGCCTGTGTGCACAGCCCGCCGCCACCGGCCAACCAGATCGTGCACGTGCTGCCCAAGTCGCCTGCCAAAGGCTTTCGGTCGATGGACGCGGTGTGGATCACCGGCACCCTGACCACCGGCCGCACCGACTCCTACATGGGCGCTGCCAGTTACCGCATCGAGTCGGTCAGCGTCGTGCCCTACAGCGAGACCAAGCCCTGATGACCAGCCGTGGCGGCCCCCCTGGCGGGCGCGATCTGGCGCGGGTGACCTTTGGTGTGCTGTTCATCGGCCTGCTGCTGGCGTCGGCGCTGTGGATCTTGCGGCCCTTCTTGGGCCCCTTGATCTGGGCCACCATGGTGGTGGTGGCCAGCTGGCCGTTGATGCAGCGGGTGCAGGGCCTGCTGTGGGGCAAACGCGGCCTGGCGGTGACGGTCATGACCCTGGCCCTGCTGCTCTTGTTTGTGGTGCCCTTGGTGCTGGCCATCGTCACCATCGTCAGCAACGCCGACCGCCTGGTCGACTGGGCCAAGTACGCCGCCACCTACCGCCTGCCCGACGCCCCGCCCGCCTGGCTGGTGGGTTTGCCGATGGTCGGTGGGCTGGCTGAGCGCACCTGGCAACAAGCCGCAGACCTGGGCCTGCGCGACCTGGCGCCGCGCCTGTCGCCCTATGCGGGTGACCTGACCCGCTGGTTTGTCTCCGAGGTGGGCAGCATCGGCATCTTGCTGTTTCAGTTTTTGATCACGGTGATCATCGCCGCCGTGCTGTACGCCCAGGGCGAAGCCGCCGCCGCGCAGGTGCGCCGTTTTGCCCGCCGCCTGGCTGGCGAACGCGGTGACGACGCGGTGATGCTGGCGGGTGGTGCCATACGCGGTGTGGCCCTGGGTGTGGGTGGCACGGCCATGGTGCAGGCGGTGCTGGGCGGCCTGGGCGTTGCGCTGGCTGGCGTGCCCTTTGCCACCCTGCTTACGGCGCTGATGTTCATGCTGTGCATCGCGCAGATCGGGCCCATTCCGGTGCTGCTCGGCGCGGCGGGCTGGGCCTTTTACGACGGCAGCACGGGCTGGGCCATCTTCCTGGTGGTCTGGGCCCTGGTGGTGGGCCTGTTGGACAACGTGCTGCGGCCCTGGCTCATCAAGATGGGCGCCGACCTGCCGCTGCTGCTGATCTTTTCAGGCGTGATCGGCGGCCTGTTTGCATTTGGCCTGGTGGGCATCTTTGTCGGGCCGGTGATGTTGGCGGTGGGCTATACGCTGCTGGACGCGTGGATGAACGACAAGACCACGGAGCCTTTGGAACACAGGGACTGATGAGCTTCCCAGCACCTGCAGCCCTTTTGGCGTCTCACGTTGGCAGCACGATCGTCAGCCAGGGCTTCAGGGCCAGCGCCACGCCACCCATCAGCAGGGCAAGGCAAAGCCCAGCCCATGCCCAACGTTGAAACCGTTGGCGGTGCCGACGCCGCGGCAGCAACAACACGTCGTCGGCAGCCAGTTTGATTTCCCGGGCGCTCAACGCCTGCAGCCCACGGGCTTGAGCCAGCTTGAGCGCACGTTCGGCCAAAAGATGGACCGCCCGCGGCGCCCCCCTGCCCAGCCGGTGAAGCTGGCGCAGTGCTGCTGGCTTGAAGTGAATGTCCGCCTGTGTGCCTGCTGTGCTTAACCGCTGCTGGACGTAGCGGCCTACGTCCTGGACCGACAGGCCAGGCATGTGGTGGAAAGCCGCTACGCGCTGCGCGAGTTGCGCCATGGCCGGACTGCTCAAGGCGGTTCGCAGTTCAGTTCGGCCCACCAGAACAATCTGCAGCAGCTTGCGCTCGGCCGTTTCCAGGTTGTTCAACTGGCGCATCAGTTCCAGCATTTGGGGCGACAGACCGTGGGCGTCGTCCACGATCAGCAAGGCCTGCCGGCCACCGGCATGCAGCTGCAGAAGGAAGTTATGGAGTGCGTCCATGAAACCCTTGACGCTGGTGGGCTCCACGGGCACGGCGACGTGGAAGAGCTTGCAAACCTGCCGCAGCAGCCCCAACGCATCAGGAAATGCGCCACTGGCAAGCGCCACGCTCCAGGACTGGGGCAAGCTGCGCACAAAGTGGTTCACCGCCATGGTCTTGCCCGTGCCGGCATCGCCGGTCAAGACCACCAGGCCGCCGCTGCCCCGCAGCGCGTGCAAGAGGTGCGCCGTGGCTTGGCGAAAGACATCGCTGTCAAACAGGAAGCGCCGGTCCACCTGAGCCCGAATCGGCGGCTGCTTCACTGCCGCTTCAGTCCGGGCATCGCATTGCGCATGTCGACAAGGATAGGGGACGCAAGCGCTGCCTGACGCAGCCAGCCGAAGCCAGCCGCAACGCTATTCCAGTTGCTGGCCATCGACGTCCACCAACCGGCAGGGACTGGCACCGGGCAATTGCATGCAGCGCTGAAGTGCAGCGTCGCGCGCTTGATCTTCCGTGGCGGCGTCAGTCACCCAGGCATGAGCACCGGCTTCTGAAACCGCAAACGCACGGTGCTGCTTCGCCAGCCGGTACACACGCTGGTAGTCCATGGCAGCACGTGGGCTCAGGCGCTTGACCAGGTCGTCGTCGTCCAAGCTGTCGGCAACTGGGGCGGCAGCGACTGCACCCGCAGGAGCTGGGGCCAGTCCAGGGCCGAGCGTGGGTGTGGGCGTGTTTGTGGGCGCGGGAACTGATGCAGCGGCGGGTGCCAAGGCGAGGTTGGCAGAGGGTGGGCGGCCCGCACTGACGCTTTGATGGCCCAGCCAATTGCCTAGCACCCATGCGCCCACCAAGACGAGTGACAGCACTGCTGAACCCAGGCCCGCGACGACAAACCGCCGCCACGGCAACGTCGGGCGGGCCAAGGACGTGCGGGGTTTGGCGAGCTGCGGCACGATTGGCCCAGGCTGCACGGCGGCTGGCATGGGGGCTGGCATCGGTTGCGCATGCAGAACTGCACCCCAGGCGGCAAAGCTGGCAACCAAACGCGCCGCATAGCGCACGTCCACTTGCTGCTTCATCACGATGGGCTTGCCAGAAAACAGGCGCGCCGCGCGCCGCTCGCTCAGCTTGAGCGCCACGGCCACCGCGCGACGCACCGCCGACGGGTCATGGCCCTGGATGGATTCACCGCGGAAAACAAGCCGCAAACGCAGGTCTTGGTTGGCTTGGTCCATGGTGGCCGCAGTGACAAGGGCTGAGCCTGTGCATGCTATCCGCAAGGCGGGCCGCTCAGGTGCGGCCCTATGCAGCGCGCGCGCTCAAACAAGCTGATGGCCCAAAACGAAGTCCAAATCACGTGGATTGGCAGACTTCAGATGTAACGCCTGCACGCTGCCGAATCGGGCGAGCCTTGTGCACGGCTGGCGCAAGCTGGCGCGCGAACGCGATGCCGCTGTCGTCGTGCCGCGAAGCCCAACACCTGCCGCGTCAGAGAGGTCCGGGCGGCCCGTCTGGGCCTCTTCGGACACTCAACCCCGCCTGCAGAGGTTGGCTTCAAGCGACAGCCCGTGTAACTGCCGCCCCCCGGTTCAAGGGGTGTCATCCGCAGGAGAAGCACCCATCCCGTTCCCTGCGCGGGTGGCCGAGCGTGCAGCCCCTCACGAATCGCCCTGGGGACCGTCGCGCAGATGCCTTGAATCAATGAGTACTAACCCTTTACACGGGTATCCATCTGACGCCTGCAAGTGATGTTACGACCCGTGTCGGCGCCGATTTTGGCCCGCGGCGCCCGACTACATTCACCTCGGTTTTAAGAAAACGGCGTCCCAGTGAAAACCGGGACGGCACATCACAGGTCTTCAAGGCACCGCACGGGGCGGCCTAAAGGAAAAAGAAAAATGTCCTCCCATCGCTGCTCCACGGCCCGGCCGCTTCAGCATCTGTACCGTGTTTCCGTGCTGGCACTTGCCGGCATCGTGGCGGTTTCAGGTGCGGCTTGGGCGCAAGGCCATCCCCAAGGCCGCAGCGGCGTCGCTGAAACGGTCGTTCAAGGCCGCATCCTGTTGATGCCGCGTGCCGGTCTCAGCGAGCAGGCGCTGACAAAGACACTCCGCGAAAACGGTGCTGGCGCCAGCAAGCGGGTCGGCAACAGTCAGCTGCGCATCGTCAATGTGCCTGCAGGCGCTGAACAGATGCTGGTCGCACGGCTGGCCCGCCACCCGCAGATCAAGTTTGCCGAGATCGATCGAATCGTTCCGTTAGACGGAACGGTCAACGATCCACTCTCGATTTACCAATGGCACCTGTCGAAGATCGGCACTCCCGCGGCTTGGGATGGCGGCCAGGGAAGCGGCGTCACGATCGCCATCCTGGACACCGGTATCGATGCGTCCCATCCCGACATGGTCGCGCGGCTGGTTCCGGGCTGGAATTTCTACGACAACACGGCCGACACGTCCGACCCCTATGGCCACGGCACCAAGGTCGCCGGTTCGGCTGCAGCCGCGATGAACAACGCCGTCGGCATTGCCGGCGTGTCCGGCAACTCGAAGATCATGCCGATCCGCATTGGCAACGCCACCGGCGGTGCCTCCATCAGCGGCATGGCCCAGGGCCTGACCTATGCGTCGGACCTGGGCGTGCGGGTTGCCAACATCAGCTCGAGCCTGGCGGCCGAGAGCAGCTCCGTGCTGAGCGCCGCGGAGTACATGAAGAACCGGGGCGGCCTGGTGTTCGTGAGCGCCGGCAACAGCGGCGCGCCGTCCACAGCCAAGTCCACAACGTCGCTGATCCTGGTGGGTGCCACCGACAGCAACGATGTCGTCGCGGGGTTTTCCACCTACGGCGATGCCGTGCGTCTGTCTGCGCCCGGCGTCAGCATCTATACAACCCTCGCGGGCGGCGGCTACGGCGGCGTCAACGGCACGTCGTTTGCAGCCCCGATCGCGGCTGGCGTCGCGGCGCTGGTGATGTCGGCCAACCCGAGTTTGAGCAGCACGCAGGTCGAGAGCATTCTGTTCAGCACTGCGCTCGACCTGGGCGCGACGGGCAAGGATCCGTACTACGGCAGCGGCCGTGTCGATGCGGCACGGGCCGTGCAGGCCGCGCTGGGCACGGGCGCCCCCGCGGCTGACACCACGCCACCCACGGTGGCCTTGGGTGCGCCAACCGCCGGAGCGACGCTCAGCGGTTGGGTACCGATCGACTTGACCGCGGCCGACAACGTGGGTGTGACCCGGGTCGATCTGCTGGTCAACGGCCGTGTCGTTAGCAGCGACACGACGACTCCCTTCGCCTTCAGTTGGGACAGTGGCAGCGTCGCGAATGGTGCCGTCAGCTTGTCTCTTGTGGCCTACGACGCGGCAGGCAACGCCGGGTCCTCGCCCACGGTGGGCGTGAGCGTCGCCAATGCCGTCGTGGCCGACACCAATCCGCCGACCGTGCTGCTCAGCAACCCGGCAGATGGTGCGAAAGTCGGGGTGTCGGTCAAGATTGCCGCGACGGCCTCCGACGACGCGGGCTCTGCCGGCATTCGCCAGACCCTGTTCATCGCTGGCAAGCTGGTGGCTTCTGCGACCGGCGCAAACCTCAACTACACCTGGAACACCAAGAAATCGGGCACGGGCAGTTATCGCATCCGGGTGGAAGCGCGGGACGCGGCTGGCAACCTCGGCAGCAAGGAAGTCACCGTGTCTCGGTGACGACACAGGGTCTCGCCGTGCCTTCAGGTACGCCGTGGGCACCCTCGATCAAAGAAAGGCAAGCCGCTGGGCTTGCCTTTTTGCATGGCGGGCACACCCCAACACCGCGACGGAGTGTCGAAAACTTTTACACCGAATAGCCTTCTCCGGCGCAGCCGCGGACTCAGATCTTTTCGAATCAATGAGTTACGGGATGTGGCACGAGGTGTGCTTACTTCGGGTGCGTCAGGTCAGTCAAACCAAATACCATCAGGAAGCCACCCATGAAGCTCACAGCCAAACTCGCCATCGTCGCTGCTGCGGTTTTCGCAGCGCCGGCCTTTGCCGGAGACATCACGATCACGGGCCCAAGCCCCAGCGGCGCCCTCACCACCGGGACTCCGCAGCCCATTTGCACGGGCACCAACTCCGGCTCCGACACAAACTTCCTCGCCACCACGTGCGGCGTAGCCACGTCCAGCTTCCTGTACAAGAAGGACGTGGGCGGTTCGGAGTCCGGCAACGTCGGTTGGTTCAACCCCTCGGCGATAACCGTCAACGTCGGCGGTGGTGACGACATGCTGCTGGACTGGACCGGTCGCACGACTAACGCCTGCTCTGGCTACAGCGCCTGCTGGCTCATCGTGAAGGATGGCAACGCCAACCCGGGTCGCTACGCCTACAACCTGACGACGCAGACGACTTGGGCCGGCAATGGCGACATCCAGCTGCGCAACTTCTGGCCCGCGGAAGGTTCGATCTCGCACGTGGCGCTGTTTGGCGTGGGCACCTGCACGAGCAACTGCTTCAACGAAACCCCTGAACCGGGCAGCTTGGCGTTGGTGGGTCTGGCACTGCTGGGTGCGGGTTACGCCCGCCGCCGCCGCAACGCCGCCTGATACGCGTTGTGCGGTTGGAACGGGGCCTGCTTTGCAGGCCCTTTTTTCGTTTTGTGGCCTGTTTCCAAGGCCCAGGCGTCGCAGACGCTAAATTCCCGTCGGGTCCACTGACAGAATTTGCGCTTAGGCTGGGCGCTGGGTGGCCAGAATCCAGATCAACACAGGGAGTGCAGTTGTGAAGACCGCCCAGCGCCAGAACCCGTTCCGCCCATGGCTTGCGAGACCCGCAGGCGTGCCCAGAATAGTGGGCGTGGCGGTGGTCTTGCTGGCGCTTGCAGGCTGCGCGCCCTCAGGCGGGGGCAAAGGAAAGCTTTCGGCTGCGGCGGAGCGGTTGGCCCGCGACGACGTGGTGGGTGCCTTGATAGAGGCCAAGGCCGTGTTGAAGAATCATCCCGAGTCTGCCGCTGCGCGGCTGCTGCTGGGGCGCGCTTTGCTGGCGGGCGGCCAGACCGACAACGCCGAGATCGAGTTGCGCCGCGCGGCTGAACTGGGTGCGTCCGAGGGTGAACTGTCGCCAGTGCTGGCGACGCTGTACCGAACCCAGCGCAATCCACAGCGCACCATTGACACCTTCGCAGCCACAGTTCTGCAACCTCCCGCCGCACAGGCCGCGCTCCAGGTCGAAGTGGCCCTGGCGCATATGACCCTGGGCCAGCCCGAAGACGCCCTGAAGGCCGCCGAAGCGGCTTTGCAGAACGTACCGGATCAGCCCGACGCTCGGCTGATCCAGGCACGCGTGGCCGCTGCACTGGGCAAGTTCGCTGAAGCCGGCGCGGGCGTGACCACCCTGTTGACCCGCACCCCGGGCCACGCGGGTGCCCTGGTGCTCAAGGGCGAATTGCTGGCACGGGAGAAGAACCACGCTGCGGCGCTTGAGTCCTATCGCGCCGCGCTTCGGTCAAAGCCGGGGTTGGATGAAGCGCACAGCCTGCTCATCTCTCTGCTGCTTGGCACCCATGATCTGCCAGGAGCGCGCGCCGCAGCCGATGCCTACGTGAAGTCGTCCCCGGCAGGGGCCGAGGCGGGGTTCTATCAGGGTCTCGTCGCCTACGTGTCGAACGACTTTGTGCGGGCACGTGAGGCCACGCAGCGCCTGCTGCGCGGCAACATCGAATCGCCGCAGGTGCTTTTTCTGGCCGGCATGACAGAGTGGCGCCTGGGGTCGCTGGCGCAGGCCGAAGCCCTGCTCGGCCGGGCAATGCTGGCCACGCCCGATGCCTTAGCTCCGCGCCTGAACCTGGCCGCGCTCCATCAGGAATCGTCGCGCCCTGCATCGACGCTTGAAACACTGCAACCGTGGCTGACGCAGAACCTGGCCAACCCGACGGTCTGGCGCCTGGCGGGTGAAGCGTTTGCGATGACCGGTGCGTTTCGCAAGGCCGATGCGGCCTTTGCCCGCGCCAGGCAACTCGGGCCCAATGATCCCAAGGTCATGACGTCCCAGGGCAAGGCCCTTCTGGCGCGCGGCGAAGTGGACCGGGGGTTGAGCGAACTCGAGGCGGTGGCCCGCACCGACCCGTCGGGTATCGAAGCGGAATTGGCGGTGATCGCAACGCGTATGAAACAGGGCAATGTCGCTGCAGCCCTGGGTGCGGTTGATGGCCTGGCCACGAAGCAACCGGCGAAGCCGACGGCCGATCTGCTGCGCGGCCGCATCCATGAGCAGCAGGGCGACCGAGGCGCTGCCCGCAAAGCCTACGAGGCGAGCTTGGTCAAGCAAGCCGGCTTTGCGCCCGCGTTGGACCGGCTGGTCGCGCTGGATATCCAAGACGGGCAGATGGACGCGGCGCGTAAACGCTATGCAACCCAGCTGAAATCGAAAGCGCCCTCATCCGCGGCAATGCTCGGCATGGCGGACATCGTGATGCGCACCGGCGGATCCCGACAGGAGGTATCAGAGTGGCTGGACAAGGCTGTGAAGGTGAACCCAGCTGACGGGGCCACATGGCTGGCCGCGCTCAAGATGCAGATTGCCTCGGGCGATCTGCCCAACGCGTTGAACCGGGCGCTGGCCGCGGCAGCTGCAGCGCCGGCGGATCCCGACCTGCTGGTGCAGGTCGGCCGCATCCAGGCTGCATCCAAGGATTACCAACAGGCGTTGGCAACCTTGAACTCGGCAGCGCAAGCCAGGCCTCAGCACGTGCCGGCGCAGCTGGCGTTGTCAGAGCTGCAAGATGTGCGCGGCAATCCCGCGGCAGCGCGCCAGCACGCACAGCGGGCCTTGGGCGTAGAGCCCGACAACCCGGCGGCGATCCGGCAATTGATGGCCTTGCTTTTGAAAGCGCAGGACGTGCCTGGCCAGACCCGCCTTGTCAGCGAGCTGCAGTCGCGCCGACCCCTGGATCCGCTTGGGTGGCAGCTTGCGGCGGAAGCGTTTGCTGCACGCGCCGACTGGCCGAAAGCCCTGGACTCCATGCGCAAAGCGCTCTCGCTGGGCGAGACTTCGCCGATGGCGATTCAATATCACGTGATGTTGCAATCGGCCGCCCAGGGCGCTCAGGCCACCGCCTGGGAGCAAACCTGGCTCAAGAAGCGTCCCGATGACCCATGGTTCATGGTCCACCTTGCGCAGCGGGCCTCGCGTGCCAAGGACTGGGCCGTGGCACGGAAGATCTACCAGCAAGTGGCCAAGCAGGACCAAGTTTCGGCGCCGGTCCTCAACAACCTGGCCTACGCCATGGCGCAATTGAAGGATCCGGCTGCCATCGAAGTGGCGGTGAGCGCAGTCCGCCTGGAGCCTTGGAATGCCGAGATCCTGGACACCCTGGCCTTCGCCTATGCCGTCGCCGGAAAAAAAGAGAAGGCGGTCCAGGCGCAGACGCGGGCCGTCGTGCTGGCGCCGCAAAGTGGTCAACTGCGCCTGAACTTGTCGCGCTTGCTTCTAGCCGCAGGCGAGAAGACGAAGGCACGAGAAGAACTCCAAAAACTCGAACGCATGGGCGCCGACTTTCCTGATCAACCAGCGGTGCAGCAACTGCTCAAGGCCGCGGCATGAGAAATTGTGAGCAGGGCCGCCAAGGCCCGGCTGGTGGGCGGCGGCCGGGCGGTTGATACAGCGGCTCACACCGCCGCGCAACCCCTGGCTTTGGGGCAGGCTCCTAGCGCGTTGACGACATGAGCAGCCCAAACCGGGCCCTGAGCTCTTCGGTGGCTTGAGTTGCATTGCTGAACAACACCGCATTCCAGCCCAGCGCCTGGGCCGCCTGCACATTGGGCGCATGGTCGTCCAGAAACACCAGCTCTGCAGGCGCCACGCCAAACTGCACAGCCGCCAGCTGGAAGATCGCGGCTTCGGGCTTGTTGTGGTGCACACGGCCTGAAAAAACGCCGCCGCTGAAGCGGCTGAAAAAAGGGTGGCGCTCCAGCACGTCGGCATAGGGTGCGGGCATGTTTGACAGGTAGTGCAGGGTGTGGCCCGCATCGGCCAGTTGGTGGATCAGGGCCACGGTGTCGGGCATCGGTCGCAGTTCGCGCGGCACGGCGTCGACTATTGCTTGCACATCGGCGGCCGCAAATCCAGTGCGCTGGGCTATGCGCCGCACCAGGTCGGGTATCTCGACGGTGCCACGGTCAAAGTCACCCCAGTCGCCACGGTAGGCCTGAAAGACCTGCTTTTCCCAGACCGCGGCAAGCGCTTCGTTGGTCACCACCTGCGGCAGTTCGCGCATCAGCATCTGGCGCGGTTTCCAGCTGAAGACCACGGCGCCCAGGTCAAAGACGATGCGCTTCATGCGGTCAGCCGTTTCAGAAGCCCCGCCGTGGAGCCGTCCAGGCCGCGGGTGTCGCCGCTGCTCAAGCGCGGCAGCAGGTTGTTGCACAGGGCCTTGCCCAGTTCCACGCCCCACTGGTCAAAACTGTTGATGCCCCACAGCGCGCCGCTGACAAACACGCGGTGTTCGTACAGCGCGATCAGTGCGCCCAGGCTGCTGGGGGTCAGCGCGTCCAACACCAGCGTGGTGCTGGGCCGGTTGCCGGGGAAGGCGCGGTGCTGCGCCAAGACCGCCGGGTCGATGTGGGTGGCCGCCGTGGGCGCTTTTTCCAGGGCCGCTTCTGCTGCGGTTTTGCCCAGCATCAGCGCTTGGCTTTGGGCCAGGCAGTTGGCCAGCAGCTTGTTGTGCTGATCCACCAGGTGGTGGCTGGGCGTCTTGACGGCGATGAACTCGACCGGGATCACGTCGGTGCCTTGGTGCAGCATCTGAAAGTAGGCGTGCTGGCCGTTGGTGCCGGGCTCGCCCCACACCACCGGGCTGGTGCCATGGGGCAGGGCATGGCCGTGCAGGTCCACGCGCTTGCCGTTGGACTCCATCTCCAGCTGCTGCAGATAGGCCGGCAGGCGCTTCAAGCCCTGGTGGTAAGGCGCCACGCTGCGGCTGGTGAAGCCGTGGAAGTTGCGGTACCAGATGTCGATCAAGCCCAGCAGCACCGGCAGGTTCTGCGCCAGCGGTGCTTGCGCAAAGTGCTGGTCCATGGCGTGCGCTCCAGCCAGCAGGGCGCGGAAGTTGTGGCTGCCAATGGCGATGGCAATCGGCAGCCCGATGGCGCTCCACAACGAATAGCGGCCGCCCACCCAGTCCCAAAAACCAAAGGTGGTGCTGATGCCAAAGGCCGCGGCTGCAGCAACGTTGGTGGTGGTGGCGCAGAAGTGGCGCGCCACGTCGGTGCCGCCCTGTTCTACAAACCAGGCCCGCGCGGCGGCCGCGTTGGCCATGGTCTCTTGCGTGGTGAAGGTTTTGCTGGCCACGATGAACAAGGTGTTCTTTGCGGTCAGCCGTTGCAGCAGCGGCGCCAGGTCGTGGCCGTCGACGTTGCTGACAAAGTGCAGGCGTTGAGCCGGGTTGCCGTAGGCGTCCAGCGCCGGCACCACCATGGCTGGCCCCAAGTCGCTGCCGCCGATGCCGATGTTGACGATGTCGGTGATGGTGCTGTCGGTACTGGCGCTGTCGCGGCGCACGCTGTCGGCGTAGGCCAGCATCGCGTCCAGCACCGTGTGCACCTCCAGGCTGAAGGGGCCTTGGCCCTGGGGCGCACGCAGCGCGGTGTGCAGCACCGCGCGGCCTTCGGTGGGGTTGGCGATCTCGCCGCGCAGCATGGCGTCGCGCTGGGCTTGCAGGCCACATTCGTGGGCCATGTCCAGCAACCAGCGCAGCGTGGCGGTGTCGATGCGGTTTTTGCTGAGGTCGGCAAAAACCTCGGGGGCCTGCAGGCTGAAGGTGTTGAAGCGGCCGGGGTCGCGGGCAAAGGCTTCGCGCAGGTCCAGGTCACGCCCGTGGGCTTCGAAGTGGCCCTGCAGCGCCCCCCAGGCCTGGGTCTGGTCGCAGCGGATCATGCCTTCAGGCCCTGGATCAGCTGGTCCAGCTTGCCCGCGTCCAGCGCAAAAGCGCGGATGCCTTCAGCCAGCTTTTCAGTCGCCATGGCGTCTTCATTCAAGGCCCAGCGGAAGGCCTTTTCATCGTGGTGCACCGCCGGCAGGTTCATCAAGGTGGCGGCAGCGGCGTCCAGCGCCAGGCTGACCGGCGCTTCACTGGCCTGCAACTGGGCCAGCAGCTCGGGGCTGATGGTCAACAGGTCACAACCGGCCAGCGCCACGATCTGCCCCACGTTGCGAAAACTCGCGCCCATCACTTCAGTCTTGATGCCGTGGCGCTTGTAGTGGTTGAAGATGGCGCGCACGCTCTTCACACCGGGGTCATGGGCTCCCGCGTTGTCCGCTTCAACCCAGTTGCCGCCAGCCGACTCTTTGTGCCAGTCGTAGATGCGGCCCACAAA
>JAYVSX010000367.1:0-14287 GCA_043774975.1 Rubrivivax sp.
GGTAGTTGGTCAGCGTCAGCGTGTCGCGCACATTGCCGTTGCGGTGCTTGACCTCCAGCTGGTTGGTGCCCACGGCCAAGCCGGTGACCAGGCCTTCCAGACCATCGGCGACCTCTTTCATGGCCACCGCATGCGGTTGACCGTTGAGCAGGAACACCAGCTTGTCGCGCTGACCTGGCGCGGCACGCACGTGGATGCGGGCGTCGCCACCCGAAACCCATTGCGGCGCACTCGACAGCACGCTGAGCTTGACCGTCATCGCCGAATTCGCGGCTTGATCGGCAGGTTTGGCGACCACGGGGGCGCCAAGCTGGAACAGCACGGCCGCCAAGGCAGCGGTCGACCACGAACGCAGGCTTTTCATCGTCTTGTCTCCAGTGCGGGCCTCTGGCAGGCCCATGGGGGAATCGCCGGGAACGATGGCCTTGGACAGCTGGCCATGTTGGCTGACCCAGGCCCACCCCGACGGCTCTTACGGTAGGACGCTGGCGTGCGAACCGCTACAGGGTTTGCGATGGGTGCACTTCAAGGGTTACGCCAGCGCACGGTCTGGCTGGGCTCAGTGGCCGGCGCACGGACGGTCGGCGTACGAACGGCCGGCGCACGAACGGTCCGCGCACTCCAGCCCGTGCGGCGCAGCCGCGCCTGGGAGATCGACCTGAGCGCCCCCAGCCCCACCACCTGGCGCTGCCAATGAGCGGCGCGGCGTCCGCCGCAAGCCCCTCAGCCTGGGCCAGACGCAGGCCCGGTCTTGGCGTACAGGGCCCAGCCTTCGCTGAACGCGGTGTAGCCAAAGCCGCTGCGGCGAAAGTTGGGCAGGCCGCGAAGTTCGGTGGCGCGTTCAATCTGCAGGCGGTGGCCCGGCATGGTTTCGTGAGCCACCAGCGTTTCCATGCCCCAGATGGGCCGTTTTGCGCCAGGCCATGGTGTTGGCAAAGAAAAAGCCGGCGCGGCTGCCATCAATGGCCGGGCCCTTGGTTGCAGTACTCGGCACGGTTGGCGCCCATGTGCGCCGGCATGCGATCGTCGTACGCAGGGCCGTCAGCGTCGGCACCACGTGCTGTTGGACGGCAGCGCGGCCGCGCTGCTGCACGCGTCTCCTGCCTACCGACCTCAAACCATCAGCGCAAAACTGTGCTCTGGACCGACTCCGTCGCTGAGCGTGACGGCGCCCTTCAGGTCTTTCAGGTCCACCTTCAAGACGGCCTGATGCTGCCGAAGTTGCCAGGCCAGATGCAGCACCGTCGAATCGCTGTCCAAGACTGAAAAATCACCACCGAAGGCTGGGTGTTCGTTGCGCAGACGGATCAGTTGCATGAGCCGCGCCACCACGGGCTTGTGCAAAGCCGACTGCACGTCCTGCGGACTGAAGTGCTGGCGGTTGATGTCCCTGCCCACACCGGTGCGCTGCAGCAGCTGGGTGTCGTTTTCACCCGCCAACAGGCCCACGTAATAAACCTGGGGAACGCCGGGCAAAAAGAACTGAATCGCCCGGGCGATCAGGTAAGCCACATCGTTGCGCCCCAGTGCGTCATAGAAAGTGCAGTTGACCTGATAAAGGTCCAGGTTGCTGGCCGCGGCGCCCGTGGCGCGGCGGCTGGCGCCATGGCTGTTGCTGTGGATGCGTTCGACCAGCGCGTCGAGTTCCTGCGGCGGCACCAGGCCGGGCCTTGCTTGCCGGTCCTGTGCGTCGGCACCGATGTCGATGATGCCGATGCCGTCGTGGGTGTCCAGCACCGTCAAGGCGTTGTGTGGCCGCAGGTCGATCCAGCGCTTGAGCGGCAACGAAGTGCCATTGAAGATGGCGTGCAGCACCAGCGGCGGCAGCGCAAAGTCGTAGACCCAGTCGACCTGCTTCGCAATTTCGATCTGACGCTGGTAGTAGCTGTGAATCTCGACCAGCACTTCAATGCCAAGTTGGCGTGCTTGCGCCGCGAATTCGTCGATGAAGGCAAAGGTCTCGGGCATCATGAAACTGCTGGCGCCAGCCTTCTTGATGGCGTAGCCCACCGCGTCCAGCCGCACCATGCGAATGCCGCTGCTGGCCAGCGTTTGCAGGATGCCCAGCAGGTAAGCCCGGCCTTGCGGGTGCTGCACGTCGATGTCCACCTGCGTGGGCGTGAAGGTCGTCCACAGCATCTGCTTGTGACCATGGGCCAGCGTCATGCTGGTGAAGGGCAAGCCGGGACGCGGCCGGTAAAGCGCCAACAGGTCGGACTGCCTGGCGCCGTTTGGAAACACCGACTGCAGGGTCAGGAACAAGCCGTCGTAAGGCGACGCACTGCCACGCGCGGCATAGTCCAGGAACTGGGGTGACTCACTGGACATGTGGTTGACGATGACATCGGCCATCACGTCCAGGTCCTGTGTCAACCGCCGGACATCGTCCCAGTCGCCCAGGCGGGCGTCCACCTGCGTGTGGTCGATGGGGTCAAAACCGGCATCGGCGCCGTCGATGCGGTGAAAAAACGGCAGCAGGTGAACGCCACCAAACACACCCTGCAGCGGGCCTTTCAGCAGCGCTTGCAAGGCGGCCAGATCACCGCCGCCCAGGCGGTCGACATAGGTGATGAGCTGGACCTGGTTCTTCATGCGGGGGTACAGCCCGGGGCGGCAGCGGCCGGCGGCGGCGGTGTGATCTTTACGAACAGCACCGCCACTGCGGCACAGGCCAGCAACGTGCCGGCCAGGCGGATGACGTTGTCGGGCTGGCCACCGAGCAGCCTGTCGTAGTACAGCGGCAGCGTCAGCATCTGGATGAGCATCGGGATCACGATGAACATGTTGAAGATGCCCATGTAGACCCCGGCGCGCTCGGGCGGGATGCTGCCGGCCAGCATCACGTAGGGGTTGCCCATGATGCTGGCCCAGGCCAGGCCGATGCCCACCATGGGCAGGAACAGCCAGGCCTTGTCGGTGATGTTCGGAAGGGCCCACATGCCGGCCGCCGCCGCCAGCAGGCAGAAGGCATGAACGCTCTTGGGTCCCAGTTTGCGGACGAAGGGCACCATCGCGAAGGCCGCGATGAAGGCCACGAAGTTGTAGAAGCCGCCGATCTGCCCGTTCAGCAGGCTGGCGTCGCGGAAGCCCGCCGACTTCGCGTCGCTGGTGTCGAACATCGTCTTGGCCAGGCTAGGCACGATGTAGATCCAGTAGCACATCATTCCGTACCACTGAAAGAGCTTCATCCAGGCCAGCTGGCGCATGGTCGGCGGCATCACCTTGATGGCGCTCCAGATCTCGCGCAGCGTGGCGCCGAAGCCCGTGGGCTGGGCGCGGATGTGCGCCAGTTCGCCCGGGGTCAGCGGCAGTTCGGGTACCTTGCGGATGCTCCACCACACGGTCGTGAAGGACAGCGCGGCGCCGATCATGAAAGCCGCCAACGTGACCTGCGGAATGTGGTTGTCGCCGACCGCGTCCTTGTTCATGCCCAGCCACACCAGGATATTCGGTGCCAGATAGGCCATGGTTTGCGCCAGTCCCGTGAAGGCGCTCTGCGTCAGGAAGCCCAGCGAATGCTGATCGCGGTTCAGGCGGTCGCTGACGTAGGCGCGGTAGGGCTCCATCGTCGTGTTGTTGGCGGCGTCCAGGATCCACAGCAGCCCGGCCGCGAACCACAGCGTGGGGCTGAAAGGCATGACCAGCAGGCCCAGGCTGCAGACGATGGCGCCGATCAGGAAGTACGGCGTTCGTCGGCCCCAGCGACTGGCCGTGCGGTCGCTCATGGCGCCCACCAGCGGCTGCACCAGCAGCCCCGTCATGGGCCCGGCCAGCCACAGCAGCGGCAGGTCCTTGCCCTCGGCGCCCAGATAGGCGTAGATCGGGCTCATGTTGGCCTGCTGCAGCCCGAAGCTGAACTGGATGCCGAAGAACCCGAAGTTCATGTTCACGATCTGCCAGATCGACAAAGACGGCTTGTTCATGGGTGGGGGCTTGCTGGGTTGGGCGGCGGGTCTGAAGGCGTCATGAAGGCGTCATGAAGGCGTCATGAAGGCGTCAATCGATCTCGCCAGTGTGAAATGAAAGCATCATCGTTGGGCATGGCGCCCTGCTGGCCGCACACCGCAGCAGCCAAGCGGTTGGCAGCCTGCAGGCTGTCGACCAGAGGTTGCTTGCGGGCCCAAGCCGCCACCAGCACCGCCAAGAAGGAGTCGCCGGCCCCGACGGTATCGACCAGATTCGGCACCGCTTCGGCGGCGCCGCTGGCGTCGACACAGCCATCGACGTTGAACGTGAGCCAGCCACGTTCGCCGCAGGTCAGAACCACGCGCTGGAGCTGAAATCGCCGCATCAGCGCTTGTCGCTGCAGTTGCGCCCACTGCGCGTTCTGCGCGTTCTGCGTTTCTTGCGCGTCTTGCGCGTCTTGCTCGGGCGGGTGTGAAGCGCCGCCCTGGCGGTCAGCCCCTTTGTTGTCGCTGGGTGCAAACCAGGCCAGCAGCTGCGCCCACTCGTCTTCGTTGACCTTCAAGCAGTCTGCCAGTTGCAAGGTGTGCTCGGCCAACGCCAGGGTGTCGGTGCCGGCGCGCAGGTTGAGGTCGGCAACCCGCAGCGCGGTGGTGTTTTGCAACAGCTGGGTGATGGCCCTGCGGGAGGTCGGGTGGCGCTGGGCCAGCGAGCCAAACACCACCACAGCAGGTGACGTGGCCTGCAACGCTTGCATCGCCTGGTCCGCGTCAATGTGATCCCACGCCGCCGGGCTGCCAATGGCGAATCGGTGTCCACCCTCAGTGCGGGTCACCCGCACGCGACCCGTGGGGTGCTGGTCGTCCACCTGAACACCCTGCATGGCAAGTCCGACACGACGGGCACTGTCCAGCAGGCACCGCGCACCTTCGTCGTCCTTTCCCACCCGACTGACGAAGCAGGTCGGCACGCCCAGTGCGGCCAACCAGCGCGCCACATTGAACGGGGCGCCCCCGGCCACGCAGCTGCCGTCGTCGAACTCGTCCACCAGCGCCTCGCCCACCACCAACACGGTGGCGGGCGTGGAAAGCTGGGCGGACGACGGTGCCCGGTTCAATTCGGGCACCACGGTCAGGCTTAGAAGCTGTACTTCAGTGTCGCGCGCAGGCTGCGGCCGTTGATGGCCCGCGCCACGTACAGGCTGTTGTTGGTGAGGTTGCCCTGGCCTTCGGCCTCGGTGTAGCCCAGCGTGTTGAACAGGTTGTTGGCACCCATTTGCAACGTCAAGCCACTGGCGATTTCGTAGCTGGCAAAGGCGTTGACGACGACGTAGCCCGGCAGGGTCACCGTGTTGTCGTTGTCGGCGTAGCTCTTGGTGGTGCCAATCACCGTGGCACCCACCTCAAACGGGCCCACCGAATAGCTGGGCGCCAACTGAAAGACCAGGTCGGCCTGGCGGCGCGGCGTCTTGCCGGTTGCGTCCACCTTGGCGTTGGTGACGGTGGCGCCACCGGCCAGGTTGAAGGGACCCGAACGCCATGCCACTTCGGCTTCCACGCCGCGCGCGGTGTAGGCGTCTTTCAGGTAGCGCTGGGTTGTGACCTCAAAGCCGCCATCTTCCTTGGTCTTGGCGTTGAAGAAGGTGACAAAGGTGCTCAGCGCGCCACTGCGCCACTTGACGCCAGCTTCAAACTGGTCGCTCTCGTTGACCGGGTAAGGCTTGCTGCCGTTGGCCACTGCCGTGTCCCAGATGATGCGGTCTGGTGAAGCCCATGAAGAGCCGCTGCTGATGCGGGCAAACGCAGCCAAGTCCTTGTTGAAGCGCCAGTTGGCACCCAGCGAATAGGACGTGGCGTCGGTGCTGTAGCTGACCACGTTGCGACGCGAGTTGTCCCAGGTGTTGGCGCCCCCGGTGCCGCCAAAGGTCTGCCAGCCGCTGGCGCGCTGCTTGTCCAGGCGCACGCTGCCGTCCAGCGACAGGTTGCCGGCGGTGTAGTTCAGGCCGGCATAGGGTGCTGCCGCAGTGATGGAAACATCGATCGCACGGAAGCAGCAACCACCCCAGGTGGTGGTGGCGTCGCCGACCGGTGACGTGGTGCGGTTGCCGGCGTTATCGAAGATGCCTGCGCCGTTGCCCGTCAAGCCCACGTTGTAGCGGTTCCAGTACCAGGTCTGGGCCACGCTTTGCACGCCGCTGAAGATGCCGCCGGTGACCGTCAGGTTGCTGTCCTGGCCCAGCTTGATGCTCTTGGAAAGACGCAGGTCGTTGAAGGTGTTGCCCATGTCGTCGAGCGACGTGTTGAAGAGGTGGGCGCTGAAGACGGGCGTGCTGCCGGTGTAGCGGTTGGCGCCGTTGGCGGCATCGGTCGGCGCGCTGCCGGCCGGGAACAAGCCGATGAAGCGGCCGGTGATGTCCGATTTACGCAGCTTGTTGGTCACGGTGATGTCGCCCGCCAGCTTGAACTGGGCTTCAACTCCAAAGCTGGTGACGTTCACGCTGAGGCCGTCACCGGGGTTGCTGACCTGTCGGTTGCCGTTGACGTTGACCGTGACATCTTGGGCCAGGTTGCTGTTGATAAAGAAGGCGTTTCGCGGATCGATGCCAGCGATTTCGCTGATCTTGCCACCCTGCTGCCGCACCGGCACTGGCAGGTAGGTGGGCGTGTTGTCCTTCAGGCTCTTGAGATTGAAGCGCAGGTAGCCGTTGTCGAATTCCTTGGTCAAGCTGGCACGCACCTGACCGCCGTTTTCGGTGGTGACGTCGGTGTTGCGGGTGCCCTCGCCAATGCGGTGGAAACCACCGATCTGGGCGAAGAGCCTGTCGCCCACCTTGCCGCCCCAGTCAAAGTCCAGTCGCTGCTGGCGGTGATCCAGCCCCATGCCGTAGCTCACGCTGCCACCGCCTTGTTTGCCGGTCTTGGAAATGAAGTTGATCAGGCCACCCGGGCTGTTGGTGGCCAGGGTTGAGGCCGAGCCGCCGCGAATCACGTCCAGCGTGTCCAAGAAGCCATCGGCGCGCAGGAACTGGTCGGCGGTGGCAAACGAAACGTCGCCCACCAACAATACGGGCAAGCCGTCTTCTTGCAGCTGAACGTAGCGTGAACCTCCGGCCGAAATGGGCACGCCACGCACGGTGATGTTGGCGTTGCCTTCACCGCCGCTGGACTCGGCGCGCACGCCCGGCACGCTGCGCAACACCTCGGCCGCGCTGGCGGCACCTGACTTCTGCAGTTGCTCACCGTCGATGCTGCTGACGGAAACACTTTGCTGCATCTTCGGCAAAGCCAGGATGGTGCCGGTGATGACCACGCGATCGAGCTGCAGGCCGTCTTTGGCGGCCTCGGCCGCAGGGGCTGCGGCGGTTTGGGCCTGGGCTGCAACCATGTGCAGCAGCGCAGCAGCTACCGCGACGGTCAAAGGGCGCAGCGCTTGGGTCTTTTGAGTGTGCGAAGTGGGCATGGGGGTGTCTCCAGTCGGTTCTTGGGCAGGGGCAATGGATGGCTCAACGGTTTCCATTGGAAATTGATTGCAATCGATTGCATACTGGGACAAACCCGAGATAGAAGTTTTCAGCACACCTGTTTATTCACCCTTTTCGGGTGCGCTTCTGAGAAAAACGGCTGCTTTTATGCAATCGAAAAGCAAGAGTTACCCACGAACCGGTGCACTGGCACGCACGACCAGGTGCACCGGCAGGGTTCGTGGCGACGCTCTTTCGCCCCTGAGCAGCGTCAGCAGCGCTTCAACGATCTCAGCCCCCGCGCCCGCCACCGGCTGGTGCACGGTGGTCAGCGGCGGATCGCTCCAGGTCGCCAAAGGCATGTCGTCATAACCCACCACGGCCACATCGCCGGGCACTTCTCTGCCGCTGGCGCGCACCGCCTGGACCGCCTGCAATGCCAGCAAGTCGCTGCAGGCCACCACCCCGTCAAAGGCCACCTGGGACGCGCACAGTCGGTCGAGCGCCTGGCGTGCGGCCACGATTTCGAAAGGAACCGGCAGCTCCAGTGCGGGGTCGGTTGGCAGACCGGCTTCTTGCAGCGCCTGCTCGTAGCCTCGACGTCGCAGGTGCACTTCCGGCAGTTGGGCGTCCCCCAGAAACACGATCCGGCGGCAGCCCTGCTGAAGCAAATGGCGGGTGGCCAGCAGACCGCCACCGATGTTGTCGCCGCCGACGCTGCAATACAGCTGCTGCGGTAACTGCCCGCCCCACACGACCACGGGCACTTTGCGCGCGGCCAGTTCGTTGAGCTGGTCGTGATGTCGCCACTGACCGATGATCACGATGCCGATCGCCTTGCCGCTGTCGTACAAGGCCGCCGCGCTGTCCAACGCTTCGGCGTCAACCCGCGACAGCAACACGTCATAACCGCGGTCGGTCAAGGCGTCGGCAATGCTGCCCACGATGGACAGGAAGAAGGGGTCGCTGATGTGCTGCCGGGACTGCGCGTCGTAAGGCACCACCACGGCAACGGTCTGGTTCTTTTGCAGGCGCAGGTTTTGGGCGCCGAGATTGATGCTGTAGTTCAGGGACCGAGCCAGTTGCTCTATGCGTTGGCGAGTGTCGGGGTTGATGAGCTTGCTGCCATTGAGAGCGCGCGAGACGGTAGAAACAGACACCCCGGCCAGGCGGGCGATGTCGGCCATTTGCAAGCGCTTCTTGTCTGCGGCTTCACTCATGTCAAAAGTTTGAGAGCAGGTGGCGGCGATTCAAAACGGAGCCGAGTGCCGCGGATGAAGAGCGGCGCCGGCGCCACGTCGAACTAAGGCAAACGCTCCAAGGCGCGTTGATACACCGGGTCGTGCATCAGGTCGTCCCAAGGCAAAGGCGCCAACTGCGGCAACAAGGCCAGGCGGCGCTGCTCGCTGTCGGGGTCGGGATGCCAATGGCCAGCGGCGTGAGCACTCTGCAGACCGACCAGCAGTTCATCCACCGCCTGACCGCCATCGACACTTTGGTTGCACAACAGCACCAGGTCGCAGCCGGCGTTCAGCGCCAGACTGGCGGCTTCGGCGTAGGTTAACGCGCCACCCTCCAGATGGCGAGCGCCCTCCATGCTGAGGTCGTCGCTGAAGATGGCGCCGGTGAAGCCCATCTGCCCGCGCAGGATCTCCTTCAACCAACGGGGCGAGAAGCCCGCCGGGTGCGAGTCAACCTTGGGGTAGATGACGTGGGCCGGCATCACCGCATTCAGCGAGGTGCTCAGCCATTCATAGGGCTTGGCGCAGTCGTTCAAGATAGCCTTCAAGCTGCGCTTGTCCACCGGCACCGCCACGTGGCTGTCGGCCTTGACAAAACCGTGCCCCGGAAAGTGCTTGCCGCAGTTGGCCATGCCGGCGCGCAGCAGTCCGTGCATCAGGCTCTTGGCCAGCAGCGCCACCACCCTGGGGTCGCGGTGAAAGGCGCGATCGCCGATGACACTGCTGGCGCCGAAGTCCAGGTCCAGCACGGGGGTGAAGCTCAGGTCGACACCGCAGGAGCGCAGCTCGGACGCCAGCACGTGGCCCGCCGCGGTGGCTGCGTCGGTGGCGGTCAGCGGGTCTTTCATCCACAGCTCGCCCAGGGTGCGCATGGCCGGCAGGGCCGTGAAGCCGTCGGTGCGGAAGCGCTGCACGCGGCCGCCTTCGTGGTCGACGCAGATCAGCACGTCGGGGCGGGTCTTCTTGATCTGTGATGTGAGCTCGGTGAGCTGGCGCCGGCTCTCCCAGTTGCGCGCAAACAGGATCAAACCGCCCGTCAGCGGGTGCTGGAGGCGCTGACGGTCGGACTTGGTCAATGCGGTGCCGGCGATGTCGAGCACCACAGGTGCGTGTGCAGTCATGGGGTGCTCACTTGTTGGCTGAAAGGGATTCAACGACCACGAAGGACGCTGCGTAGTCGGTTTCGTCGGTCACCGTGACGTGGGCGATCCAGCCCTTGGCGTCGAACCAGGTTTTGAGCTCGCCCGAGAGCTGGATGTAGGGCTTGCCACTGGGCTCGTTGAGGATTTCGCAACCGCGCCAGGTCATCGGGCTGCGGATGCCCAAGCCGATGGCTTTGGAGAAGGCTTCCTTGGCCGAAAAGCGGGTGGCCACAAAACGCAGGCCGCGCGCCGGCGTGCGCTGGCGCCGGGCTTCGAAGACGCGCATCTCGTCGGGGCCCAGCACACGCTGCGCGAAACGGTCGCCGCGCCGCTCCATCGTGGCGGCGATGCGCCGGATGTCGCAAACGTCGGTACCAATGCCCACGATCATGGGCCAGCCCGCCCGCTGTCGGGCGCCGATGAACGCGTCGAGCCACCGACTGCCGCCGCCGCTGAAGCCGAGTCGGGCGACCCGCTGCTGCGAATGCAGCGCTGATAGGCGCGCACGGTCTCGGCCAAACCCAGCTCCAGGGCGTCGGCGATCAAGGCGTGGCCGATCGAAACCTCCAGCACGCCGGGCACCGCTCGCAAGAAATCAGTCAGGTTGTCTCGGTTGAGATCGTGGCCGGCATTGACGCCCAGGCCAGCGGCTTGCGCAGCCTGCGCCGCCGCGGCAAAAGCCCGCAGCTGCACGCCTTGCCGCTCGGTGCCGTGCGCAGCGGCGTAGGGCTCGGTGTAGAGCTCCACGCGTTCAGCGCCCACCGCGCGGGCCAAGGGCATGGCCGGTGGCGAGGCGTCCATGAACAGGCTCACCCGCACGCCCAGCGCATGGCATTCGGCGATCAAGGGGCGCAGGCGGCCGCCGTCGGCCACCAGGTCCCAGCCGTGATCAGATGTGAACTGGCCCTCGCTGTCAGGCACAAAGGTGCACTGGTGCGGCCGCAGCTCGCGCACAAAAACCATCAGGTTCTGGAACGGGTTGCCTTCGATGTTGAATTCGGCCTGCGGCCATTGCTTCAGCAACGCCGCCAGTGCCTGCACATCAGCAGCCCGGATGTGGCGCTCGTCGGGCCGCGGGTGCACGGTGATGCCGTCGGCACCGGCTTGCAGGCACAGCGTGGCGGCGTGCAAAACACGGGGCACACCCAGATGCCGGCTGTTGCGCAGCAGCGCCACTTTGTTGACGTTGACCGACAGGGCCGTGTGGCCGCGTTTGGAGTCAGGGGCGATGAGTGGGTTCATGTGGGTTCAACGGCGCTGGTGCGTGCACTGCGGGTCAGCTTGCGCACGCCTTGCCAGACTTGGCGTGTGCGCAGCGCGGTGTGGCCCAGATGATAGTGAAGCAGCTCGCGCAAAGGCACCCGAAGCGCAACCGAGATGCCAGCACAGGCATGGCGCACCACCGGCGCGCCGCCATGTGACAGCGCCGCTTCCAGCCCCACCCATTGTTGGCCAGTGGGGCCTTGTGCAGCGCTGACCAGGCCGGCCTCGGGCTGCAGCGTGTAGCGGGCTTCGGCCTGCACGGCCTGGGCGCTGAGCGTGGCGATGGACAGATCGGGCAGCACGCCCAGTTCACGCAGCATCAGCAGCTCGAAGGCGCGCAGCGCCGAGCCTTCATCCACGGCGCTGGCCAGCGCCATCACGGTGTCGGCATAAGCGTCAAAGAGGCTCGGATGCGGGTCTTGCCGCGCCAGCAACTTGAGCAACAGCTCGTTGAGATAGTAGCCCGCCAGCAGCGACGCCGCCGGCATGATCGGCTGGCCACCGGCCCATTCCGCGCTGCGCAGGTTCAGCACTTCGGCTTGTTCGTCGGCAGGTGTCTTGCCCAGCAGCAGCAGCAAGGGCTGAAAGGGCAAGAGCACCGGTCGGAAGTTGGAGGTCGGCCTCTTGGCGCCCTTGGCCGCCACCACCACGCGGCCTCGCTCGCGGGTGAAAATCTCAACGATCAGGCTGGTCTCACTCCAGTTGTAGCTGTGCAGAACAAAGGCCAGCAGCGGCGCGTTGGGCTTGAGCGCCCCCGAGCGGGCCAAGCCGCCCCGGCCACCCGATGGCCGCAGGCGCGGTCCGTCTTCATTCGTAGCCATAGCTGCGCAAATGGGCCTCGTCGTCGGCCCAGCCCGAGCGCACCTTGACCCACAACTCCAGGAAGACCTTGGCCTCCCACAGGTGCTCCAGCTCTTGCCGTGCCTCGCTGCCGATGCGCTTGAGGCGTTCACCGCCGTCGCCAATGACCATGCCCTTGTGGGCGTCGCGCTCGACCACGATGCTGGCCGCAATGCGGCGCAGATTGCCCTCTTCTTCGAACTTGTCGATCACCACCGTGCAGTTGTAGGGCAGCTCGTCACCGGTCAGGCGAAACAGCTTCTCGCGGATCATCTCGCTGGCCATGAAGCGTTCGCTGCGGTCGGTCAGCGCGTCTTCTTCGTACAACCAGGGCTGCTCGGGCAGGTAGGGCTCAACGATGCCCAGCAAGCGCTGCACATCGGCTTCGCGGGTGGCCGACATGGGCACAAACTCGGCAAAGGCATGCCGCTCCTGCATGGTTTTCAGCCAAGGCAGCACGTCGTTGCGGCGCTGCAGCGTGTCCAGCTTGTTGGCCACCAGCAGCGCGGGCTTGCCCTCGGGCAGCAGGGCCAGGACCTTGGCGTCGGGCATGCCAAAGCGCACCGCTTCGCAGACAAACAGCACCACGTCCACATCGCCCAGGCTGGACAGCACAGTGCGGTTGAGCGTGCGGTTCAGCGCCGCGCGGTGCTTCATCTGAAAACCCGGCGTGTCGACAAAGACGAACTGCGCAACCCCCTGGGTTCGAATGCCCGTGATGCGATGGCGCGTGGTCTGCGCCTTGTTGCTGGTGATGCTGATCTTTTGCCCCACCAACGCGTTGAGCAAGGTGCTTTTGCCCACGTTGGGTCGGCCCACGATGGCCACCAGGCCACAGCGTTGCGGGGACTCTTGGGGTTCGGTCATGTGGTTCTCTCAATTGCCGCAGTTCGGTGCCTGCGCACGGGGTCAATGGCTGCTGAGGTCAAGCGGGCCTGAAATGCTGACGCGCCACAAGCCCCAGAAGAGATTCATGAGCGCAGCGGCCCGCCCGGCTGGTCCTTGGCCTTCAGGATGTCCAGCAGCAGCCGCGCCGCTTCTTGCTCGGCCGTACGGCGCGACCGCCCCTGGCCGCGCTGGGCCAGCCCCAAGGCCGAGACCGCGCATTCCACCTCGAACGTCTGCGCATGGGCCTGGCCCTGCGTGGCGGTGATGCGATACGCCGGCACCGCAATTCGCCGGGCCTGCAACAGCTCTTGCAGTTCGGTCTTGGCGTCCTTGCTCCAGTTGTCGGTTTCGGTGGCCTGGATGACCTCACCAAACAGACTGCGCACCAGTTCTCTGGCGGGCTCATAGCCCCCATCGATGAACACCGCACCAATCAAGGCCTCCACCGCGTCGGCCAGGATCGAAGGCCGAAGGGCACCACCACCTTTGGCCTCGCCTTCGGACAAGCGCACCAGGTCGGGCAGGCCCAGGCCCAGGGCAGCACGGTGCAGGCTGTCTTCGCGCACCAGGTGCGCCCGCACGCGGGTCAGGTCACCTTCGTCGCTGCCTGAAAACCGTTCGAACAGCAGTTCGGAAACGGCCAGGCTCAAGACGGTGTCGCCCAGGAACTCCAGTCGCTCGTTGTGATCAGCCCCAAAACTGCAGTGTGTCAACGCACGCTGCAACAGCTGTGGGCTGCTGAACGGATGACCCAGCCTTTGTTGCAGGCGTGCAAGGCGGGCGTCTGGCCGCGTGTCCATCTGGGCTATTGCGACCGCCCCTGGTACTTGATCAGGATGAACACGGGCCCATAGACCGGAATTTCCTTGTCGTAGGCAAAACCCAGCACCACCTTGTCGTTTTCCTTGGTCACGGTCAGGTCCTTGCCGGTGACGGCCGTGATCGAGTACTCCAGGTCACGCTGCTTGTCGAAAGCCTGGCGGGCTTCGACCACGGTGGCGGGCTGGGTCGCGGCGATCTTCTCGATGGCACGCTGAATGGTGGCGTACTCGTTCATGGTGGGCAGGATGCGCACCAACAGGTAGCCCACAAAACCAATCACCAAGGCCCAGAACAAAAGACCAAACAGGGTCATGCCGCGCTGCTGCGCGCGGTTGCCGTGAAAAGTGCCAGCGGTCATGGAGCGCCTTTTCTTGAAGTCGGGTGTCAGCGGAATGCGCCGATGCGCCCAAGGTTGCTGAAATTCATCCAAACGAAGAATGCCCTGCCCACGATGTTTTGATCGGGTACAAAACCCCAGTATCGCGAGTCTTCTGAATTGTCGCGGTTATCGCCCATCATGAAGTAGTGGCCGGCGGGTACCTTGCACACCACGCCTTCGGGCGAATAACGGCAGCTTTCGACGTTGGGGAAGTTGGCCGGCTTGGGCCGCAGGTACGAAGGCGCCTTGGGGTTGACCAGGATGTTGTGCTCAACGTCCCCCAGTTTTTCGCTGAATTGTGGTTCGTAGCGCAAGCTGCCGGACTCAAAGAAATCGCTCTTGGCTTGCA
>JAYVSX010000368.1:0-3718 GCA_043774975.1 Rubrivivax sp.
GCAGGCCCATAGCCATAGCTATGGGACAAAAGGCCGGTGAAAAATGGACCGCTGCGGCCAAATTGCAGCCGACGTTCCCCAAGTCCGACAGGCTCCTAGTGGGACCGGCCGCGCTTTTCCAGGATCGCCGCCCGGGCACGCCCACCCATGCTGCGCATCACCGAACTTCGCCTTCCGCTCCACCACGCCAGCGCTGAACTGCTGCCGGCGGTCTTAACGCGTCTGGGCGTGGATGCGGCTGCGCTGAAAACGTGGACGGTGTTTCGCCGCGCCTACGACGCGCGTCGCAAGGCTGCGGTGCAACTGATCTACACCATCGATTGCGAACTGGTCGACGAAGTCGCCGTCCTGGCCCGTCATGCGGGCGATCCGCACGTCCGGGTCGCGCCCGACACCCAGTACCGGTTGCTTGCACAGGCCCCGGCCGACTTCAAGGCCAGCGGCCGGCGCCGACCGGTGGTGGTTGGTTTTGGGCCTTGCGGCCTGTTTGCGGCCTTGGTGCTGGCCCAGATGGGTCTGGCGCCGATCGTGCTGGAACGAGGCAAAGAGGTGCGTCAGCGCACCAAAGACACCTGGGGCCTGTGGCGCCAGGGTCTGCTCAACCCAGAGTCCAACGTGCAGTTTGGCGAAGGCGGCGCCGGCACCTTCAGCGACGGCAAGCTGTGGAGCCAGATCAGCGACCCGCGCCACCTGATGCGCAAGGTGCTGACCGAGTTTGTGAAGGCCGGCGCGCCTGAAGAAATCCTGTTTGTCAGCAAGCCCCACATCGGCACCTTTCGCCTGGTCAGCATGATCGAAAAGATGCGGGCCGACATCGAGGCCCTGGGCGGCGAAATCCGTTTCGAGCAGCAGGTGGTGGACGTGCGCATTGAGGGCGGTCACATTCGCGGGCTGACGCTCAAGGGCGGCGAGCAGTTGGACGCCGACCACGTGGTGCTGGCCTTGGGTCACAGCGCCCGCGACACCTTCACCATGCTGCACGAGCGCGGCGTCTTCATGGAGGCCAAACCGTTTTCGGTGGGCTTTCGGGTTGAGCACCCGCAAGGTGTCATCGACCGCGCGCGCTTTGGCCCCAGCGCAGGCCACCCCATCTTGGGCGCGGCCGACTACAAACTGGTGCACCACGCCAGCAATGGCCGCAGCGTCTACAGCTTTTGCATGTGCCCCGGCGGCACGGTGGTGGCGGCCACATCCGAAGAAGGCCGGGTCGTCACCAATGGCATGAGCCAGTACAGCCGCAACGAACGCAATGCCAACGCCGGCATCGTGGTGGGCATCAGCCCGCAAGATTACGCCCAAACCGCTGCTGGCGCTGACCCGGCAGGACCTGTCAGCCCGCTGGACGGCATGGCCTTTCAGCGCCTTTGGGAATCGCGCGCCTATGAGCTGGGCGGGGGTGCCTACCGCGCCCCCGGTGCCTTGGTGGGTGACTTCATCAAAGGCCAGCCGTCAAGCGCGGTGGGCAGCGTGCAACCCTCCTACAAGCCCGGTGTTCACTTCACCGCCTTGGCCGACCCCCAGCGGCCCAGCCTGCCGCCCTATGTGCTGGCCGCCATCCGCGAAGCGCTGCCGGCCTTTGAGCGGCAGATCAAGGGCTTTGCGATGCCCGATGCGGTCTTGACGGGCGTTGAAACGCGCACCTCGTCACCGCTGCGCATGACCCGTGGTAAGGACTTGCAGAGCCTCAACGTCAAGGGCTTGTACCCGGCCGGCGAAGGAGCAGGCTATGCGGGCGGCATCATGTCCGCCGGTGTCGACGGCATTGAGGTGGCCGAGGCGCTGGGCACAGCCTTGCTGGCAGCAGAACCACGCGCCAGGTAAGCGGGTTTCAGCGCTTGATCTGTTGCATCAAGCGCAGCACTGCGTCGGGCACGGCGCGGCTGAGTTCGTCGCACTGAACGGGGTCGTCGAGGTCGAGATCCGCATCCATCACCACAGGCGCGCCCTGCAGCCCGCCGCCCAGCACCAGCAGTGGGTTCAGGTCGGCTTCGGTCCAGACATCGCCCCAGGCGTCGGGCATCAGGTCCACCGCTTGCAAGAAGCCCATGCACCATTCGCGCGCGTCGGCAAATTCGTCGGGACCACTTTCGGCCACGCTGAAGATGGGTTCCCAGTCGTCCAGCTGCTCCTGCAGCAGGTGGTTCAGGTGACGCAGATGGCGCAGGCTCATCACCACCGTGTTCTTGCGCTGGCGCTTGGTGGGGAAGGGGGCCGCCTCGTCTGGGCCCAGGGTGTCGCCGCCCCAGATCAGCGGCAGCCAGTCGGCGCTGGGCAGGGCCAGCAGGGCCGCCGGGCCGATGGCAAAAGCGGTCAGGTAGCCGTCAAACCCGTCCAGGCTCATGGCGGTGTCGCTGGGCAGGTTTTGCAGCAAGCTGTCGAGCGCGGCCAGCTCTTCGCCGGACAGGGGTGTCAAGGGTGACTGCGGGTCGTAGTTCGGGTATTGCACGGGGCAGCTTGGGTGGTGCGGGGCCGCAAGTGTCGCCCATTGTTGGGTCGGCCAACGAGCCGGGCCGTCTGTCCCCTTGTTCCCCAGCGCCGGCTGCAGCCCGCCATGCAGCAGAATCGAAGCCAGCGGTGCCAGGGCCGCACCTCTTGTCATCGTCGCGGCATAAGCCGCCAGTTCAACTGATCCAACCCCCGCCCATGCTGTATCGCTTGCCATCTGCCTTGCGCGGCGCCTTGACGGGTTGCCTGCTGGGCCTGAACACCTTGCTGGTGTCGCTGAGCCTGGTGCCGCCATCGCTGGTGAAGTTGTTGTTGCCCGTGCCCGGCGTGCGGCGGGTGGCTGACCGGGCCTTGAATGGCCTGGCCTCCACCTGGGTGGCACTGAACAACGCGTGGATCGAAGCCGCGCGCCCGCAAGCGCGCTGGGATGTGCAGGGCCTGGATGGTCTGCACGAACGCGGCTGGTACCTGGTGTCCAGCAACCACCAAAGCTGGGTCGACATCCTGGTGCTGCAACGTGTTTTCCACGGTCGCATTCCTTTCCTGAAGTTCTTTCTGAAGCGCGAGCTGATCTGGGTGCCGGTCATTGGCCTGTCGTGGTGGGCACTGGACTTCCCCTTCATGCAACGCGGCCGGGGCCATGGCGCGCGCAGTGCAGACCTGGAGACCACCCGCCAGGCCTGCGAGAAGTTCAAGCTGATCCCCACCACGGTGATCAATTTCGTCGAAGGGACACGCTTCACGGCAACCAAGCACCAACAACAGCGCAGCCCGTATCGGCACCTTCTGAAACCCAAGATTGGCGGCCTGGGCATCGCGCTGGCCACCATGGGCGAGCAGTTTGAAGCGCTGCTGGACGTGACCATTGCCTACCCGCAAGGCACACCGCAGTTCTGGGAGCTGCTGTGTGGTCGTTTGGACCATGTGGTGGTGCGCGTTCAACAGCGCCCCATTCCAGCCGGTGTGCTGGGCAGCGACCCGATGGGTGACAAGGCCTACCGCCAGCGCATCAACGCCTGGGTCGACGAACAGTGGTTGGCCAAGGACCAGCTGCTTGCCGAACTGTTGGCCGGCGAGGCCGACGCCCCTTCAGTCCTTTCAGCCCGCGAACCTTGAAAACACCAGCGTGGCGTTGGTGCCCCCGAAGCCAAAACTGTTGGACAGCACCGTGTTCAGCGGCGCGTCCAGTCGTTGCTGCAAGATCGGCAGGCCCTGCGCAGCCGGGTCCAGGTTTTCGATGTGCGCCGAGGCCGCGGCAAAGCCGCCCTGCATC
>JAYVSX010000369.1:0-19128 GCA_043774975.1 Rubrivivax sp.
CACTTGGGCAGTTCGGCCGCCACCACCTTGGCCAGCGCTTCGGGTGTGCCGCCCACCCCTTCTGCGCCCTGGGCCAGCAGGCGTTCGCGCACCTCGGGGTCGCCGATCACCTCGTTGAGCGCCTTGTTCAAGCGCTCGATCACCGCGCGCGGCGTCTTGGCCGGCACGAACATCGCGTACCAGCTGTCAACCTCGAAGTCGGCCACACCGGCTTCCTGCATGGTGGGCACCTGGGGGAAAGCAGCGCTGCGCTTGGCGGTGGACACCGCCAGCGCCTTGAGCTTGCCCTGCTTGACAAACTGAGCGGCAGCGGGGATTGACACCCACAGCGTGCTGACCTGGCCGCCGATGGTGTCGGTGACCGCCGGGCCGCCGCCACGGTAGGGAATGTGGGTCAGTGGCGCGCCCGTGCGAAGGGCCTGCAACTCACCGGCCAGGTGGCCCGGCGAACCATTGCCCACCGAAGCAAACTGAACCGTGCCCGGCTTGGCCTTGGCCATGGCCGTCATCTCGGCCACCGTGTTGGCCGCAAACTGCGGGCTGCTGACCAGGATCTGCGGCAACGAGGCCACCGTGCCCACCGGCTCGAAGTCTTTGGCGGTGTCGAAGTTGAGCTTGGGAAAAATGGCCGGGTTGATGGTGTGTGAGCTCAGCGTGAACAGCACGGTGTAGCCGTCCGGTGCTGCCTTGGCGGCGGTTTCGGTGCCCACCGAGCCACCGGCGCCGCCCTTGTTCTCGATCACGATCTGTTGGCCCAGCGCCTGCTGAAACCGAGCCTGCACGATGCGGGCAACGACATCGGTTCCTCCACCCGGCGGATACGGCACGATGAAGCGGATGGGTTTGTCGGGGTAAGCCCCGGCCTGACCCCAGGCCGACCACGGCAACACGAGCGCGGTTGCAAGCAGCAACAGACGGCGGGTCAGCAAAAGTTGGGTCATCATTGGACTTGTCTCCTGAAAGCGGGTTGAGTCCCTGTGGCTGCGGCTGCGGCGGCCAAGGGTGCGGGGAAACCAAGAGATTCGCTGGCCGCGCTGGCCGCAGCCAGCAGCGCCCGGCTCAGCGTTTGCACCTGAGACCGACCGAAGCGAATGGAAGGCACGCTCATGCCAAAGGCAGCCACCGGCCGACTCTGCGCATCAAAGATGGGCACACCCAGACCACACACACCCAAGCGCCATTCCTCGCGGTTCTGCGCCACGCCACGCAGGCGGATGCGCTGCAGTTCGGCCTGCAGTGAAGCCCAGTCGGTGTGACTGTTTGGGGTGTGGCGCTGCAGCGCCTTCAATCGGGTCCGCAGCGCTGCCGGGTCGTCGTTCAGCGCCGCCAGCAACGCCTTGCCGGAGGCCACACACGCGGCTGGCGCACGGCCCCCCACACGTGAATAGGCCGCCACCGGCAACGGGCTGTCGAATTTGTCCAGGTAGATCACGTCAGCCCCATCCAGCACCGTGAGGTGGATGGTTTCGCCACAGGCAGCGGCCAGGGCAGCCAGGTGGGGGCGCAACAAAGGACGCAGGTCCAGGGCGGCCTCAACCTGGCTGCCCAGTTCGAACAGCTTCAGACTGGCTGCGTACGCGCCCATGGAGTCCTGGCGCGCCCAGCCGCACGCCACCAAGGTCTGCAGCGTGCGGTGGGCGTTGCTGCGCGCCAGACCCAAGGCCCTGGCGACCTGGCTGACACCGCTGGCGCGCTGCTCGCGCACCAGCCATTCCAACACGGTGAGGCCTTTGGCCAATGTCGAGTCCATGGTGCTGTGGGTCGGTTGGATTGATCGCCTGAGCTGAACTTCTAAGTCTGATCTGCCAATCCGCCTTGTCAGCGCCTTGACAACGAATTCCAATATTTAGAACAGTGTTTTGATATGTGGAACAAGCCTAGCCTTCGCAAGAAGGGCTGTCAATCCGGTCTAGTGCCAAACCAGGCTCGAAGCCAACCCCAGCGGAAGCGATCTCGGTTCTCCAGACGCCCTGTGCGCAGACGCCCTGTGCGCAGGCGTCTCAGAGCAGCTTGCCCATGCGTTGCGCAGCGGCTTTCAGTGCCGGCAGACGGTCCAGCAGTTGCTGCATGTTCATACGGGCCACTGGCGCGTGCACCGCAATCGCCGCCCGCACCTCGCCGCGCGCGTCTCGCACGGGCACAGCGGCGGCGACCAGGCCGGGGATGAATTCTTCGCGGTCCAGCGCGTAGTCGCGCGCGGCGACTTCGCGGCAGGCTTCTTCCAGCGCATCTGCAGTGGTCAGCGTGCGCACCGTCATCGGTGCCAAGGCAATGCCGTCCAGCAAGGCGCGGCGCTTTCGAGGTGCCATCAAGGCCAGGAACAACTTGCCGCTGGCGGTGCAGTGCAAAGGCACATGCACGCCCACGTCCAGCGTCAAACGCCAGGGCCACGGGGCTTCCACCCGGTCCAGGTAGAGCACAGCCGCCCCATCGAGCGTGGTGAAGTTGCAGGTCTCACCAACCTCGCCCACCAGATCGGTCAACACCTGGTGGCGCAAACCACGCACCGTGCCGTGGTTCAAGGTGTCCAGCGCCAGTTGCTGCAACGCCGGGCCGACCAGCAGCTCTCGCTCGTCCAGGCCACGCATCAGGTAGCCGGCTTCCAGCAGCTGCGCGCACAGTCGGTGCGCAGTGGCCTTGGGCAGGCCCAGGCGCGCTGCCACATCGGCCAGCGTCATGGGGCGCCCCTCGCCGGCCAGCACGGCCAACACGGCAAGGCTTCGTGCAGCCGCAGAAGCCGAGTGCGAGCCGCCTTCATCGGCGTTGGAGCTCAGGTCTTTGATGGTGTCGGTCTTCATCAGGGAAAACACATGAAATGGAACCTTGTGTTCCGAATTTAACAAATTTAGCATCGCCGCAGGCCGAACAGTTGGCCAAGGACCTGACGCTACCGCAACGCCTGCACCCCATGACAAGCCCATACGACTTCATCGTCATTGGGGCCGGTTCGGCAGGCTGTGTGCTGGCCGCACGGTTGTCGGAAGACGCGTCAACACGGGTGCTGTTGCTGGAGGCCGGCCCCGCCGACGATTCTTTCTGGATCCATCTGCCGATTGGCTACGGCAAGACCATGTGGAGCCCCAAATACAACTGGTGCTTCCACACCGACCCCGACCCCCACATGAACGGCCGGCGCATCTACTGGCCGCGCGGCAAGACCTTGGGCGGGTCCAGTTCGATCAACGGCCTGATCTACATCCGCGGCCAGCGCCAGGACTATGACCATTGGGCTGTACTGGGCAACCCCGGCTGGAGCTACGACGAGGTGTTGCCCTACTTCATCAAGTCCGAACGCAACCAGCGCGGTGCCAGCGCTTTCCACGGCGGCGACGGGCCGCTGTCGGTGTCGGACATCGGCGCCAAGGACGAGTTGATCGAGGCCTTCATTGGCGGCGCAGGTCACCTGGGTGTACCGCGCACCGAAGACTTCAACGGCCTGCAGCAGGAAGGTTCCGGCTACTACCAACTCACGACCTGGAAAGGCTGGCGCTGGAGCACCGCCAAAGGTTACCTGAAGCCCGCCCGCAACCGCCCCAACCTGCAGGTGCAGACCGAAGCGCAGGCCACCAGCCTGCTCATGGACAACGGCCGCGCCGTGGGTGTGCGCTACCGGCAAGGCGGCGTTCAGAAAGAAGCGCGCTGCAACGCCGAAGTCTTGCTCTGTGCCGGCGCCATTCAATCACCGCAGTTGCTGCAACTGTCGGGCATCGGCCCCGCTGCACTGCTGCAAAAACACGGCATACCCATCCAGCGCGAGCTGGCCGGTGTTGGCCAGAACCTGCAAGACCACCTGCAGATTCGCCTGACGTTCGAATGCACGCAAGCCACCACCAATGACGCCTTGCGCTCGTGGTGGGGCCAGGCCCGGCTGGGGCTGCAGTGGCTGCTCTACCGCAGCGGCCCTCTGGCGGTGGGCATCAACCAGGGTGGCTGCTTCATGCGCGCGCTGCCGGGTGACGCCCGCACACCCGACGTCCAGTTTCATGTGGCCACGCTCTCGGCCGACATGGCCGGCGGTGCGGTGCACCCGTTCTCGGGCATGACGCTGTCGGTGTGCCAGCTGCGGCCCGAGTCGCGTGGGCACGTGCGCATCAAGTCCACCGACCCGCTGCAGCCGCCCGAGATGCAACCCCACTACCTGTCGACCGACCTGGACCGGCGCACGGCCGTGGCGGCCATCAAGGCCGCACGCGCCATTGCGGCCAGCCCGCAGATGCAGCCCTTCATCCGGCGCGAAGTCAAACCCGGTCCAGACGCCGCCGACGACGAAGCCTTGCTGGAGTTTTGCCGCAACCACGGCGCCACCATCTTTCACCCCAGCGGCACCTGCGCCATGGGGCCCGACCCACGGGCCGGCGCGGTGGTCGACGCGCGCCTGCGGGTACACGGCGTGGCCGGGTTGCGTGTGGTGGACGGCTCGGTGATGCCGACCCTGGTTTCGGGCAACACCAACGCGCCGGTGGTGATGATGGCCGAGAAGGCCGCCGACATGATCAAACAGGATGTGCAACGACGCTGAAGACTCAGCGCTGGGCATGAAGCGGGTGTCACTCAGGCGCCCAATGTTCACTTGACACGAAGGAGCCATGATGACGAACCTGAAGAGAAGAACCCTGCTGGGCACGGGCGCAGCAGCGCTGGCCGCCACGGTGTCCACCAGCGCCCAGGCGCAGGCCACCACACGCTTGAAGATTCAAACTGCGGTGCCCACGGCCAGCATCTACTTTGAGCTGATGAAGCACTTTGCCGAACGTGTGGACAAGATGTCCAACGGGCGGCTGAAGCTGGAAATACTGCCTGACGGCGCGGTGGTCAACGCCTTCGAAATCCTCGACGCGGTGGACAAGGGCGTGGTCGACGGTGGCTTTGCGTGGACGCACTACTGGTCCGGCAAGAACACCGCAGCCGCGCTCTTTTCCAACCCCGCAGCGGGTGCCGGCACCGGCATGGACCAGATGTCGCACATGGCCTGGCTGATGCAGGGCGGTGGTAACGCACTGTACGAAAAGCTCTTCAACGACGGGCTCAAGGTCAACATCAAGCCGTTCATGATGCAACCGATGGGGCCAGACCCTCTTGGCTGGTTCAAGTCACCGATCAACTCGATCGCTGACATGAAGAAGCTGAAGTACCGCTCGCCCCCCGGGCTGACCGGCGCCATCTTCAAGGAGATGGGCATCAACGCGGTGGCCATGCCCGGCGGCGAAATCGTGCCAGCCGCTCAGCGTGGTGTGATCGACGCCGCCGAGTGGATCGGCCCGGCCGACGACATGATCCTGGGCTTCCACAACGTCTTCAAGCACTACTACCTGCAGGGCATGCACCAGTCCACCGATGTGGGCGAATTCCTGATCAACAAGACCACCTGGAACAAGCTGCCGGCCGACCTGAAGGCGGTGGTGGAAGGCGCCGTGCTGGCCACCATCGCCGAAACCTACACCTTCAACGTGCACCGCAACGCGGTGGCCATGAACAAGCTGCAAAAGGACCACGGCGTGACCATCCACGACACGCCCAAAGAGTTTTTCAAGGAATTTGTGCGGGCCACCAACGTGATCTACGACAAGGAGTCGACGGTCAACCCGCTGTTCAAGGAAGTGCTGGATTCGCAGCGCGCCTTTGCCCGCGCCGTGGTGCCGTACTGGACGCGCATCAACGGCCTTTACTACAACATGGCCATCGATTCGGGCAACGCCAAGTAACGGGAAAACGCCGCGGCCATGACTGCGGCCATAACCGCGGCAACCCACCGCCCAAGCCGCGCCAACCCCGGGGCCGCTGCCTGCACGCTGGCTGCCTCGGGGCCACCCGGGCCAACCACCTTTGAAAGACTTGCATGGTCAACAACGCCACTTCGGATGAATCCACCTTGCTGCGCCTGGCGCGTCAGCTGGACAGGGTGGCCATCGGGTCGGGCCAGGTGGTGGCCTGGCTCATCGTGCCCATGGTGCTGGCGCTGACCTACGAAGTGGTGGCCCGCTACGGCTTCAACTCACCCACGCTGTGGGCTTACGACATGACTTTCATGTTGTATGGCAGTTTTTTCATGCTGGGCGCGGCCTACACCCTGCAAAGAAAGGGTCACATTCGAACCGACTCCTGGTACGGCGGCTGGTCGGTGAGAACCCAGGCCTGGATCGACATCGTGGGCTACCTGTTGATGTTCATGCCTTTTGTGGCGGTGTTCCTGTGGACCGGTTCAGGCTACTTCTGGAAGTCCTTCATCACCAACGAGACCTTTGTCAGCAGCCCCTGGCAGCCCTTGGCTTGGCCCTTCAAGCTGGTGATGCCGCTGTCCGGCTTGCTGCTGGCCATCCAGGGCATTTCAGAGCTGCTCAAGAGCATTCACGCCGCACGCACCGGCCAGTGGCCTGACGCACCCAAGCCATTGCAAGAGCAGGCCACGGCATGAGCAACGAAATTCTCGGTCTGGTGGCTTTGGCCTTTCTCTTCCTGATCATCTTCGTCGGCTTTCCCATCGCCTTCACCTTGGGTGCGGTTTCCCTGGCCACCGGCTACATCGCGCTGGGCGGCGTGGTCTTTGACCTGGCGGTGCTGCAGACCTTCTCGGTGATGAAAGACACCGTGCTGGCGTCCATCCCCTTTTTCCTGTTCATGGGCTTCTTGCTCGAGCAGTCTGGCTTGATGGAGCGCATGTTCACCGGCATCCAGCAGCTGCTGTCGGGTGTGCGCGGCTCGCTTTACCTGGCGGTGCTGATCACGGCCACCATCTTTGCTGCCGCAACCGGCATCGTGGGTTCTGCCGTCACGCTGCTGGGCGTGATGGCCGGCCCGGCCATGATCAAAAGCGGCTACGACACCAAGTTGAGCGCCGGCGCCATTGCGGCCGGCGGCACGCTGGGCATCTTGATACCCCCTTCGGTGATGCTGATCGTGATGGGCCCAGTGGTTGGCGTGCCCGCCACCGAGCTGTTCACCGCGGCCATCATCCCGGGCCTGCTGCTGGCCACCATCTTCACCGTCTGGTGCCTGGTGCGCTGCTGGATCAACCCGGCCCTGGGCCCGGTGCTGCCGCCCGAATTGCGCGCCACCTCGATGACGGCGGTGCTCAAGGATCTGGCCATTGGCGTGCTGCCGGTGATCGTGGTCATCTTGTCCACGCTGGGTGTCATCCTGGCCGGTATTGCCACGCCCACCGACGCCGGCGCGGTGGGCTGTGCGGCGGTGTTTTTGCTGACGCTGGGTTCGCACCGCATGACACTGGCCAAGGTGCGCCGCGCTGCATTTCAAACGCTGGAAGTGTCGAGCATGATCCTGATGCTGGTGGTGGCGTCCAACCTCTTTGGTTCGGTCTTTTCACGCCTGGGCAGCGCCGACTTCCTGGCCGGCTTGCTGACCGGCATGAACCTGCCGCCGATGGCCATGCTGATCGTCATCCTGGCCGTAATCTTTGTGCTGGGCTGGCCGCTGGAGTGGGTGCCCATCGTGCTGATCGTGCTGCCCATCGTGCTGCCCATCGTGCAGGCCGCCGGCATCGACATGATCTGGTTCTGCACGCTGGTGGCCATGACGCTGCAAACCGCCTGGCTGTCGCCGCCGGTGGCCTTGTCGGCCTACTTCCTGAAAGGGGTGGTGCCGCAGTGGCCGTTGAAGGACATCTACGCCGGCATGGTGCAGTTCATGGTGCTGCAGCTGGTGGGTGTGGGCCTGGTGCTGCTGTTTCCGAAGTTGGCCACCTGGCTGGGGTCGGCCAACTGAGTGCAGCAGCACCGCACCCAGGCACCGCACCCAAGCGCCGGACCATCTGCGCTGCGGGTCAGCCCGGCTGCGCCGCCAGCCACTGCGCCTCGCGGCTGCTTCGCACGCTGTTGATGCGCCAGGGTTGGCGCAGCAACGGGTGATGGCCGTCACGCCCTTGACACCGAAGCGCGGCCCACCAGGGCCGACCGCTTTCTCGTCATTGGTGTGGGCCGGCGCGCGTCAAGCGGCGGTCCGATCAGACTCGGCCAGCCGCATGACGCACTTGCCGCAGCGCCGTCAGCTGTAGCGCGTTGAAGTGAGGGATTGAGCCCGCCCAGCCGCCGCCGGCGCGGTAGGCTCAGCGCCCATCACTGGCCTTGATCACTTACCCAGATTGCCGAAGTACAGCGTGCGATCGACCGTACCCATCCTGACCACCACCGAGAGTTTGGCCGGGGTCAGGTAGGTCTTGTCCAACAGATTCGTATTGACCTGCCAAGACCCATAGATCAAGGTGTTGTAAGGCTCTTCCGACACCGTGTAGTCGCCTGGTGGCAGCGCGCAGACACGCAGCGTCGGGAAGGTTGTGCCTGGGGCGCCCGTCCACAGCGTGCCTCTCACCTCAATGCCCTGTGAGTCGTAAATATGGACCGGCCAGTTCAGCAGCGGCTCACCGTAGGTGTACCGCTCATCGCCGTTGTCGGCGAACTTGATGATCGTCAGGCAAACCGACCTCCTGCTCTTGACCTTGAAATTGTCGGTCTTGGATGCCGCGGGCAAAAAGCCGTGGAAGAAGCCCGGGTTGTAGCCGTTGTCCACCAAGTCGGCGTTGCCCGAAAAATTGGCTACCGGCGTCACCCAAACCTTGTATTCGCCGCCATTGTTGGGCGTATCCAGAAACGGGCAGAGTTCGATGGTCACCGCGCCATGATCGACGTCGATGCCCGTCTGATGGTCGCCCGCCGCGGCCGGTGCCACACGCGAGCTGATGATGCCGGCCGTGACGGTGAAGCGCCGGAACTTCTGGGCATCGGTGCTGAGCAGTGTCTTGCCACTGGGGTCGGTGACCTGGTAGTAGTAGTCACCATCGGGCAAGCCGGCGGCGCCCTGCGGTGCATTGGGGCCTGGCCCACCGTCAAGGTAGACACCCAGGCCGTCGCACTTGGCACTGAAGATGTTGGCGTTGACGGCCGAGCCGTCCGCCAAGGTGGTGAAGATGGCGCCACTGACGGCCGCTTGGGCGCCCATGGTTGCCAGCAAGGCTGCACCACAAACACCACCTTTGATCTTGCGAAACGATATGGCCATGACTTGAACTCCCTCAGTTGGATGCTTGGCGACCGCGTGCTTTTGCATCGGTTACGACCAGTTTCCCACCGAACCCCGGCGCGAACATCGGGAAAACACCAACACCCCCCCAGACCGAGGGGGGGAACCCGTGCGGGATACAGCAACGTTCTTTCGACAGGCCTGGGGGCGGCTTCGCTGTCGAGATCGGTTTGGGTGACGGCTGGAGTGCGTCGCACCCGGGCGCGCGAGTTCAGGTGCTGAGCTTGCGCCCCAGGTGCTGTTCCACCTTTTGCACCTTGGCCGTCAATCGCCCGCTGTGCCCGACGCGGAAGTCGGCCTTCAGGTGCACGCTGATGCGCGGGCAGTCGGTCTTCAGCGCTTCAAAGCAGTCCGTCACAACGGCCATGACGTCGGCCCACTCACCTTCGATCAGCGTGCCCATGGCGGTCAACTGGTAAGGCAGGCCGCTCTTGTCAATGACATCGATGACACGCGCAACGTCGTTGCTCAGGCTCTCGGCGTGGCCGCGGGGGGCCATTGAAAATTCAAGCAGGACCATGGGTTCTCTCCAGCGTGTGCGGTTCAGTTGGGCGGTTCAGTTGGGCAGGCAAGAGGTGGCGGCCCCGTCAGCGCCGTCGGCGGCCCGACATCAGATCAATGACCTCGCCAAAGGTGGCGTGGCTGATGGCGGCAGTGGGGTCCAGCGCCTGGCAGCGGCTGTAGTAAGGGCTGAGGTCCAGCCCCACGCCCAACCCCAGGATTTCGACGCCGCCGCGTGCCTCTTGCTGTTGCACCACCTGGCGCAGGTGGTGGTCCAAATGGTGCACGTCGTTGGCCAGGTGGGTGGCGGTGTCCATCGGGCTGCCGTCTGACAGCACCAGGAGCAGCCGCCGGTCGATGTCTGGCCCAGCCGCATCAGAGGGCAGCGCACGCAGTCGCTCGCAGGCCCATTCCACCGCTTCACCGTCAATGCCTTCACGGTACAGGTCGGGCTTTTGCAGCGCTGCCAGGCCCAGGCGCGAGCGGCGCCATGCGGTGCCGGCCTCCTTGAAGATCAGGTGGCGCACTTCGTTCAAACGCCCAGGGTTGGGGGGCCGGCCGGCACGCTGCCAGGCCTTGGCGGCGCGGCCGCCGTTCCAGGCTGCCGTGGTGTAGCCCAGCACTTCCACCAGCACGCCGGCTTGCTCCAGCGCACGCGCCAACACATCGGCCAGCAGCGATGTCTGGTCCGCATGCTGTTTCATCGAACCAGAACAGTCGATCAACAGCGTCACCGCACAGCGCGCCTGCGGCTCCAGGTGCGGGGTGCGGAACAGTCGCCGCTCGGTCGGTGAGGCCACCAACTGGGCCAGCCGCCGACCGTCGATGCGGCCCTGCTCCTGGCCACTGTCCCAGTCGTCGGGCCGGCTCTGGGCCAGCAGCGACTGCAGCTGGCGGGCCAGGCGGCCGATGTTCAAGCCCGAATGGGCGATGCGCGTGTCCAACGCCTGGCGCAGGGTGTGCAGCTCTTCGGCGCGGGCCAGCCGCACGGCATGGTGTTGCTGGTCGAATTCACGTGTGAACACGCGGTAGCGATGGCCTGCGTCTTCCAGCACGCGGCTGTTGCCGTGCTCGGCCACCACGGTGGCTTCTTCGGACCCGTCGCCCATGTCCACGCGCAATGTGAAGAGGCCCAGCGCGGGGTCTTCGTTCGCTTCTGCAATGGCGTCACCGCCCTGGCCGCGCAGGTCCGCCAACATCTGGGCCAACAGCTGGGCCAGGGCCAGCGCGTGGGGTGCAAAGCGGGCCTGCGAGTGGCGCTCGCGTTTCATCTGCCACAGGTGGTGGCCGGCCGCTTGCATCAAGGCGCCGCGGGTGGCTTCGATCGCGTCTTCGGCGGCTTCAAACACCGGCTCGCCGGTCAGGTGCGTGCGGCTGGTTTGAGCCAAGGCAAAGAGCAGCATGCCGCTGCTGGTTTCAATCAGGTCCGACGCCGCAAAGGCCGCCGACCAGCGCTCGAAGCGGTGGCGCAGGTTGGCGCGCGCACCGGGCCAGGTCTGCGCCACCAGCGATTCCACGCGCTGCTGCTCGAGCAGGTCAAACACCGCGCGGGCCGCGCCGGGCAACGGCGCGTGCTGCACATGAAGCGCCAGGTCTGAATGCAGCAAGCGCAACGCCAAACCGTCGGCGGCACCACGAAAGCAGGAAAAGTCTGCGTCGGGTGAAGGGTACAAGTGCGGCGCGGCGATGGGCAGCAGCCGAGCGCCACGGTGCAGGCGCCGGGCCCGGAAGTGCAGGTCGCGCTGACCCGTGAGCGCACGCACCAGCGCGCCACACAGTTCTTCCACGCGCTGTTGATGGCGTGTCACGCTGGCCTGATGCGGGTGTTGGACTTGCATCGCTTGCAGGGCGGGTTGCTGTGCGGGTTGCGCTGCTGGTCTCAGGCCCGGCCGCCGCCTTCAAAGGCTTCGGCCAACTCCACGCCAAAGCAGCGCTGGTAGTACTCGGCCACCAGCGGCCGCTCGGCTTCGTCGCACTTGTTCAGGAAGGACAGCCGAAAGGCCATGCCCACCTGGCGAAAGATCTCGCAGTTCTCGGCCCAGGTGATCACGGTGCGCGGCGACATCAAGGTCGACAGATCGCCCGCGGCAAAGCCTTTGCGTGTGAGGTCGGCCAGCGCCACCATGGCCGCCACCTGCGTTCGACCGCGTTCGTCGGTGGCCAACGAAGGCACCCGAGCCAAGACGATGGCGATCTCTTCGTCGGCCGGCAGGTAGTTCAACGACGCCACGATGTTCCAGCGGTCGATCTGCGCGTGGTTGAGTTTTTGCGAGCCGTGGTACAGGCCATTCAGGTTGCCCAGGCCCACGGTGTTGGCGGTGGCAAACAGGCGAAAGAAGGGGTGCGGGCTGATGACCCGGTTCTGGTCGGTCAGCGTGAACTTGCCTTCGCGTTCCAGCACGCGCTGGATGACAAACATCACGTCGGGTCGGCCCGCGTCGTACTCGTCAAAAACCAGCGCCACCGGCCGCTGCAGCGCCCAGGGCACGATGCCCTCTTGAAACTCGGTCACCTGCTGGCCCTGACGCAGCACCACGGCGTCGCGGCCCACCAGGTCGAGTCGGCTGATGTGGCCGTCCAGGTTGACCCGCACACAGGGCCAGTTCAGGCGCGCCGCCACCTGCTCGATGTGGGTACTCTTGCCGGTGCCGTGCAGCCCTTGCACCAGCACGCGGCGGTTGCGCGTGAAGCCGGCCAGGATGGCCAGCGTCACATCGGGGTTGAAGCGGTAGGCGGGGTCGACGTCAGGCACGTGCTCGTCGCGCAGGGCAAAGGCTGGCACCTGCAGGGGGCTGTTGATGCCAAAAACGTCGCGCACCGAAACCATGGCAGCGGGCCGCAGGGAAGCCAAGTCGTTCATGGGGTTTGCCGGGTCGGCTCCAGGTCAAGTCAGTTCAGGTCAGGTCAGGCCTTGCGCCTTGGCGCTTTGGCGGGGGTTGTTTTGCTGGCCACTTCACCTTCAATCGCGGCCAGCGCCTGCGCTGCGCGTTGCAGGGCCGGCAGCAATTCGGTGGCCCGCGCCAGCGGCAGGCGCATCACCGGTGCCTGCACGGCCACGCACAGATTGGACGGCCGGCCCGTGGCCGGCACCAGCACCGCCACACACAGCAAGCCCGGCAAGAATTCTTCGCGGTCGATGGCGTAGGCCTGGCGTTTGACTTGGCGGACCTCGGTTTCCAGCGCTTCGAAGTTGGTCAGGGTGTGTTCGGTATAACGCGTTAAAGGTGCGTGCTGCAGCAGCTGGCGTCTTTCACCGGGGGTCATCTGTGCCAACAGCAACTTGCCACTGGCCGAACAATGCACCGGCACGCGCGAGCCGGGCTGCAGATAAAAGCGCAGCGGCGCCTGGGTCTCCACACGGTCGATGTAGATCACTTCGCTGCCACTCAATGCGGTCAGGTTGCAGCTCTCGCCCAATTCGTCCACCAGGTGCCGCAACACCGCATGGCGAGCACCATGGTGAATGCTGTGAAAGAGCAGGCTTTCGGCAAAGCGCCGCGCCCGGACACCGGCACGGTATTGGCGGCCATCGGCACCACGCTGCAAGAACGCGGCGCCTTCCAGCTGAGCCAACATGCGGTGCAGCGTGGCCTTGGGCAAACCGGTGGCGTCCACCAGCGCCTGCAGCGACAAGCCCTGGTCTTTGGCGGCGATCAACTCCAGCAGCGAAATCATGCGCAGCGCCGGCGTTTCGCCCTCAATCTCTAGCAGGCGATTGGGGCTGCGGCGCGGTGTTTGCATGTTGCAATGATAGGGTTGTTCAGGAAAATAGACCAATCCGTTCCGTAAACTGAGTTTTTCTTGACACCCTGTCCCTGCGCCACCAGAATTCGCGGGCAACTCTCGGCCCATGAATCGGCCCTTCGCCGCGCCACTCACAGCGCATGCAAACCTTGCAGCGCCCGTCCTTTTTAAGGAACTCCGCCATGACAAACCCCAGCATCAACCGCACCGCCATCACCGGCGTGCAGAAGATGACCCCATCGGAAGCCTTCGTCGAAACCCTGGTGGCCCAGGGCGTGGACACCATGTTCGGCATCATGGGCTCGGCTTTCATGGACGCGATGGACATCTTTGCGCCGGCCGGCATCACGCTGATCCCGGTGGTGCACGAACAAGGCGCAGGCCACATGGCCGACGGCTACGCGCGGGTGTCGGGGCGCCACGGCGTGGTGATTGGCCAGAACGGCCCCGGCATCAGCAACTGCGTCACCGCCATCGCCGCGGCCTACTGGGCGCACAGCCCGGTGGTGATGATCACGCCTGAGACCGGCACCATGGGCATGGGCCTGGGTGGCTTTCAAGAAGCCAACCAATTGCCGATGTTCCAGGAGTTCACCAAGTACCAAGGCCACGTGGTCAACCCCAAGCGCATGGCTGAATTCACCGCGCGCTGCTTTGACCGCGCCATCTCGGAAATGGGCCCGACCCAGCTCAACATCCCGCGCGATTATTTCTACGGCGAGATCAACTGCGAGATCCCTCAGCCCATGCGCGTGGAGCGCGGCGCGGGCGGTGAAAACAGCCTGAACGCCGCCGCAGCGCTGTTGGCCACGGCCAAGTTCCCGGTCATCCTGGCTGGGGGTGGTGTGGTGATGGGCAATGCGGTCGAAGAATGCAAGGCGCTGGCCGAGCGGCTGGGCGCGCCGGTCTGCGTGGGCTACCTGCGCAACGACGCCTTCCCGGCCAAGCACCCGCTGTGGGCCGGCCCGCTGGGCTACCAGGGCAGCAAGGCCGCCATGAAGCTGATCGCCCAGGCCGACGTGGTGATTGCGCTGGGCTTGCGCATGGGCCCGTTTGGCACGCTGCCGCAGCACGGCTTGGATTACTGGCCCAAGGACGCCAAGATCATCCAGATCGAGGCCGACCACACCAACCTGGGCCTGGTCAAGAAAATCACCGTCGGCATCCACGGCGACGCCAAGGCGGTGGCCCAGGCGCTGCTGGCGCGCATCGGCAGCCAGACCCTGGGTTGTGACGCCACCAAAGCCGAGCGCGCCAACAAAATCGCCAGCGAAAAAGCCGCCTGGGAAAAAGAACTCGACGGCTGGACCCACGAACGCGACGCCTACAGCCTGGACATGATCGAAGAGAGCGGCCAGGAAAAGCCCTTCTCCGGCGGCCATTACCTGCACCCACGCCAGGTGCTGCGCGAACTGGAAAAGGCCATGCCGCCACGCGCCATGGTGTCCACCGACATCGGCAACATCAACTCGGTGGCCAACAGCTACCTGCGCTTTGACGAACCGCGCAGCTTCTTTGCGCCAATGAGCTTTGGCAACTGCGGCTACGCCTTCCCCACCATCATCGGCGCCAAGGTGGCCGCGCCCGACCGCCCGGCCATTTCTTATGCCGGTGACGGTGCCTGGGGCATGAGCATGAGTGAAGTCATGACCTGCGTGCGCCACAACATCCCGGTCACGGCGGTGGTCTTCCACAACCGCCAGTGGGGCGCCGAGAAGAAGAACCAGGTCGACTTCTACAACCGCCGCTTTGTGGCTGGCGAGTTGGACAACCAGAGCTTTGCCGGTATTGCGCAGGCCATGGGCAGTGAAGCCATCGTGGTCGACCGGCTGGAAGACGTGGGCCCGGCTTTGAAAAAGGCCATTGACCTGCAGATGAACCAGAAGAAGACCTGCGTGATCGAGATCATGTGCACCCGCGAACTGGGCGACCCCTTCCGCCGCGACGCGCTGGCCAAGCCGATCCGCTTTCTGGACAAGTACAAAGACTACGTCTGACACGCACGCCCGCCATCCGCCATGACCGACTGCGTGCTGACCCTCAACGCCGGCAGTTCGTCGGTCAAGTACGCACTGTTTGTGGCCGGCGGCGAGCCGGGCCAACCGGTGCTGTCAGGGCAAGTCGAAGGCTTGGGTCAAGCGCCCGGCACGCTCACCCATGCCCAGGCGCTTGCTCAGGTGCTGGCCCAGGTGGAAACTGCGAGCCGGCCGTGGCGCGTGGCTGCAGTCGGCCACCGGGTGGTGCACGGCGGCCCCAACTTCGATCAGCCGATGCAGATCGACGACGCGGTGATTCAAGCGCTGCAGGCCCTGGCAGCGCTGGCACCGCTGCACCAACCGCACAACCTGAGCGGCATTGAGGCGGCACGCCAGGCATTCCCCCAGGTGCCGCAGGTGGCGTGTTTTGACACCGCGTTTCACCGCCACCAACCGGCCGTGCACCAACGCTTTGCCCTGCCGCAGCGCTGGCACGACGCCGGCGTGCGGCGCTACGGCTTTCACGGCCTGTCCTACGAGTCCATCTGCGCGCAGTTGGCCAGCACCGAGCCGCACTTGCTGGCTGGCCGGATGGTGGTGGCACACCTGGGCAATGGTGCGTCGATGTGCGGCGTCAGCCACGGCCGGTCGGTGGCCACCACGATGAGCTTTTCGCCGCTGGACGGCCTGACCATGGGCACCCGCTGCGGCCGCATCGACGCCGCGGTGGTGCTGCACCTGTTGCGTCACCATGCGATGGACATTCAAGGCGTGGAGCGATTGCTGCACCAACAATCGGGTCTGCTGGGCCTGTCCAACCTGTCGGCCGACATGCGCAGCCTGATGGCCAGCGCCAGCCCCTTGGCGGCGCTGGCCATCGATCACTTTGTCGAATCGGCGGTGCGCGAACTGGCCGGGCTGGCAGCGGCGCTGCGTGGCATCGACACCCTGGTCTTCACCGGTGGCATCGGCGAAAACGCAGCACCCCTGCGAGCCCGCATCGTGCAGGCGGCGGCGTGGATGGGGCTGACGCTGGACGCCGACGCCAACGCTGCGGGTGCGCGGTGCATCAACGCCGCTGGCGGCGCAGTGCAGGTGCGGGTGCTGCACACCAACGAAGAAGCCGTCATCGCACACCATGTGCTGCGGTTGACGGGGCTCGGTGCCAGGGCGACTTTGCCGTAGCGCTGAACCGCTGAACCGCCAGTCAGCCGGTCAGCCGGTCATGCGGGCATGCGATCAGCCGCGGGCGCCCGCCAACAGGCCGTTGAGCGTGGCGCTGGGCCGCATCACCGCCTTGCACTTTTCGGGGTCGGCAAAGTAGTAGCCGCCAATGTCGACCGCCTTGCCCTGCACCACCGACAACTCTTCGATGATGGTTTTTTCCTGGCTGCTGAAGGCACGGGCCAGCGGTGCAAAGGCCGCCTTCAATTCGCTGTCTTCGGTCTGGGCGGCCAGTTCCTGCGCCCAGTACAGCGCCAGGTAGAACTGGCTGCCGCGGTTGTCCAGCTTGCCGGTGGTGGGCGACGGCGACTGGTTGTTGTCCAGCAGCTTGCCGGTGGCAGCGTCCAAGGTCTTGGCCAGCAGCTTGGCTTTGCCGTTGTTGGTTTTGATGCCCAGCTCTTCCAAGGAAACGGCCAGGGCCAGAAACTCGCCCAGCGAGTCCCAGCGCAGGTGGTTCTCTTGCACCAGCTGCTGTACATGCTTGGGGGCTGAGCCGCCGGCGCCGGTTTCGTACATGCCACCACCGGCCATCAAGGGCACCACCGACAGCATCTTGGCGCTGGTGCCCAGCTCCATGATCGGGAACAGGTCAGTCAGGTAATCACGCAGGATGTTGCCGGTGACCGAGATGGTGTCCAGGCCGCGCACCACACGTTCCAGCGTGTAGCGCATGGCCCGCACTTGCGACATGATCTGGATGTCCAGGCCCGTGGTGTCGTGGTCCTGCAGGTAGGTTTCCACTTTCTTGATCAGCTGCGCTTCGTGCGGGCGGTACGGGTCCAGCCAGAACAGCGCCGGCATGCCCGAGTTGCGGGCCCGCGTGACGGCCAACTTGACCCAGTCGCGAATGGGCGCGTCTTTGACCTGGCACATGCGCCAGATGTCGCCGGCTTCGACGTTTTGCACCAGCAGCACTTCCCCAGTGGCAATGTCGACAATGCGCGCCTGGCCGGCCTCGGCCACTTCAAAGGTCTTGTCGTGCGAGCCGTACTCTTCGGCCTGCTGCGCCATCAAGCCCACGTTGGGCACGGTGCCCATGGTGACGGGGTCGAAGTTGCCGTTGGTCTTGCAGAAGTTGATCATCTCCTGGTAGATGCGGGCAAAGGTGCTCTCGGGGATGACCGCCTTGGTGTCCTTGGGCCGGCCATCGGCGCCCCACATCTTGCCGCCAATGCGGATCATGGCCGGCATTGACGCATCGACGATCACGTCGTTGGGCGCATGCAGGTTGGTGATGCCCTTGGCCGAGTCCACCATGGCCAGCTCGGGCCGGTGCTCGTGGCAGGCGTGCAGGTCACGCGTGATTTCTTCGCGCTTGGACGTGGGCAGCGTGGCGATCTTGTCGTAGAGGTTGACCATGCCGTTGTTGACGTTGACGCCCAGTTCGTCAAACAGCTTGCCGTGTTTTTCGAAGGCCTCTTTGTAGAAGATGCGCACCGCGTGGCCAAAGACGATCGGGTGCGAGACCTTCATCATCGTGGCCTTGACGTGCAGCGAGAACATCACGCCGGTCTTGCGCGCGTCTTCCATCTCGTATTCATAGAAGTCGCACAGCGCCTTCTTGCTCATGAACATGCTGTCGATGATTTCACCGGCCAGCAAGGAGACCTTGGGCTTGAGCACCAGCGTCTTGCCGCTGGCGGTGAGCAGGTCCATCTTCACGTCGCGGGCCTTGTCCAGCGTCATCGACTTTTCACCGTGGTAAAAATCGCCCACCTTCATGGTCGCCACGTGGGTGCGCGAAGCTTGGCTCCAAACGCCCATGCTGTGCGGGTTCTTGCGCGCAAAACGCTTCACTGCCAAAGGCGCGCGGCGATCGGAGTTGCCCTCACGCAAGACCGGGTTGACCGCGCTGCCCAGGCACTTGGAGTAGCGGGCGCGGATCGACTTTTCTTCGTCGGTCTTGGGGTTTTCGGGGAAGTCGGGGATGGCGTAGCCCTTGCCTTGCAGTTCCTTGATGGCGCTGACCAGCTGATGCTGCGAAGCGCTGATGTTGGGCAGCTTGATGATGTTGGTGTCGGGCAGCAGCGTCAGACGCCCCAGCTCGGCCAGGTTGTCGGGCACCTTCTGCGCATCGGTCAGGCACTCCGGGAAACCGGCCAGGATGCGCGCTGCCACCGAGATGTCGCTGGTCCGCACCGTGATGCCCGCCGGGGCCGCAAAGGCGCGGATGATGGGCAAGAAGGCGCACGTCGCCAGCAGGGGTGCTTCGTCGGTGAGCGTGTAGATGATGGTGGGCTGCTGGGTCGTCATGGACGGGGTCTCGGTGATGTGGTTTCGGGCTCGGTCGGCCAACGCTGAATGCTAGGGCCGATTCGGCCCGCTTCGGCCCGCCTCGGCCCGTTTAGGGCTTTCTCGGGCCCGTTTTGGGCTCTCTCGGGCCTGCTTGGCGCTGCTCAGACCTGTGCAAACCAACCCGTTGACGTACTTTGCTATGCGTTGCTGTACCCGCGCTGACGCTTGGCTGTGGCTGCCGCAGGCCCTGGCGTCGCCCGACAGCGGATGCACGACAATCTGCCGCGTACCCTTTCCCACACGAGCCGACCCTCATGACAGCAGCCACTGACCGGCCCCCCATTCCCGACCGCCTGTCCACCGACCCACGCAGCCCGCATTGCGTGCGCGCCGTACTCGAACACGAGATCGGCATTCG
>JAYVSX010000370.1:0-37043 GCA_043774975.1 Rubrivivax sp.
CAGCTTTTGGGCGACAAAGCTCAAGCGTTGGCGCTGGCGCGGCAACTGGGGGTGCCGGTGCTGCCGGGCAGCAACGGGCCGGTCAGCCTGGCCCAGGCCCAGGCCTTCATGGCCGAGCAGGGCGGCGCGCCGCTGATGGTCAAGGCGGTGGGTGGGGGTGGCGGGCGTGGGCTGCGGGTGGTTCGCCAGCTGGCCGATCTGCCATCGGCATTTGAGCGCTGCGTGTCCGAGGCGCGCCATGCCTTTGGTGTCGACGCGGTGTATGTGGAGCGCTGGCTGCCGCGCGCCCGCCACATCGAGGTGCAGGTGCTGGGCGATGGCGCACACGTTGTCAGCCTGGGCGAGCGCGAATGCACCTTGCAGCGCCAGCACCAGAAGCTGGTCGAGATCGCGCCCAGCCCCGCTCTGGAGCCCAAGCTTCGCGCCGACATCACAGCGGCCGCCTTGCAGCTGGCGCAGCATTTGGCCTACCGCAGCCTGGGCACCTTTGAGTTTTTGCTGGAACCCGGTGGCGCCTTCTATTTCATCGAAGCCAATGCCCGCTTGCAGGTGGAGCACACGGTGACCGAAATGGTGACCGGGCTGGACCTGGTGCAGCTGCAGATCGCCCAGGCCGCGGGCGCCCGCTTGAGCCAGCTGGGGCTGGACCCCATGCAGCCGCCGGCCGTGAAGGGCCACGCGATCCAGTGGCGCGTCAACGCCGAAACGCTGGACGCGCAGGGGCAGGGGCAGGGGCGGCCTTCGGAAGGCGTGGTGACGGACTGGCAGCTGCCCGGTGGGCCGGGTGTGCGGGTGGACACCCATGGCCACCACGGTGCGCTGGCCGCACCACAGTTCGACAGCCTGCTGGCCAAGCTGGTGGTGCATGCGCCGGGCGCCAACTTCACCGACGTGTTGCGCCGCTCGCAGCGTGCCCTGGCCCAGTTTCGGGTTGAGGGTGTGGTCACCAACCTCACCCTGTTGCGAGCGCTGGCCGCCCGCCCAGAGCTGGCGGCCTGGGTCGACCTGCACACCGGTTTTGTCGAGCAGCACCTGGCCGCTTTGATGCCCTTGGGCTGCGCACACACCCTGGCTGCACCGACCAGCGCCTTTGAGCTGCGCGCCCCGATGGCGGGCCGTGTGGTGTCGTTGTTGGCCGCTGCTGAACAGTGGGTGCCCGATGGGGGTGCCCTGGTGGTGCTGGAAGCCATGAAGATGGAGCACGAGTTGACGGCTGCGCAGTGCTGCCGCGTGCTGCAGTGGCAGGTGGCCGCGGGCGCACAGGTGCAGGCCGGTCAGCTGCTGGCCCTGTTGCAGCCCGAGCTCGGTGAATCCGTCGCCGGGTCGGTCCAGCGGGTAGCCACAGCATCAGCGGATGCGGATGCGGATGCCGACCCCGATGCCGATGCCGATGCCGAAGCCGATGCATCTGCAGCTGCAGCTGCAGCTGCTACGGTGGTCCGCGCCGACCTTCAACGGGTGCTGGACCGCCACGCCCGCACGCTGGACGCCGCCCGTCCCGACGCGGTGGCCGCACGCCATGCCCGGGGCCAGCGCAGCGCGCGCGAAAACATTCTTGCGCTGTGCGACGAAGGCAGCTTCAGCGAGTACGGCGCGTTGGCCGTGGCGGCGCAGAGTCGGCGCCGCAGTGCCGAAGACCTGATCAGCAACACGCCGGCCGACGGTTTGGTCACCGGTGTGGGCGCTGTCAACGGTGCGCACTTTGGGCCTGAACAGTCGCGCGCCGCCGTGCTGGCCTACGACGCCACGGTGCTGGCCGGCACCCAGGGCTTTCGCAACCACCAGAAGACCGACCGCCTGCTCGGCCTGGCGCTGCAAAACCGCCTGCCCGTGGTCTTGTTTGCCGAAGGTGGCGGCGGCCGCCCGGGTGACGTTGACATGCCCATCGTGGCCGGCCTGCACGTGCCCACCTTTGCCAGCTTGGCGCGCCTCAGCGGCCAGGTGCCCTTGGTGGGCATTGCCGCCGGCCGCTGTTTTGCCGGCAACGCGGCGCTGCTGGGCTGTTGCGACGTGATCATCGCCACCCGCGCGTCCAACATCGGCATGGGTGGGCCGGCCATGATCGAAGGCGGTGGGCTGGGCACATTCAAGCCCGAGCAGGTGGGCCCGTCAGCGGTGCAGCACGGCAACGGCGTGATCGACGTGCTGGTCGACGATGAAGTGCAGGCGGTGAAGGTGGCGCGCCACTACCTGTCTTTTTTCCAGGGTCGGCTGGGCGATTGGACTGCGCCTGACGCGCTGGCGTTGCGCCCCGTGGTGCCGGCCAACCGCCTGCGGGTCTATGACGTGCGTCAAGCCTTGCAGCACCTGTTTGACGTGGGCAGCGTGCTGGAACTGCGCACCGGCTTTGGCGCTGGCATGGTCACTGCCCTGGCGCGCCTGGAAGGCCGCGCGGTCGGCGTGCTGGCCAACAACCCGCTGCACCTGGGTGGCGCCATCGACGCACCGGCGGCCGACAAGGCGGCCCGCTTCATGCAGCTGTGCAACGCCCACGGCCTGCCTTTGGTGAGCTTGATCGACACGCCGGGTTTCATGGTCGGCCCGGCCGTGGAAGAGCAGGCCCAGGTGCGCCATGTCAGCCGCATGTTTGTGGTGGGTGCAGCGCTGCGTGTTCCCTTCGTGGCGGTGGTGCTGCGCAAGGGCTATGGCCTGGGCGCCATGGCGATGGCCGCGGGTGGCTTTCACGCGCCCGATGCCACGCTGTCCTGGCCTACTGGCGAGTTTGGTGGCATGGGGCTGGAAGGCGCGGTGCGCCTGGGCTTTCGCAAAGAGCTGGAGGCCGCGGCCGCTGGGCCAGAAAGAGAAGCCCTGTTCAAATACCTGCTGGACGCTCAGAGGGAGGCCGGTGGTGCGTTGAACATGGCGGCCACCTTGGAGATTGACGCGGTGATCGACCCGGCGTCTACCCGTCAACGGGTGGCTTTGGCGTTGGCATCGGCGCCGCTGCGCGAAAGCCGCAGCCGCTTCATCGACACCTGGTAGGCGGGCGGTTCGACTGGCGGTCCGAGTGGCGGTTTTTCCGAGCCGCCGCTACCGCGCGTCGTTGAGCTTCCAGTCGTAGTCCAGAAAACCAATCTCCAGACCCTGGGCCTTGATGCGGTCGCGCTCAGCCGGCGCATCGGCCAGTTGGTTGGCGTAGCGCGCGGCAAAGGCGCCCAGCGACGTGATGCCCTTGTGCCCCTGCTTGAAGTCGTCGCCGTACCAGTCGAAGATCTTGCTCAGTTGCAGCTTGCCGTCGGCAAAACGATTTCGGCTGCGGTCGCTCATGAAGCGCAGACTCTGTTCGTCCAGCTGGGCTTCCAGCCGGTCGCCAACGAAGGCTTCTTCGCGCAGCATGGGGCAGCCGATGCTGGCGCAGTTGACGGCAAAGTGGATGCGCGGGTCGTCATAGCGGCCCTTGGCGCGCAGGGTGTCGTGTTCGATGTTGTCGAGCGACATCTCGGTGCCCAGCAAAACGATGAACTTGGGCTTCCAGGGGTTGCTCAGCAATGTGCCCAGGTCGCGGATCGACGCCAGCTTGGGGTAGCGGGTGAGGATCAACGCCACCGTGAAGGCGTTGTAGGCGTTGATCAGGAAGGCCATCTGCTGTGGCTTGCTGAAGGCGTTGAACGCCGTGCTGCTGACCGCGCTCAAGCTGTCGGTGTAGGCCTTGAGCGCGCTGCTGTCGCTGGCAAAGCCGGCATAACGAGCCTGCGACGCTTTGCCGCCACCCAACAGCACCACATGCTTTTTCAGCAGGGTTGTCCAGGCCGCGTGGCTGTGGTCAAAGGTCTGGGCGGCCGCGGGGCGTGCCACCCAGGCCCCCAGGCCCAAGGCGCCCAAGGACAACAGTGCCTGGCGCCGATCGCGCCGGGACAGGCCGGCGCCTGAAGGCCAGGCCTTGACGGGGGCTGTGGTGGATGCGGGCGGTGAAAGGTTCATCGTGGCTGCGCGACGGTGTGGTTTGGACCTGATCGGATGTCGCCCAAGCGACGGCCTTCTTACGTTCATCGTAGCCCGATTGCGCAGTACAGTGCGCGCCAGCATGAGCAACCCCGCCACGCCCGACCCTGCGCTGCGCACCAGCCCCGGCAACACCCCGGCGGTGGCGGCTGTTGAAGCGGTGACGGATTCGGCGCTGGGGCGTTTGGGCGAACGGGTGCAGGCCAACGCCCGCGAAGCCCTGATCACGGCCAGCTTCATCGGCGAGGTGCTGTTGGCCACCGCCCGCTTGCTGCGCGGCAAGAGCGGCTTGCGCTTAAGTGACCTGCTGCGCCAGATCGACCAGACCGGCCCGTTGTCCATGCCGATCGTGGCGCTGACCTGTTTTTTGGTCGGCCTGATGCTGGCCTACATGGGCGGGGCGCAATTGGAAAAGATGGGCGCGCCGACCTTCATCGCCGACATCGTCACCGTGGGCATGGTGCGTGAGCTGGCCGGCTTGATGACCGGCATGATCCTGGCCGGCCGCGTCGGGGCGTCGTTTGCCGCGCAGCTGGCCACCATGCAGGCTGGCGAAGAAATTGACGCGCTGCGCGTCTTGGGCGTCAACCCGATCGACCACCTGGTCTTGCCGCGTCTGCTGGCGCTGGTGCTGGTGGCCCCGCTGATCATGGCCTACGCCAGCCTGGTGGGGGTGCTGGCGGGCCTGGTGCCGGCCACGCTGGTCTACGGTGTGCCAGCGGCCGAATACCTGCACCGCAGCCTGCTGGCGCTGACCTGGACGCACCTGTGGGTCGGCGTCTTCAAGTGCACGCTGTACGCGGCGTTGTTGTCGCTGGCCGGTTGCCGCGAAGGCCTGCACGCCGGACGCGACGCGCAGGCCGTGGGGCTGGCCACCACCACCGCGGTGGTCAAGGGGCTGGTCTGGATCATTGCAGCAGCCTGTGCCACCACCGTGGCCTTTCAGGCCCTGGGCCTTTGATGGTCATCTCCATGCCCGTACCCATGCCCGCACCCATACCCATACCCACGCCCATGCCCATGCCCATGCTGCAGGTGCAGGCGCTGACGGTGGCCCACGGTGACCGGGTGGTGCTGCACGACATCAGCTTTGACGTCGCCGCTGGCGAGGTGCTGGTGATGCTGGGCGCCAGTGGCAGCGGCAAGAGTTCGCTGTTGCGCGACCTGATCGGGCTGCAGGCCCCGGCGGCGGGGCGGGTGTTGATCGAAGGCCAGGATTTGTACGACGGCGAAGAAGCCGCGCTGCAGCGCCTGCGCCGCCGCTTTGGCGTGATGTTCCAGGCCGGTGCGCTGTGGAGCGCCATGACGGTGGGCGAAAACATGATGCTGCCGATGAGGATGTTCAGCCCGCGCACGCGCGCCCAGTGCCAGCAGCATGCGCTGGAAAAGCTGGCGCTGGTGGGCCTGGAAGCCGCGTTCAACCTGATGCCCGCTGAACTGAGCGGCGGCATGCGCAAGCGTGCGGCGCTGGCGCGCGCGTTGGCGCTCGACCCACCGTTGTTGTTTCTGGACGAACCGGGCTCGGGCCTGGACCCGGTCAACGTGGCGCGGCTGGATGCCCTGATACTGCAGCTGCGCGGGCAATTGGGCACCGCGGTGGTGATGGTCACGCACGACATCGACAGCGCCTTTGCGGTGGCCGACCGGGTGCTGTTTTTGGATGAAGTAGAAAAGACCATGACCGCGCTCGACACCCCGCAAGCCCTGCTCAACGCCGGACCGCAGCGGGTGCGTGAATTCATGCAGCGTGGACGCGAGCCGGTGGCGCAGCCCATCTTGCAGCCCATCGCCCAGCCGTTGCAGGTGGCACCATGACCCGCAAACCCAATGCGGTGCGGATCGGCCTCTTTGCCCTGCTCGGGCTGGCCCTGTTGGTGGCTGCGGTGGTGGTGGTGTTTGGGGCCCGCGTGTTCAAGCCCAGCGAACGTGCGGTGCTGTTTTTCAGCGGCTCGGTCTACGGCTTGCAGGTCGGCTCGCCGGTGGTCTTTCGCGGTGTGCGGCTGGGCAGCGTCCAGTCGATGGACGTGTCCAGCGTGGGCGGGCGCTTTGCGGTGCCGGTGGAAGTGGAACTGGACAGCGAACGCCTGCGCACCATCCATGGCCCCGAAATCGCCGATCCCCTGGCGGGGCTGGTGCAGCAGGGCCTGTCAGCCCAGTTGGCCACGCAGAGCCTGTTGACGGGGCAGCTGTATGTCGACCTGGACCTGCGCGGCGCCGGCCAGGTGGCCCAGCGCGACGCGGCCGGGCGGATTCTGATCCCCACCACCCTGACGCGCTTTCAAAGCCTGCAACAGCAGCTCGATGGCGTGGACGTGTCGCGCATGTCCAAAGACCTGGCCGAGACCTTGGCGGCGGCGCGTGGTTTGGTGGCCGGGCCCGAAATCAAGCAGACCTTGGCGGAACTGGCCCAGGCATCGGCCGCACTGGCGCGCTTGGCGGCTTCAATGGACAAGCGCCTGCCGGGCCTGGCCGACAGTGCGCAAGGCACCTTGCGGCAGGCGGGCGATGCTTCGGTGCGGGTGGGCGGCGCGGCCGACCGGGTCACGGGCGCCGCCGACCGCGTGGGCTCGGCTGCGGTGCGGGCCGAGACCCTGCTGACACCGGGCTCGCCCTTGTTGGCCAGTGTGCAACAGGCGGCCGATGAGTTGGGACGCAGCGCCGCCGCGTTGCGCAGCGCCACCAGCGACGAGTCGACCCCTCTGCAAAGTGTGCAAAGGGCCATGGGCGATGTGTCCAGGGCCGCCCGCGCGGTGCGCGAGTTGGCCGACCAGATCGAGCAGCAGCCGCAGTCGCTAGTCCGCGGCCGGGTGGCCGTGCCATGAACCGCAGCCCCTTGAGGAGTCGTCCTTGAAGTCCTTGCATGCCGGCCTGCTGATCGGCTTGACCGCGGCGGCCTTGCTTGGCGCCTGTGCCAACCCTGGCCCGCCGGCACAGCTTTACCAATTGCGCGCCGCAGCGCCCGGTGCCGTTACCGTGAGCGTTACCGGGCAGCCGCAGGGCGGCGGTGTTCAGGTGCTGCAGCTGCTGGCCGTGAGCTTGCCCGAAGTGCTGGAGCGCGACGCCATCGTGGTGTCGCAGGGACGTTCGGGTGTGCAGGCGCTGGGTGGCCACCGCTGGGCCGAGCCGCTGCGTGACGCCGTGCCCCGCTTGTTGCGCCACGACCTGGCGCTGTGGCTGGCGGTGCCCCAGGTGTGGACGGCGCCGCTGCCGCCCGGTGTGGTAGCCCAGCGTCAGTTGCGCGTTGAGGTGCTCAGCTTCCAGGCCGACGAGTCGCGCCGCCAGGTGCAGCTGTTGGCCCGCTGGACGGTGAGTGACCCGAGCGGAACCAGGCCGGTGTTGACCGGTCTGCAAGAGATTGCCACCCCGGTGCAGGGTGGGGATGTGGACGCCCTCGTCGCGGCCCACCGGCTGGCCTTGTGGCAGTTGGCCCAGGCCATCGTGGTTGGCCTGGGGCGCTGAGGGCTTGTGAAGCATTCCGTCACACCCGCTTGGGCGCGCCGGAAACCATCACAAGCTCTGAGCGCTGGTCAGGATGCCTGCCTGCGAACCAGGCCGTCGCTGGTGGCTGTTTGCGACCAGCGGCAGGCGCCCGCTTCAGCTGGCGTGCAGGGCCTGGATGCGGGGAGCTGCAGCCATGGTCTCGCGGTATCCCGCCAAGATGGCGCGCTCGCGGAACTCTTGCGACAGGTTGACCCAGTAGCCAAAGTCGGGGTGCAGCAGCACGTCGGCGGCCTGCGCGTCGGGGCGGGTCAAGGCGCGTTTGCGCAGGTCGCTCGCCCGGTAGCGCTGCAGGGACGCAGCCGGGGCACGGTCTTCGTGGGCTGAAGCGTCCACCGCCAGAACCCGGCTGGCGCCCAGTTGGCGCGCCAGCCGCACCGGCAGTGGCAGCAGGCTGTCGGCGTCGTCGTGCAGCTGGCCGTGGATGCGCACCGGCACCAACTGGCCCGGGATGGCCGAAGCGGCCTGCACGGCCAGGCCGGCGTCGCCACGGCTGAAGGCCACCGTGGTGTTCTGGCTGGCCAGCCGGGCCACGCAGACGGTCATCACCGGCAGGTCTTCGAGGCGGCCCGACAGGCCCCGCAGGCGCAGCTGTTCGCGCACCAAGTCGGCCACGGCCGAGCCGCTGAAGCGCTCAGGGCTTTCACGGCCCCAGCCCGCCAGCCGGGCCAGCGCCAGCGGCTGCAGGTCCAGCGCCATTTTCTCCAGCTGAGGTCCGGTCAGGCCTGCAGCACGCAGCACGCCCAGCAGAGCGCCGGCCGACGCGCCAACGATCAGGTCGGGTGTGTGGCCCAACTCGTGCAAGGCCTTGAGCACGCCCACGTGGACAAAGCCCCGTGGGCCGCCCGAGCTGAAGACCCAGGCGGTGCGCGGCTGGCGCGGCAGCGCGGCGCTGCTGGGGGCGTCGGCGCCGGTGTGGTTGTGGTCGGTGTCCAGCGCGCAGCCGCCCAACAGGGTGCTGGACAGGCCCAGCGCCAGTGGTCGCGACCAGGGCAGCATGGTCGGCAGAGACAAGGGCAGAGACAAGGGCAGAGACAAGGGCAAGGACAGCGGCAAAGACAGCGGCAAGGACAGCGGCAAATGCAGAAAGCGCCGACGGCTGAGCCCGCCGCCCGCCGTCAAAACGGGCTCCGGCATTGCTGGGTGGGCTGCGCTGGGCTGGAGGCCCGCCGGGCTGAATTTTGCCGCTGGGCAGTCACGGTTTTTTGGCCGCCGCTTCCTTGACCATGCGACTCAGCTCTTCGCCGCTCTTGTAGTGCGGCACCCGAAAGACCAGGCGCTTGCTGCGTTGCCAAAAGCTGTTGCTGCCGGCCACTTCTTCGGCCCAGTACTTATCAGCCAAAGCGATGTTGCCCGGCGTGTCCAGCTCAAAAGCCGCGCGCGAGCCGGCGCCACCAAAGATGTAGAGCTTGCCGTTGACGATGCGCCAGGTGTCGGCGTCGCCACCCCAGGGAATGCCGTAGTTGATGCCGTTGGCGCAGAAGCCGCCGTATTGCGGCAGGTACTTGGCGGGCTCTTTGTCGAAAAGCGCTTTGTGCTCGGCGCTGGCGAAGTAGAAGGTCACGCCCTGATGCACGGTCTTGAACTGCGGGCTGCCCTTGGCGTGGCGGCCTTGGGTGAAGTAGGCAACCATGTCGTGGCCGTCCAGCATCACGCTGGCGTCATCCCCCACGGCCGTAGCGCGCACGGGCTTGAGCGGGCTGCTGGGGTTTTGCGCCAGCATCGCACCACAGCCGGCCAAGCTGGCCGCGGCCACCAGCAGGGTGGCGATCAACATGGTTCTGCGCGTGCCCGTAGCGCGGCCATTCCGGCCATTCCAGCCATTCAACAGGTTCATCGTCAATCTCCAGAGGTGAAAGAAGGCAGAGCGCCAGCGCGCAGCGCATCTGCGCCGTCAAACCCAAGATCAGCCACCGGGTGGCTTTGGCGGTCTGCATAGGGTGCCGGCCAGCCGAGCAAGGCACTGACCTCTTCGGCCCGCTGGCGCAGCTGGGCTTCGTCGCGGCCGTGCAGGTGCAAGATGCCGTAGCGGTGGTTGCCCAGCCACTTGAAGTCGCGCGCCAGCGAGTGGCCGCTTTTGGGGTAGGTGAACAACAGCGCGTCGGCAAAGCGCTGATGCAGCGCGGCCTGTTGGCCGGCGCTGGGCATGCCGGGTGTGGCGCCGGGTGCAAACGCGCGGTAGACCAGGCTGGCCGCAGCGCCCGCCACCGGCGTTTCACGGGCCAGGGCTGCAGGGTCTTGACCCAAGGCCAGCGCGATGGACATGGCGTGCGGGTCCAGGCCCAGCACACGGCGGTACAGGTCTGAAAACTGCGACGCCAGGCGTGGGTTGAATTCAATCACCGACAGCCGGCCGGTCGCCGCGTCGTGGAAAAACTCCATGTTGAACATGCCGTGCGTGAAGCCCACCGCCTGCAAGAAGCGCTGGGCCACCGCCAGCGCTTGCGCTTGTACGGGGCTGGGCAACTGACTCGGAAACTGCCAGCGCATGAAGGCCTGGGTGCCGGGATACATGATGGCGTCGACCGTGCCCAGCGCATGGGCCTGGCCGTTGAAAACCCAGCCGTCCAGGTTGTACTGGGCAGCCTGGACGGGCTCTTCCAGCAACAGGCGGTGCGCTGTGCCGGCCACCGGCAGCCGGGCCCGGGCAATGCGCTCGAAAGGCTCGACCAGCCGCCGGATGACCCACAGCTCGCGCCGGCCAAAGCGGGTGTGGGCAACCAGCTCTTCCCGGTTGTTGACGCGCCGAGCCAGCACTGAAAACGCGGCCTTCACCGGTTTGACGTAGGCCGGGTAGCGCAGGCCGGCTGGAATGTCGCCGCCGTATTCGGCGTCCAGGTCAGCAAAGGCGATGTTGGCCTGGGGGCAGACCTGCTCCAACACCTGGCGTGCATGCAGCTTGTGCTGGCAGGCCAGGATGGCGTTCACCGGCGTGCCGGGCAGACCCAGTTGTTCAGCCACAAGGGCGGCAGCCAGGGCGCCAAATTGTTCGTGGTGTGACACCACGCCGACCCACCCGCGTTGGCGCGCCCGCCGCGCCTGGGCTTGAGCAAAGCGGTCCAGGTCAAAGCCCACCAGGCGCGCGTTGCTGGGAAAGGAGAACAGGTCAAAGCCGTCTTCGTCCCAGCTGAACTGTTGCGACAGGCGGCCAAAGCCCAGTGTGTCCCAGTCGTAGCTGAACAGCAGGCCGATGCGGGGCAGGTTTGACCTCAAGGTGTTCAATGCAGCCACGATGCAGCGCTTACGTGCGGCGGGCCGCGGGCATTGCGGGTTTTTGCGGGATTAGGGTTTGTCACAGCCCGCCGTGTCATGGCAGGTCCCGCGCCAGGCGCAGGCCGTTGAACTGCCAACGTGCGTCGGTGGGAAGGAAGTTGCGGTAGCGGATCTGTGCATAACGCAACGCCAGCTGCGGCGTGGTGGGCCCCGGGTGTTGTGCCGGCGCGCTCATGGTGCTTTTCCTTTGAGCACGCCGTGAGCGATGTAGCCCATGCCGGCTTGGGTGGCCGTCCATTCAAACGACTGGCAGTGGGCGGCCACCAGCCGCCAAGGGCGCCACAGGTCAGCGGCCTTGGCGTTGTAGGGGCGATTTTTCAGCCAGGCCACCAGGTTCAGCGGCCCCGTCCACCACGGAAAGAACTTCATGCCAGCCATCGCGATGCGCGAGCCGGGCTTGGCTTGACGCAGGATGTTGTCCACCGCCAGCGGCGTGCGGGTGATGTCGTGAACGTAGTTGAACAGCAAGGCATCAGGGGCCTGAGGCAGTTGCACAGTCTCGGCCGCTGCATGGCATTGCCAGATGTTGCTCCATGCGTTTCGGCCCACCCGGGCGACCGCCTGAGCATGCATGTCGGGGCTTTGCTCGAACGCCAACACGCGACCCTGCGGCCCCACGGCCTGCAAAAGAGGCTCAAAACTCAGGCCGGTTCCAGACCCCACGTCCAGCACCACCTGGCCTGGCTGCAGGCGCAACAAGGCGACGGTGCGCAGGCGCAGCGGCATCGTGCGCTGGGCTGAAGCGTCGTAGCCCGCAGCGTGCTTTTGGTAGCGCTGAATGGACAGCAGGTTGTCGCTGGAGGGCGTTGTGGACAAAGCAAGGATGGGCATCAGCCGGTTGTTCTTGACGCGGTGTGCAGGCCAAACACGCCGATGACGATGAGCCCGGCGCTCACCATTTTCAGCGCCGTGGCCGGCTCTTTGAAGTACAGGTAGCCAATCAGCGCGGTCAACACGGTTCCCACGCCCGACCAGACTGCGTAGACCACGCTCAAGCCCAAAGTGCGCATGATGACGGTGTTGAGGGCAAAAGACAGGGCGTAGAAGACGAAGATCAGGATCGAGGGTGTCAGCCGGGTGAAGCTTTCGCTGAGCCGCATGCAGGTGGTGCCCGCCACCTCAAAGACAATGGCCACGCCCAACAGGGCCCAGGCTTGGCTGACGTTCAGTTGCAGGGTCATGGCGGTCGAGGCTGGCGGTCGATTGAAACTGCAGAAGCTTACAGAGCCCAGAGCCCCGCCAGGGTTTGTACGGGGCTGCGACGCGGTTGGATGCAGCAGAGGCATGGAGCGGCGGTCTTGCCGCGCGCAGCAGCGGTCAGCGAACTGCGATGTCGCTCAGCGTGTCAGCCCGCGCCGCCACAGGTAGCTGAGCGCATCGACCAGCGCCACCAACAGCAGCATGGCGCCCAGGATGGTGGCCGTTTTGCCCATGTGGAAAAGCCCCATGTGGAAGGACAGCAGTTGCCCCAGTCCGCCGGCTCCCACCACGCCCAGCACCGCCGCTGCGCGGATGTTGTTTTCCCAGCGGTACAGCGTGTAGCTCATCAGCTGCGGCAGCACCTGCGGCAAGGTGGCGTAAAGAAACACCGCAGTGTTGCCGACGCCCTGCGCGCGCAGCGCGTCGGCCGGGCCGGTGGGTGCGTTTTCAACCGCTTCGGCAAACAGGCGCCCCAGCACGCCGGTGGTGTGCATGGCCAGGGCCAGCGTGCCGGCAAAGGGCCCCAGTCCGGCGGCGATGAGCAAAAGCCCGGCCCAGACCAGTTCCGGGATCGAGCGCAAGGCGTTGAGCAGCAGCCGGGTGGGCGCGCGGGCGCGGGCCGGGTCTTCGGCGTGCAGCCGACTGGCCGGCAGCGCCAGCAGCAGCCCTGCAGCCGCGGCCAACAGCGTGCCCAAAGCCGACATGGCCAGTGTTTCCCAGGTTCCCAAAGCCACCTTGCGCAAGAACTCGGGGCTGGTGTCGGGCGGGAAAAATTCGGCCACAAAGCGACCCATGCTGCGCATGGCTTCGAGCGACAGGAACTGACCCCATTGCAGGTTCAGCGAAGCAAAACTGGCCACCACCAACAGCAGCAGCGCGGCGCTGAACCAGCAAGCCTTGCAACGGGCGTTGAACAGCGGTGGCGGCAGGCGGAAAGGCGCATTCGCGGCGCTGGGGGTCATGCCCTTTGGCGTGGGATCGGTGGGCCGCGGCACCATGGTTCTAACCCAAAGCCCGGCGCAGGCCCGAGCTGACGCGGTCGGCCAGCGCCACCAGGGCCATGAAGACGGCCAGCATGGTCAGGACCTCGCCGCCATTGAACATCTTCATGCTGTTGTCCATTTGCTGGCCCAAGCCGCCAGCGCCGACAAACCCCAGCACCACCGAACTGCGAATCGCGCACTCCCAGCGGTAGACGGTGTAGCTGGTCAGCTCGGACGCGTTTTGTGGCAACAGGCCGTAGAAAAACGCCTGCAGGCGGGAACTGCCGTTGCGCAGCAACGATTCGGTGGCGTGGGTTTCACCGCTTTCCAGGATCTCGCCGTAGACCTTGCCCAGCATGCCGCCGTAAGTGAGCATGATGGCCAGCACGCCCGCCGTGGGCCCCAGACCCACCACGCGCACGAAGACCAGCGCCCAGACCAGTTCGGGCACGCTGCGCAGCACGATCAGCAGCCAGCGCAGGGCCTGGCGCAACACAAAGGGCCCGCGCGCCATGCGCCCGGACAGTGCCGACACCGACAGCGCGCGGGTCGACAGCAGCGTCAGCGGCACCGCCAACAGCCAGGCCAGGGTCATGCCGACGGTGGCAATGGCCACCGTGCGCCAGGACTCTTGGGCCACCAGCCACAAAAACTCAGGCCCGATGGCCGGTGGCAAAAAGTTGCGCAGGAACTGCCCTGTGACTTTGAGGTTGTCGCGCTCCAGAAAGATCCAGGGCCTGAATTCGGTGGCCACCATCAGCGGCCACAGCAGCACCAGGCTGGCGCTCAGCCAGAACACGCGGCCCAGCCACGCGGGGTCGCGCTGCGGGCGGGGCAGGGTCAGGTTGCTGGACATGCGCTGGGGCTGCGCTGCAGGGGCGCGGTCAACGGCAGTTGGCGGCCAAAGGGATGGCCGGCGCACTGACCGGTAGGGCTGCGTCTGTGGCTGCGTCTGTGGCTGAGTCTGCGGCTGCACCGTTCGCCGCATCGCCGCTGCCGCGCAACTCGTTTTCATGTTGCGCGTACAGGCGCTCCAGGCGTTCGGCGGTAACTTCGCCGGTCGGCAGGTCAAACTGCAGCTGGCCCTCCCGTAGGCCCACGATGCGCGGAAAGTGGGCCAGCGCCATGTCGACCTGGTGCAAGGTGGCCACCAGAGTCACGCCGCGCTCTTTGGCCTGGTTGACCAAGGCGGCGGTGGCCTGGCGGGCCCGCGTGGGGTCCAGTGCCGACAGCGGTTCGTCCACCAGCCACAGCTGAGCCGGTGCCAGCAACGCACGCGCCAGGCCCACGCGTTGGCGTTCGCCACCCGAGAGCCGGTCGACCCGTTCAAACAGCTTGTCGGCCAGGTCAAAGCGCTCCAGCGCTTGGTGAGCCGCCGGGATGTCCGACGGGTAAAAGAGGGAGCGCAAACTGGCCAGCAGGCTCATCGACGGCAAGCGCGCCGCCAGCACCGACGTCACCACGCGCTGACGCGGTGGCAGCGGCGGCACCTGGGGGGCCAGGAACAGCCGCGCCCGCAGGCGGTGCAATTCGGTGCGCGACAGCTGCCAGGGGTCCTGCCCGCCCAGGCGCAAGCGGCCCTGTGTCGGCCGGTGCGCGCAGGCCAAGGCCTGCAGCAGCGTGGTCTTGCCCGCGCCCGAGGGGCCGATGATGGCCACCTGTTCGCCAGCCTGCACCGTCAGGCTCAAAGCTTGAAGGGCCGCCGCAGCGCCATCGCGCGCTGCCGGGTGGCGCGCCGACAAGGCTTCAACTTCGATCAGCATGCGGCTCCCGCCCTTTACCTGCTGCACAGGCTGCGCAGTCGCGCCGCCGGTGCTGCCGACAAACCGCGCGTTGCAGCCGATGCCCTGCTGCTGTCCACGCGCCCAACCGGCATCAGGAACGCCGTCACATCCGCCATCAGAACCGCGATCAAAAACGGCATCAGATGAGCCCTGCGCTGCGGCCGGCCGCTTCCAGGCCCTTGTAGTTTTCAGCAGCGGTGGGGATGTAGCGCGTGGCGCGGTTGAGTTGCAGGATTTCCTTGCCTTCGGGCGTGGCGGGGTCGATGTCGAGCAGCGCCTTCTTGACTTTTTCGCGCAGGTCGGCGGCCATGTCGGCGTGCACCGACCAGTTGTAGTTGAAGAACGGTGGCGTGGTGAAGAACACGTCCACGGCCTTGGTGTCGACCTTGTTTTCAGAGACGAATTTGCGCCACACGGTGATGTCCAGCGCGGCGGCGTCGACCTTGCCGCTGACCACGCTGGCGATGGTGGCGTCGTGGGCGCCGCTGTAGGCAATGCGGCGGAAGTCCTTTTCAGGGTTGATGCCGGCGTTGAGCAGGTTGTTGCGCGGCATCAGGTGGCCCGAGGTGCTGCTGGCGCTGCCAAAACTGACCTGCTTGCCCTTCATGTCGGCCAGGGTCTTGATGCCGGAGTCGGTCTTGGCGATGAACACCGACTGGAACTTGGTGTCCTCTTCGCGCTGCGCGATCGGAATGATCTTGCCGCCCGAGCGGATTTGCGCCTGGACGTGGGTGAAGCCGCCAAACCAGACCAGGTCGACCTTTTTGTTGACCAGCGCTTCAACCGCAGCCGGATAGTCGCTGACGGGTGTGAACTCCACTTTCATGCCCAGCCGCTTTTCCAGGTAGCTGGCCAGCGGCGTGAACTTGCGCACCTGCTCGGTGGCGGCCTCTTCGGGAATGGTGGTCACGCGCAAGACCTGCTGGGCCTGGGCTGCCGCACCCACGGCCAGCAAGGCGGCGGTGAGCCAGGCGCGACGGGTCGCGTTGTGAGACAGACTGAACATGGGCGGCTCTCGTGTGAGCTGAATGGGTGAGGTGAATGGGTGGTTGTCAGAAAACGCGCTGTATCTCGACTGCTGCGCTGTGGCTCGACCGCTGCGCTGCGGCGCGCATTTGAACCCATGTTGAGGAGTTGTGCCGTTGCGGCTGCTACATTCCCGCGCCACCGGCTTGGTCAAGCGGCGGATAAATTTCTTACCCAAAGGTGCGCATGCGCGAACCGCGTTTCTTCCAATTGCACCAACTGGACGCTGCGCCGCTGGTGGCCGAGGCCCAGGCTGGCCTGCTGCACCCCCAGGCGCACGCGTCGCCGAAGTTTTTTTACGACGCCTTGGGATCAAGCCTCTTTGACGCGATCACCGAGCTGGACGAGTATTACCCGACGCGCACCGAAGCGGCCATCTTGCGCGAACAGGGCCGCGCGCTGGCCCAGGCCGTTCTCAGCGCGGTGGGCCCGCAGGCCACGATGGTCGACCTGGGTGCAGGCAACTGCGCCAAGGCGGCCCGGTTGCTGCAGCCCTTGGCCTTGGCGCGCTACATCGCGGTGGACATCTCGGTGGACTTTCTGCGTGAATCGCTGGCGCGCCTGCAAGGCCAGCATCCGGCGTTGGACATGGTGGGCGTGGGGCTGGATTTTTCGGCCCGCCTGGCGCTGCCGGCGGGCTTGATCAGCGGTGCTTCACTGGTGTTTTATCCGGGCTCCAGCATCGGCAACTTCACGCCCGATGCGGCGTTGCAGTTGCTGCGGCAAGCGCGCGAGCTCAGCCAGGGCGGTGCGCTGTTGATCGGGGTTGACCTGGTCAAGCCGGCCCGCGTGCTGGAGTTGGCCTACGACGACCCCTTGGGCGTGACCGCGGCCTTCAACCTGAACCTGCTGCGCCACCTGAACCGGCTGCTGGGCGCTGACTTTGACCCCCGGCAGTGGCAACACGTGGCGCTGTACAACGGCGCTGCAGGTCGCATTGAGATGCACTTGCAGGCGCGCACTTCACTGACGGTGCAGTGGCCTGGTGGCGAGCGCAGATTTGCAGCCGGCGAGCGCATCCACACCGAAAACTCCTACAAGTGGCAGCGCACCGACTTTGAGGCCTTGCTGCGAGACGCTGGTTTTGCCAAAGTGCAGACCTTCACCGACGCTCAGGGTTGGTTTGCTTTGACGCTGGCCAGCCACGCTTGACGGGGCCATGTGGGCCGCACTTCCGCGCCAGCAACGGCGCCAGCACAGGCGCCAGTGCCAGCGCAGGCCTTCTGTCCTACAGCGCGCAAGTGCGAAAACCGGCAAAGACGTCGTTGCGCTCGGGCGTGAAATAGTTTCGGTAGCGCGGGTGGCGCATGCGGGCTTGGGTCGCCACCGATGCGCCCCGCAAGACCGGGCGGTTGCCAAACCAAGGCGCCGAGTAGTCGCGGTAGGGGTGGGGCGCAAAACCGGGGTAGGGCAAAAAGGTGCTGGCGGTCCACTCCCAGACCTGGCCCCATTGGAAGCGCTCGGTCTGGGTGACGGCTGCACGCTCCCATTCGGCTTCGGTCGGCAGCCGACGGCCCGCCCACAGGCAAAAAGCCTGGGCTTCAAAGGCCGTCAGGTGGCAGGCCGGCAGCGCCCGGTCCAGCGCTTGCCAGGCGCCGTGGCGCCACTGCTCCCAGCTGCCGCTGGTTCTTTCGAGCAAGGTGCTTTCGCGCGCTGTGCTTTCGTGCACGGTGCTTTCGCGCACGGTGCCAGCGCGCCTTGTGCTTTCGCGGTCTGTGCGGCGCAGGTAGCGTGGGGCGGCGCTGGTCTGGGCTTTGCGCCACAGGCCCGCCGGTCCCGGCCACCAGCGGGCGTCGTCATAGCCGCCCGCTTCGACGAAGGGCAGGTAGTCCTGCCAACGCAGCACCTGCGGGTCGATGACGCAGGCTGGCAGCTTGACGCGGTGCGCGCCCAGTTCGTTGTCAAAAGCAAAGCCGTCGGCGGCGTTGTGCCCCAGGTCCCAGGTGCCGGCTGCCAGTTCGATGGCGGGGCCCGGCATGGGCAGGGGGCGACATTGCCAGCGTGGGTCGTGCAGCGCGATGCCCAGGGCCTGTGCCATGTAGACAGAAGCCTCGTGGTGCATGTCTTCATGCGCCAGGCACAGGCGGTGGAAATACAGGCCAGTGTCGTCGGGCTGGGCGCTTTGCAGCAGTGCCAGGTTGTCGGCCAGGCCAACGGCCAGGTCGTGCCGCAGTTGCTGGGCACCCGGCAGCGCCAGGTCCCAGCGGCTGGTGTGCGGCACGCGGCTGGAGTCAAACAACGCGTCAGCACCACTGCGGCGGCTGGGGCGGCGTGCCACGTCGGGGTCGGCGGCCAGGCCACGGTCTTGGTGCGGGTTGCGGGCCAGCCACCAGTCCTGGAACCAGCCAACGTGCCCCAGCTCCCACAGCGGCGGGTTCAACTCAGCGCTGTAGGGCACGCGCAGACCCGGTTGCGACAAGGCGGCCTCGAACACCGCGAAGGTGGCCAGGGTGTCGCGCCGACTGTCCTGCAAGGCTTGCGCCAGGTCTGCAGGCCCCGGCGCCCGGTGCGGGCTGGGCGGCAGGCGGTAAGCTGAGCTCATGAAGCGTCCATCTCTGGTCATCGTGACGCCCGCCTTGGCCAGCGCCAACAACGGCAACTGGCAGACGGCGCAGCGCTGGGCGCGTTTGTTGGCGGGTCATTATCGGGTGCAGGTGACCGGCCTGTGGGTGCCTGGACCAGCGGCTGACGTGGACATCATGGTGGCGCTGCACGCGCGCCGCTCGGCCGCCAGCATCCAGGCCTGGGCGGCGCAGCCCCGGCGACGACCGCTGGTGGTGGTGCTGACCGGGACCGACCTGTACCGCGACATCGCTTCGAGTCCAGAAGCGCAAACCTCGCTGCAGTTGGCGGACCGCTTGGTGGTGCTCAATGAGCTGGGCCTGCAGTCGCTGCCCGAGCCGCTGCGCGCCAAGGGTGTTGTGTGCCTGCAGTCCACGCCGGCGCGCCAGACCCTGGCCAAGACACCGCGCCACCTGCGCGCCTTGATGGTGGGCCATCTTCGCGAAGAAAAATCGCCACAGACTTACTTCGAGGCCGCGCTGCGCCTGAAAGGCCAGCCCGACATCCTGCTGGACCACATCGGCGACGGGCTGGACCCTTCGCTGGCCCGGCAGGCGCGAGATGTGATGCAAACGCAGCCGCACTACCGCTGGCTGGGTGCCTTGCCGCATGCCCGCACGCGGGCCCGCATCCAGGCCGCGCACGTGCTGGTGCATGCCAGCCGCATGGAAGGTGGCGCGCATGTCGTGACCGAAGCGGTGACCAGTGGAACACCGGTGCTCGCGTCGCGCATCGACGGCAACGTGGGGCTTCTGGGCCCCGACTACCAAGGCTACTTCGACTGCGGCGACACCGCTGCCCTGGTGGCCTTGTTGCTGCGCTGCAGGCGGGATGCGGCTATGCTGATTGCATTGCAAGCTCAGTGTCAGGCGCGAGCCGCGCTGTTTGAACCTGGCCACGAACGCCAGACCCTGTTGACCTTGCTGCAGACCGTCCGATCTCTGCAACTCCCTCCGCAACCCCTCCCCACCGCCAACCCAGAGCGCCATGAACGCCCCAGAAAAACCCCCTGAACCCCGACTGACGTCGCTGTCCCACGGCGGCGGCTGCGGCTGCAAGATTGCTCCCGGTGTGTTGAGCGAAATCTTGAAAGGCACCGCAGCGATGCCTATCCCCAAGGAACTCTTGGTGGGCATTGAAACCGCGGATGACGCGGCGGTCTATCAGCTCAACGACGAGCAGGCGCTGATTGCCACCACCGACTTTTTCATGCCCATCGTCGACGACCCCTTCGACTTTGGTCGCATCGCCGCCACCAACGCCATCAGCGATGTCTACGCGATGGGCGGCAAACCCATCATGGCGCTGGCGCTGGTGGCCATGCCCATCAGCGTGCTGTCCACCGCTACCATCGGCCGCGTGCTGGAAGGCGGTGCATCGATGTGCCGGCTGGCCGGCATTCCGATTGCCGGCGGCCACACCATCGACAGCGTCGAAGCCATCTACGGTTTGGTGGTGATGGGCTTGGTGCACCCCAAACGGGTCAAGCGCAACGCCGACTCAAAGCCCGGTGATGTGCTGATCCTGGGCAAACCCCTGGGCGTGGGTGTCATGAGTGCAGCGCTGAAAAAAGAGAAGCTCGGTGATGCGGGCTACGCGCAGTTGATTGCCAACGCCACCCAGCTCAACACCCCCGGCCCTGATCTGGCTGAGCTTGCCGGGGTGCACGCCGTGACTGATGTCACCGGCTTTGGACTGGCCGGCCACGCGCTCGAACTGGCGCGGGGCGCCAAGTGCCAGGCCCGTATCGACTGGTCCAGCGTGCCGCTGCTGGGCGGCGTGCGCGACTTGGCAGGCCAGGGTTTTGTAACGGGGGCGTCGGCTCGCAATTGGGTTGGCTACGGTCAGGAAGTTGCGCTGGCCGCTGGTTTTGCAGCCGAGGATCAGGCCCTGTTGACCGACCCGCAGACCAGTGGCGGCTTGTTGGTTTCTTGCGAGCCCGCCGCTGTAGACGATGTGCTGGCGATTTTCCGCCGCCACGGCTTCGATCACGCTGCGGTGGTGGGTGATGTGGTGCAGGCCACTGCCGGGGCGGCACGGCTTCTGGTGCGCTGACCACACCCTTCCACTCAAGTCCCCACGGGGTTGGCCGACAACAGGGCTGACCGTGTGCGACAAGCGGGCCATGGGGCCCGCCCATGGCGCCTGCTGAGGTTGGCAGGCGGCGTGTCGGCTCGGTCAACGAGCCCACATGCCCACATCCTCCAACCACCGACCCATTTGCATGCGCTGTGGAAGCGCGGTCAAGCGTGTTCACCGGCGGCCACAAGAGCTGCGTCTGGGCGCGGGCCCTGGCATGCGCCGCTATGCCTGCACGGCCGAGGGCTGTGGTTGGCAAGGACTGCTGCCGCGCCACGCCCGTTCAGCTGCACGTGGGCGCCACCGGGTGCTGAAACTGCGACGGCACAGTTGGCTGGTGCCGCTGGTGTTGCTGGTGATGGTGGGCGTGGGCGTGGCGGCGGTCATGGTCAAGGCGCTGCAACCCGACAGCGCGGCTCCATTCGCGCCAGCTGGCGAGAGCCACTTCGGGCGACCGTTGCCGGCGGCCCACCCCTTGCAGGTTAAGTTCGTTGAACAGCTTGCGGCAGCGCCCGCTGGACCGGTCGCGCCTGTGGCGCCAGCTGCCAAGCCTGCGCAAGGTTCGCCCCTTGCGCTGGTTGCGGCGCGGGCCACCGACCCCCAAGCCGCCATGGCTGGCGGGCCTGCGTTGACCTTGCGCCGCCAGTGCGCTTGGGGCCGCCCGGGCGGCAACCCTTACCAGGGCACCGTTGAACAGGCCCTGCAGGCTGCAGGCCTGCCTGCCGAGGTGGTGAAAGCCATCGCCCTGCAGGTCAAGAACGGGCAAGTTGTCGACCGGCTGGACATCCGCAACGACAGCATTCGCGCCCACGGCAGTGGCCGGCTGTTTGACGCACAAAACATCGCCATGACCTACGGCAAGACCCTGTGCGTGGGCACGCGGGTGAACTTCGTCCACGACCACGTTGAGAAGGCCTCGCTCTACGAGGCCGCTGATGCCCAGGGCCAGATGGTGGCGGTGATGGTGCCTGACGTCTGCGGCAATGTTTCGGTGATCGGCCAGTTGACCAACGGCCGCAAGAAGCAGATGGCCAGTGGCACGCCCGATGACATTCGGTGGCTGCCTGCGCAGCTGGACTGGGACCCCAAGCATGCCAACCGCGAGCTTGGCGGCGGCCATACCGTAGCCGAGCCGCAGACGCTGTTGATCGTGGCTTGCGCCTTGGCTTTGCTGGCATGGCAGCGCCGCCGGCGTCAGGCCACCCCTACTTCAGGCCCAGAAAAACCTTGACGGGAGCCACAGTGCGCGCGGGGTCTTCTTCCTGCGGCACATGGCCCAGTTCTTCAAAAATCACCAGCTGGCTGCCGGCAATCTGCTGCTTGAACAGCTGGCCTGTGGCGGGCGGAATCAGACGGTCGCGCCCGCCCCACAAGATCAAGGTGGGAAGTTTCAGCGTGGCGATGCGCTCGGCGTGTTCGCCGTTGACCAGACCCTGCATGCGCAGTCGCAGCGCGCGGCGGTTGCCCTCGCGCAGGGTCAGTTCGAAGTAGCGGTCGACCAACGCCGGCGTGACCTTGCCCGGATCGCCATAAACGCTGGCCACGCTCTGTTCCACCAACGGCCGCGGCAGCGTCCACTCGCTCAGGCGGTTGAGCCCGGGCACCCGGGCCAGCTGGAAACCCAGCGGGATGTCGATGGGGGTGAAGGCCGGGCCCGCGGCGTCCACCAGCACCAGCGCGGCCACCCGCTGTGGCGCGGCGTAGGCGGTGCGCCAGGCCACCTCGCCGCCCAGCGAATTGCCACCCAGCACCACGCGGTCGATCTTCAGCGCGTCCAGCAGGTCCAGCACAAAGCCGGCGTAGGTGTCGCCGCGGTAGTCGTCGGGTGTGTACTGGCCGGCAAAAGGGCCGGTCAGGCCAAATCCGGGCAGGTCAAAGGTGATGACGCGGCGCTGGCCCTTGAGCGCACGAACCCAGCCTTCCCAGGTGTGCAGACTGGCCGAGGTGCCGTGCACCAACACGATGGGCAGCGGGTCGTCGCGCGGGCCTTCGTCGCGCAGGTGCACCAACTGTCCCTTGATCTCGACGAAGTCCGACGGGGCGGGGGCCCAGCGCGCCACCAGCGCATGGACGGGCCAATCGGGGGCGCGGCTCAGCGCCAGGGCCGCAGCGCTCAGGATCAGCAGCAGGCCGATCAGCTTGCGCAGCCAGTCCATCAACGGGCCTGCGCCGCGTGACCTTGCAATTGCGGGTCCAGCGCCTCGCGCTCGTCAAAGACAATGCAGCGACCCTGCCAGTGGGGGGCGCCGGGCGCGTCTTCAAAGTAGCGCAGGATGCCGCCGTCCAGTTGTACGACATGTGCGATGCCGGCGTCGTGCATCCACAGCGCGGCCTTTTCGCAGCGGATGCCGCCGGTGCAGTAGCTGACCACCGTTTTGCCAGCCAGTTCGCCGCGGTGCGCCTGCACCGCGGCCGGAAAGTCGCTGAATTTCTGCAGCCGCCAGTCCAGGGCGCCATCAAAGGCGCCGGCGTCAACCTCAAAGCCGTTGCGGGTGTCCAGCATCACCACCGGTCGGCCCGCGTCGCAATGCCCGGCCGCCAACCAACGGGCCAGCGTGGCCGCGTCAACCGCCGGCGCACGACCCGCTTGCGGCCGAATGCCCCGTTCGTTCATGCGGATGATCTCGCGCTTGACCTTCACCAGCAGGCGCTTGAAGGGCACCGCCTGTGCCGTGTGCTGCTTCAGTTCCAGCCCGTGAAAGCGTGGGTCCTGGTTCAAGAACGCCAGCCAGCGCTGCATGTGGGCGGGGCTGCCAGCCAGGTTGAAGTTGATGCCCTCGGGCGCCAGCAGCAGCGTGCCCTTGAGGGTCAGTTCCTGCGCGCGAGACAGCAGATGCGAACGCAGCAGGTCGCAGTCGTCGAGCTCGACAAAGCGGTAGGCGGCAACGATCAAAACGGGTTCCACGGGAAAGATTCTAAGGAGCGCCCCCAGGCGGCGTCGCCGCCGCCCCCCGAGGGGGATGAGCAAAGTAACCCAGTGACATTTGCTCATGAGCGTTCTGAAACCAACTTCAAAGCGCGCACCGCCAGGTGTTTCGCGCAGCCAACCCGATCGGGCACCCGCCACCTGCTGACCAACGTTTGGCGGCGCAAGGACCCGCTTTCGGCTTCAGCGCAAGGCCTGCGCCTGTGCAATCAGTTCGGCTTCGCGTTCAGCGCTGAGCCATGGGCAACGGGCGTGGGTTTGCGTGTCGGCCAGCACGTCCTGCAGGGTTTGCTGAGAATCGGTCAGTTGCAGGCCGGCACGGTGCGCCCGGTGGGCGCTGACATCCATCAAACCGGCCAAGGCACTCTTTTCAGGCCGATACAAGGGCAGTTCTTGAAAGCTCAGACCCGCTGACTGCAAGACCGCCGCCGGCACCCAGACATGGTGAATCGGTGACAGCAGTTCGACAAACCGAGACCAGCGCCAGCGCGGCCCGGCCAGGTTGAATGCGCCACCAAGGTCGCCCGCCAGCACCGTGACGACAAATCGGGCCAGATCGCGCACGTCGATCATCTGCAGGTGGTCATGGCCATCGCCGGGCGCCAGCATGGGGGCATGCAGTGTGGCTCGCTGGGCCCGCTGCACCCAGTCGGTGTAGCGCTGCCAGGTGTCGCCGGGGCCCACCACCACCTGCGGGCGCAGCAGCGTGCAGCGCTGGCCGTAGAGGTGTTGCAGCAGGTCTTCGCAGGCCACCTTCAGGGGGCCGTAGGTGCTGCTGTCGATTTCAGTGACGTCGGGCGCTGCCGCGGGCACGCGGGGGTGGGTCTCGAACACCGGGCGCTGGGTTGGCTGGCCGTAGACCATCACGGCACTGATGAACACGTAGCGGTGCACGGCATCGGCCAGGAGCCGGGCACTGGCGCCGACCTCACGGGGTGTGTAGCCGCTGACGTCTACGCAGGCGTCCCACTTCAGGCCGCACAGCGACGCCAGGCCAGTCGTTCCTTGGCAACGGTCGCCGCGCAGGCGCTCCACCTCCAAGGGCAGGTCGTCTGCCGTCTGGCCGCGGTTGAAGACGGTGACATGGTGGCCGGCCAGCAGCAGCGCCTGCGCGATGTGGCGGCCCAAAAACTGGGTGCCGCCCAGGATCAGCGTGCGCGGCCTCACGGTCAAGCTGGGTTGTGGCGGGTGTCGGGTGCCAATCTCTGGCGCTTGCGCGTCAGGCGGCGGTCGCCGCGCTGGCGCTGGCCGCGCTTTGCAGTCGGGGCCGCAGGCCGGCCAGGATTTCATAGCTGAGCAGGCGGGCGTTGTGGTCGTGCACGGCGCCGGCCACGATCAACTCGTTGGCGCCGGTGGCTTGGATGATGTCGTTCAAGCGCTGGGTCACGGTGTCGGGCCCGCCCACGGCGCTGGCTACCAGCATGCGTTCGACGGTGTTGCGTTCGGCGTCGTTCCACAAGCCCTGCATGCTGCGCACGGGTGGCGGCAGCGGGCCGCGAATGCCACGGCGCATGCCCAGAAAACGCTGCAGCATGGACGTGAACAGGAACTGCGCTTCGCCGTCGGTGGCTGCGGCCACCACGTTGACCGCCACCATGGCGTGCGACTGCGGCCAACGCGCGCTGGGGCGGTAGGTGCTGCGGTAGATGTCCAGTGCTTGCAACAGCAGGTCGGGCGCGAAGTGCGATGCAAACGCAAAAGGCAAGCCCAGGTGGGCCGCCAGTTGCGCGCCATAAAGGCTGCTGCCCAGAATCCAGATCGGCACCTCGGTGCCCATGCCCGGAATGGCCCGCACCACCTGCTGCGGCTGGGCCGGGCCCAGGTAGGCCTGCAATTCCAGCACGTCCTGCGGGAAGCGGTCCTCGTCGGCGTGGGCCAAGCTGCGGCGCAGCGCCCGCATGGTGGGCTGGTCGGTGCCCGGGGCTCGGCCCAGGCCGAGGTCAATGCGGCCCGGGAACAGCGTGGCCAAGGTGCCAAACTGTTCGGCCACCACCAGCGGCGCGTGGTTGGGCAGCATGATGCCGCCGCTGCCGACGCGAATGGTTTGTGTGCCGCCGGCAATGTGCCCCAGCAGCACGGCGGTGGCACTGCAAGCCAGGCCGTCCATGTTGTGGTGCTCAGCCAGCCAAAAGCGCTTGTAGCCATGGGCTTCGACATGGCGCGCCAGGCTCAGGCTGTTGCGCAGGGCGTCGGCGGCGGTGTGGCCTTCGGCGATGGGGGCGAGGTCAAGTACGGACAGATCGATCATGGGCTGATCTTCGCATCCCGGCGCCAGCCTTGTGCCGGCCCGGCCATACTGACCGGCTGTCGTGCGGCCTGGCCTGGCTGGGCGCCATGTCCTTTTCTTCAGCGATTGAAGGCCCCGGATGAACACCGACTTGCGCCGCGCCCAGGATTTCGCCCAGCGCTTGGGCATCCGCTGGCCCGTCCTGATGGCACCGATGGCCGGCGTGCCGGCGGTGGCGCTGGCGGCCGCGGTGGGGCGCTCCGGTGCCATGGCGGCCCTGGGCGCGCTGCTGATGGACCCACCCACCATTCAGGACTGGGTGAGCCGATACCGCGCCGCCAGCGACGGCCCCTTGCAGATCAACCTGTGGGTGCCGGACCCTGTGCCACAACGAGACGCTGAGCATGAAGCCAGGCTGCAAACGTTTCTGGGCGGTTTTGGCCCGCCGGTGGCGCCCCACGCGGGCGATGCGCCTTTGCAGGACTTTGCGGCCCAGTGCGAAGCCTTGCTGGCGGCGCGACCGCGCGGTGGGTCTGTTTGCGCTGCTGCCCCAGGTGGTGGACTCGGTGCGCTTGCCGGTGGTGGCCACGGGCGGCATTGCCGACGCGCGCGGTGTGGCCGCCGCGCTCACCTTGGGCGCCAGCGCGGTGCAGCTCGGTACGGCCTTTTTGTCGTGTCCCGAGGCCGGCATTGCAACCGCGTGGGCTGATGGTTTGCGCGCTCTGGCGCCCGAGGACACCCAGCTGACACGCGCTTTCAGCGGCCGCTTGGGGCTGAAGGGCTGAAGGCCCGAAGGCCCGAAGACCTGAGCGCCTGAAGGCCTGCTTCAACGCTGCAGCAGATGCCCCATCAGCCCTTGCAACTGGGCGTAGCCCGGCCGGTCCAGCTGCAGCAGCCTGAGCCTGACGCCAGGGCGGCGGTTGGGTGAGGTGGCGGCCACCGCCTGCCATAAGGACTGCAGCGTGAGCTGCAGGTGCGGCATGTTGGTGGTCTGGTCGATCAGCACCACCACGCGACGCAGGTCGACGCTGTCCAGCAGACGGCCGATCTCGTAGCGGCAGCCTTGGTTGGTGGGCGAAAAGCTGCGCAGGTCCATCAGCACGGCGTCGCTGGCCGAGGCCAGGCGCTGCATGCTCATCTGCCAGGTGTCGGCGCGGCAAAACAACTCGTCGATGCGGTGCTGGCCGTCGGGTGCGGGGCGTGCATCAAAGGCCGCCAAACGGGCTTGCAGGTCGGCAGGCCCGGTCACGAACTGGCGCGCCAGGTGGCCAGCGACAAAGTCGAGAAACTCGTGCGGCTCAACCGTGGACGTGACCAAGTCGGGCCCGGCGATCATGGCCATCGGCCCCAGCGCCTGCCAATGCTTGCGCAATCGGTCAAACAGCTTTTCGCTGCGCGCACCCAGCGCAAACACGCGCAGCACCAGCAGGCGGGGGCTGGCTGCCGGGCTGCTGGGCAGCAGCCGCCACAACAGGGCCGCCGTGGCGCGCGCGGCGGCAAAGCCCACCAGCCCCGCCAGGGCCCAGGCCGGACCTTGAAAGACCAAGCCGACCGCCTGCACGATGGCGAACAACAGGAACAGTGCATCCAGCGTCAGCGAGACCTCGCTGATGGCCCGTGCTTGGTAGCGCCGACCCAAAGCCTTCAGCAGCGGCCACGCCAACGCGGCAGCACCCAGCATGCCCAGGGCCAACAGCGCGTAAAAGGTGCCAGCGCCGCCCAGGCCCACCGCCGAGCCCAGTTGAACCACCCTGCGCAAGGCGGCCTCGTTGCCTTGCAAGACGCTGACCAGCACCTGTGACCCCAACAGCGAAACCAACATGAAGGTCAGCACCAGCGGCCCGACCGCGCGGATGCGGCGCCACATGAAGGCCATGGCCAGTGCGGTGGGCAGTGCGTTGGTGCTGCCCCACAGCAGCACCGCGCTTTGGGCGGCGGCAACCGGGCCTTCCTGCGAGGCCGCCACCGACACCAGCAGGAAAAGGCCGAAGTAGGCGCCCAGCAGCCAGCCGCGGTGGCGCGGGTCGTAGGCCGCCACCAACATCACGGCCAGCAGGGCGGGCCACAGGTGGGCCAGAACCAGCACGGTGGTCCGCAGTGGCAGCCACGCCATCTGCGAGCTGCTCAGGAAGGCGGCGCTCATGATCAGTGCGTAGACCAGGCCGGCCGCCAGATAAATGGCCGCTGAGCGCCAAGGCAGCAGTCGCGCATGTCGGCTCAAGCCTGAATCGATCGCTGTTGCTTCGCGGTTCAGCAGCTGCAGTTCCAGCGGCGCCAGCGCTGGGCCGACCTGCGGGTTGGGTGGGCCAACGCCCAGGCCCGCGTGCTGTGCCATGCCTCGGATGACCGCGCGGCGATACAGCCACAGCAACAGCGCACAAAGCGGCGCCGACAGCAGCGCGGCCAGGACGATCAAAAAGGGCAGGGCGCCCGTCAGGGCCAGCTTGGCGTCCATCAGGGCAGTGTGCCTTTGGCCCTGGGCCACGCCGGCCGACCCTGAGCCAGAACCTAGGGGGTCAGGTGGTAAGCAGCCGTACCCAGATGCGGTCTTGATGGACGCGCAGCTCGTGCACCCTCAGGTCCTGGGTCAAAGGTGCGCACAGGGCGCGACCGGTCTTGACGTCAAAGCGGCCCTGGTGTAGCGGGCACTCGATGCTGCCGTCGGGCTCGACAAAACCGCCGCACAGGCTGGCGTTGCCATGGGTGCAGGTGGCGTCGATGGCGTGCAGGTCGGCGCCCAGGCGCACCAGGGCAATGTCGTGGCCGTTGGCCTGCGCCGCGATCACGTCGCCGTCGGGCACGTCGTGGGCTGCCGCGACGTCGATCCAGTCGCCGCTCACCGGCACGCCCTGCGCTCTGCAACGGGGCCTGGCCCGCGGGCGCGAGCCGCTCGGAGGCTGTCGTTGTTCATATCGGGTCGATGATGGAGTTGGGGATCAGGTCGTTGTCGAAGATCACCAGGCGTTTGGAAAACCGCAGGCCTTGGTCGGTGGGTACCACGCGGTCCAGCGTGCGCCCAACCGACAAGATCTCGGCCATCGCGTCGCGTTTCGTGCGCACGACCACGTAACTGGTTTCGCAGACCCACGCTTCGGGCAGCCCGGCGCTGCCCAGGTCCACCGAGAGCAAGCGCGGCAGGCTCACGATGTGGCGTTGCACGTAGGGGTCGTGGAAGATCGTGTCGAGTGCGCCGTAGACCCGGTCCTTGAGCATGGCTTTGCTTTCAAAAGCCATCGTGGCCAGAGGCAGGCCGCGGTCGAAGTTCTCGCGCGACTGCAGTTGGTAGTGACCATCATCGGTGAAAAAGTCGGGCCAGCGCTGCAGCTCGCGGGCGTCCAGCGCCGCGCTGTAGTCGCTGTAGAGCTCGTGCAGCGCCAGCAGGGTTTCGATGTCGAGTTTCATGGTGCTGCCTGCGTGGGTTGGGCTTTCACGGGCCGGCCTTCAGAGTTCCATGACCCGGCGCCAGTAGCTGTGCATGCCGCGGATCAGCGTCTCGGTGACCATGTGGTCGGTGTCTTTCACCTCGCGCCCGTCCAGCTCGCTGAGCGTGCGGGCCTGGCCGTTGGACGCAAAGGCTTGCTGCACAAATTCGATCACTTCGCCGTCGTCGGCCGATACAAAGCCGGCCGGGCCAAACAGATTGGCCTGGCGCAAGCGGCGCTGGGTCATCGCCGCGTCGTCGTCGGCAAAGCCAAAGTGCGTCCACACGAAGTCAAACACGCCCGGTGCCACCGGCTGGATGTGGCGGGTGGACAGCGAGTTGACCTGCTGCTGGATGATCAGGCTGGGGAACAAGGTCATCATCACCACGCTGGGCCCGCCCCACCAGGCTTCGCTGACCACATCCAGAAGCCGCGTGTCGTGCAACTGCATGCCGGCCTTGAAGCTGCTCACGCCCTGTGTGACGCTGCCGGAGCCGCCTTCGTTGCGGCGGCTGATCATGCAGGCGTGGCGGTGCTGCGCGTCCATCACCATCTGGCTCTTCTGATCGGCCCGCCACAGCCCGAAGGTGACAAACCAGGTGTGCAAAAGCCCGGGGTGGTAGGGGTCCTTGATGTTTTCCTGCATCAGCTTCCAGTTGGCTGGAATGCGCTGGCGGTTGTAGCCCAACAACTGCAAGGGCCGACCGCTGAAGACGCGGTCGTGGTAGCGCAGCACCTCGGGGCCCAGGAAGTCTTCGAAGGATTCAACTGCGTGGTCAAAACTGGCGTACACCGCGCCGCCGCGGCACGCCACTTTCAAACGCGTCAAGCCGTGATCGGCCAAAGAAAAGTCGGCCGGCATGCCGCCGTTGATGCGCCCGTCTTCTTTCACGCCACGCCGAAACGGCAGCCCGACGAGCTCGCCGCGCAGGTTGTAGTTCCATTGGTGATACGGGCAAACAAACTCCTTGACCTTGCCGTGGCGCTCGCGGCAAAAGGCCACCCCGCGGTGGGCGCAGCGGTTTTCGACCACGTGGATGTCGCCACCGGTGTCGCGCACCATGATCACGCTGCGTTCGCCCACCACCGTGCGCTTGAAATCGCCGGGCTCGGGCACTTCGCACTCCAGGCCCGCATAGCACCAGTGGCCGCGGTAGAACAGGCGCTCCAGTTCGCGACGGTAGACCTCGGTGTTGGTGTAAATCCAGCCGGGCGCCCGGCTGGTGGGCGCGTCACCCCAGTCTGACCCGGTGGTTGGCAGGATGGGAATGGTGGCGTTCATTCGGCGGCTGTGAAGGCTGGCTTGCGTCGTTGCGGTTGGCGACCCTTGTGGGTAATGCCTGAGCTTGGCGAACTGTAGCCAAGTCCCGGTGTTCTTGACCGAATGAGCGCGCGCTGGAATGCGGCGTGCCCAAGAAAAACGCCACCCGAAGGTGGCGGTCAGCATGCAGGCAACGAAGGCACCGAAGGCACCGAAGGCCACCAGGGCCGTCGGTGCCCGCCGATCAGTTCATCTGTTCAATGCCGGCCACAGCCCATGGCTGGCTGTCGTCATGCGGCTTGACCAGGTGCCAGACCTCGTTGAAGGGTGCAGCGGCGGCGCCTTTTTCTTCAACCATCTCACCATGGAAGCGCACGCTGACCACCTGGCGGTCGGTCTCATTGCTGACGTCCAGCACGTCGGCTTGCACTTTGACGACGTCGGTGTGCTGTGCAGCCAGGCCGCGTTCTTGCAAGTCCAGGCGCAACGAGGCAAACAGCTCGGGCGTGGTGAAGCGGCGCAGGTCGTCCAGATCGGCGGTGTCGTTGGCGGTCTGCATGCGGATGAAGATCATCTTGGCGGTGCGGGCAAATCCCTCACTGTCAAACGCGGCCGGAACGAAGGCCTTGGCCACGGGCGCTGCGCCAGACGGGGTCGCGGCAGCCAGGTTCTCGGTTGAAGCAGCAAGGGGCGTGGCTTCAGGACCCGAAGCCGACGCGGTGGCGGCCGGCGCGTCCAGTGCGCGGCGCTCGGTAGAGTGGGTCTCAGGCGTGCCCTGTGGCCAAGCCACTTGGCTGCCACCGGCCGCGCCGCTACCGGCTGCGCTGCCCGCCAGTTCCGGTGTGCGCGACTTCGGCCCAAAGCGGCGCAGCAGGAACATCACCAGGAAGACAGCAGCCACACCCAGCAGCGCCATCATCAGAAAGTTGCCAAAGGCCTCACCCATGCCCAGGTGGCTCATCAGGGCCGCAATGCCCAAACCAGCCGCCAGGCCGGCGATCGGACCCATCCAGGAGCGCTTGGGCGCGGCAGCCGGGGCGGCGCCCGCAGTGGCTGGGGCGGCGCTGTTGGCGGCGCCTTGCTGTGGCGTGGCGGGTTTGGCGGGCGGTGCGTCCGGCGCGGTGCGGGCCGGCATGTCACGCTTGAGGCCAGTGGACTTGCCGCCAGCCAGCCGTTTGGCCTCAGAGACCGACGGAACGGTGGCGCTGACCAAAGCCACGACCAGAGCGCCGATGAGCCAGTTTTTCATTGTCTTGATTCCTCAGAATGTCTGCTGAAACGTTGGCGTTGTCGCAGGGGCAACGCGGACGTGAGTGTGAGGCATGAACATGGGGTTGCGCCAGCGGGTTTGCAAGGCCATACCCGCTGTGGGTGAACCCTGACACAAAGCGCCAGTGGCCGTCCTGTCCGATGATCTACCGCTCGGCGCTTGTGCGTCTGCTCGCTTGACCATGCCCCGAGGAGTTTGTATGAGTGTTGCCCTGCTTTGGGCCCTTTGCGTTGCATTGATCCTGGTCGGTTTGGCGGGCACGGTGCTGCCGACTCTGCCTGGCACGGCGCTGGTTTTGGGCGGCATTGTGCTGGGAGCGTGGATTGACGACTTCACCCGGGTAGGGCCGGGTTGGCTGGTTGTCATCACACTGTTGGCCGTTGTGGCCTGGGTGCTGGACTACGTGGCGGGTTGGCTGGGTGCCAAAAAGGCCGGCGCCAGCCGCCTGGCCTTGCTGGGTGCTGCGCTCGGCACCGTGGTCGGCCTGTTCATGGGGCTGGTGGGGGTGCTCTTCATGCCCTTCGTGGGCGCGGCCGTCGGTGAGTGGTGGACGCGCCGCGGTCAGCTGGCCGCAGGGCAGCAGGCGGTAAAGGTGGGATTTGCCACCTGGCTGGGCATCATGGTCGGCTTGGCCGCCAAGCTGGCCATCGCCTGTGTGATGGTTGGCCTCTTTGTGGCGGCGTTGCTGCTTTGATCCCCGCGCGGTCAGGCGCCAAACAGCCGCCCAAACCATTCGTGCAGGATGATCCGCGTGCCGTCAAAGCCGTTGGCCGAGGGCAACCAGTCGTTGGTGCTGAGCTGGCTGCTGCCGCGCATGCCCATGGGGGCGGCGATGATGGTGAGCTTGCGGCCTTCGGCGGCGCGCTGGAAATTGCGCAGGGCGCGTGGCATGTGGTACGCATGGGTGACCAGCACGATGCGGTCAATGCCCTGGGGCTCGAGCAGGGCCACCGTGCGCAACGCGTTTTCACGGGTGTCGCGGGACTCGGATTCGGTCCAGCGCAGGGGGCGGCCAAACTCGCGGTCGGCGATGCGGGCGGCAATTTCGGCCTCTGCGGGGCCGGGCGGTGCAGCGTTTCCCACGCCGCCGCTGAAGGCCAAGGGCAGCCCGGCCTCCCGTGAAAGCCACATTCCGTAGCGCAGGCGCTCGATGGATCGCTCGTTGAGAGAAGACACACCGTACTCGGGTGCCAGCAGTCGCCGCCCCCCGCCCAGCACGACGATGGCGGTTCGTGGCGCGCGTTTGAGCTCGGCAATCTGCACGTCCAACAGGGCCGGTGGCGGTTTGAGCAGCCAATGTGTCAGCCCCATCGTCAAGGCGGTGGTCGTGCTCGCCCAGATGCCCAACACGCCCAGCAGCACCAAAAACCAGGCCAAGAGTCTGCGCCTGAACATCAGCCGTGCCCCGACCAAAATCATCACCAGCAACGGGATGGGGGGCATCAAAAGCGCACCCAGCAAGGGTTTCCAGGACTCCAGTCCCAGGGACAGCACGATTTCGTTCATGTTGGTGGCGCTGGGCGCCCAGATAATCCGACGGCAGTGTAAGGACTTGGGCGCCCTGCCCGACTTTGCAGCTTGCAAGGAGCGTGACGATGAGTGTGCAGACCATCACCCTGGGTGGCGGGTGTTTTTGGTGTGTGGAAGCCGTTTTCGAGCGGGTCGACGGCGTGGGCGCCGTTGAAAGTGGTTACTGCAATGGCCACGTTCTGCGGCCCAGCTATGAGGCCGTCTGCCGCGGTGACACCGGGCATGCTGAGGTGGTGCGCGTGAGTTTTGATGCCCAGCGCATGGGTCTTGAAGAGGTGCTGGAGATCTTTTTTCATGTGCACGACCCGACCACGCTGAACCGCCAGGGTAACGACGTGGGCACCCAGTACCGCAGCGGCATTTACTTTGAGTCGGCCGCGCATGAGGCCGTGGCTCGGCAGGTTCTTGCGCAGGCCCAGGCGGCTCACGGGGGCCGTGTGGTCACCGAGGTGCAGCCGCTGACCAACTACTCAAGGGCCGAGGACTATCACCAACACTATTTCGCCAACAACCCGGGGCAAGGCTACTGCGCGTTTGTGGTGGCGCCCAAGGTCGAGAAGTTCATGCGAACCTTCAAAGCGCGCGTCAAGGCCTGACCGGGCAGGGAGCTTGGCGATCGCTCAGAACGGCGCAAAGCCGCTGGGTGGGTCGAGGTCGGGAAACATCGAATCCAGGCCCCGGCGCAGCACCAGGCGACGCTGGCGATGCTCGGCGTCGGTCCCCGCCAGCGCAGCAAACACCGGAGCGCGCAGCAACCACAGGTCAACCGGTTCTTCCGCTGCGCGCACCTGGGTGTTCAGCCAGCCGTCGCCGGGCGCCCCGGCCAAGGCGGTTAGAAAAGTCAGCTTCAGGTCAACAAAAGCGCGCCGCGCTGCCATGCGCGCGCCGCGGTCACCCGGAAGGCCCGCGCCTGGCAAACCAGCGCCGGGGCTGAAGTGACGTGGATGGATCTGGTGTGGGGTCACAGCAGGTCTTGATTCAAAGCGAGCCAAACTGCGAGCGAGGCGCCCGGGCCGGAAAGTGGTGGCTCAACATCAGCAAGCGCTGCTCGGCTTGCCCCTGGCTGTGGTTAAGCGCCACCAAGCTGTAGACGTCGGCCCGCACATGCCACAGCTCGCGCAGTGAACGGGCATCCTGAATGCGCCAGCGCACCCTATCGGCTTCTTCACCGCCAATGTCGGTCAGGGCAGCCAAAAATTCGGTTCTCACCCCTGGAAGACGGTTCAGGGGCGGCGCTGCGTCGCCGGGCGACGGTGCCATCAGCCAGAACATGAAGCGCTGCCAGGCCGTGCCGTCTGGCGCATGGCGCAGAGAGGGGGGGCTGCATTCGATGCGCAAACCGCTGACCGGGGCCAGCAGCGTGGATCGCCGGCTCCAGCGGGACAAAGTTGGCAGCGTTCTGGTCATGCTGGGGTTATCGGTCAAGGGGCGGCTGAACCTGAGGCTTCATCGTGGAGCCTGTGGCGCTGCACAAAGGGCGAAGAAGCGGCGCCTTCCACCGGCAGTTCACCTATCAACTCACCCACCAATGCGCCTTGCAGTGCCGCTCGCACCCATGCCACGGCCCCAGCGCTTGCCCCGATGGCAGCCCAGTCGTGCCGCGCTAACCTGCGGCCATGAACTGGATCAAAAAAGCAGCGGCCGTCACGGCCTTGGTGGTTGCGCTGGGGGCGTTGGCGCTGGCGTTTTACGCCCGCATGGCTCTACCCAGCACCAGCGGTGAACTGGTGTTGAGTGCAGCCCATGGCCCCATTCGCATCGACCGTGATGAGCACGGCATTCCTACGGTGGTGGCGCAGTCAGCCCACGACGCCTACTTTGGGCTGGGGGTGGTGCATGCCCAGGACCGGCTGTGGCAGTTGGAGACCCACCGTCGCATCAGCGCTGGGCGCATGGCCGAGGTGTTTGGAGAACCGGCATTGGACGCCGATCGGTTCTTGCGCGCGCTGGGCGTGCGCCGGGCAGCGGCCGAACAGTGGCAGCGCATGCCGCAGGCCTCCAAGGACGTGGTGCTGGCCTACACGGACGGCATCAATGCGGTGGTGGCGCAGGCCCGGCAGGCCCGGCCGCCCGAGTTTGTGATCCTGGGCATTCAACCCGAAGCGTGGGAGCCGGTGGACACACTGGCCTGGGCCATCATGATGGCGTGGGATCTGGGCGGCAACTGGACCACCGAGCTGCTGCGCCTGCGCTTGGCTCTGAAGATGCCGGTCGAACGCATCAACACGCTGCTTCCGCCCTACCCGGGCGAAGCGCCCTTGGTCAGCGCCGACTACGCCACCCTGTTCCGTGGCTTGAAGCTCGATGCGGGTGACCGCGCCACCGCCTGGCAAGCCCTGCCCGACATCGCGCCGCCAGCGGGTGTGGAAGGCGTGGGCTCCAACAACTGGGTGCTGGCCGGCAGCCGCAGCAGCACCGGCAAGCCCCTGTTGGCCAACGACCCCCACTTGAAACTGAGCACGCCGGCTCTTTGGTATTTTGCCCGTCTGCAGGCCCCGGGCATCAACGTGGCGGGGGCCACGATGCCAGGCTTGCCGTTGGTGGTGCTGGGCCAGAACGAGCACCTGGCTTGGGGTTTCACCAACACCGGGCCCGATGTGCAAGACCTGTACATCGAGCAGGTCGACCCGGGCCAGCCCGACCAGTACCGCACGCCGCAGGGCTGGGCCAAATTCGAGACCTGGGCCGAGGTCATCAAGGTCAAAGGCAAGCCCGACGTGCCCTTTGTCCACCGGCGAACCCGGCATGGTCCGGTGATCTCGGATGCTGGGACGGTGCCCGACGTGCTGGGCCCACGCGACAGCCCGAGTTACGCCTTGGCCATGCGCTGGACCGCGCTGGATGCTGACAACGACCCGGTGGGCACGTCCTTGGCCATGCAGCAAGCCACCAGCGTGGCCAACTTCATGCAAGCGGCAAGCAGCTTTGTGGCGCCGATGCAAAACATGGTGGTTGCCGACAAGGCTGGGCAGATAGGCCTGATCAGCCCGGGTCGGGTACCGGTGCGCAGGCCTGACAACGACCTTAAGGGCCTGGTGCCCGCGCCCGGTTGGGACTTGCGCTACGACTGGGACGGCTGGGTGGGCGCCGACCAGACACCGCGTGAGATCAACCCCGAGCGCGGCTTCATCGCCACCGCCAACCAGCGTGTCACAGCCCCCGGTTATCCGCACTTCATCACCAGCGAATGGGCCTTGCCGTACCGGCAGTTGCGCATTGAGCAGATGCTGCAAGCCAAGAACAAGCACAGCCTGAGCGACCTGGCCGCGATGCACGCCGACGTGCGATCTTTGGCGGTGCCCAAGCTCCTGCCCTGGCTGATGAAGGCCCAGACCGATCACCCGCTGGCGGCTGCAGCCAAAGCGCAGATGACGACATTTGATGGCTTGATGTCGGCTGACAAAGCTGCGCCATTGATCTATTGGGCCTGGCAGCGCCAGATGGCCCAGGCGGTGTTTCTTGACGACGCTGGCGACGCCATCTGGTCGCGCGGCCTGGCCACGCGCAGCTTTCAGGACGCCCTGGAGGCGGTTTTGCAACGCGACGACGCGTCCTGGTGTGATGACCGCCGCACGCTGGCGGTGGAGAACTGCGCCCAACAAAGCGCCACCGCCTTGAAGCTGGCCCTGGACGAATTGCAGGCTCGTTTTGGGGCCAACGTGGCGGCATGGCAATGGGGCCAGGCCCACCAGGCCCGCTCAGAGCACCGCCCGTTTAGCCGCGTCAAGGCCCTGGCCCGCTACTTCGAGTTGCGCACGCCAGTGGGCGGCGACACGCACACCGTGAACGTCTCGCGGGTGGGGCTCAAACCCGATGCCAGCACCGGCGAGCTGTACCTGAACGAGCATGCGGCCAGTCTGCGTGCGCTTTACGACGTGGCCGACCCGTCACAGTCGCGGGTGATGCACTCCACGGGACAAAGTGGCCTGTTCTTCTCGCCGCATTACCGGGACTTTGTGGAGCCTTGGCGCCAGGTGGCCTATGTGCCGCTGTGGCCGAAATCGCCGGCAGCGCAGGTGTTGCTGATCAAGCCTGTGGCCAAGCCTGGGGGATGAGCGGT
>JAYVSX010000371.1:0-7061 GCA_043774975.1 Rubrivivax sp.
GACGCGCTTCATGGCCGAATCGGTCAACGACGTGGCCACCTTGCAGCGCAGTCTGCAGCGGTCCTTGCAGTCGGCTGAAGATGAGTTGGCTGCCCAGGCCCGCCTGACCCGAGAGTTGCAAGATGACCTGTTGCGAACCCGCATGGTCGAGTTTGAGAGCATGGCCGATCGCCTGTACCGCACCGTCCGCCAGGCGGCGCGAGACACCGCCAAGCAGGTGCGCTTGGACATCGTGGGCGGTGGCATCGAGATCGACCGTGGCGTGCTCGAACGCATGGTGGGCTCCTTCGAGCACCTGATTCGCAACAGCGTGGCCCACGGCGTTGAATCGCCAGCAGCGCGCGAAACGGCTGGCAAAGCGGCCAGCGGCCTGATCACCATCACCGTGGCGCAGGCAGGCAACGAAGTGGCGGTTGAAGTGGCCGACGACGGTGCAGGGCTGGACCTGGGGCGCATCCGTCAGCGCGGCATTGAGCGCGGCCTGGTCACGGCCCAGGCCATGCCCACCGACGAAGAGCTTCTGCAGCTGATCTTTGCGCCGGGTTTCAGCACCGCTGACGCGGTTACTGAACTGGCCGGGCGTGGCGTGGGTCTGGACGTGGTGCGCGCGGAAGTCAACGCCATGGGCGGCCGCATCGAAACCAGCAGTGTGCTCGGCAAGGGCGCGCGCTTTCGACTGCTGTTCCCCTTGACCACTGCAGTCACCCAGGTGGTGATGCTGCGCTGCGGCGAATTGCAGGTGGCCGTGCCTTCGCCGCTGATCGAGGTGGTGCGCCGGGTGCCCACCGCAGAGGTCGAGGCGGCCTATGTGAGCGGTTCGCTGGCCTACAACGGTGAAGCGCTGCCGTTCTTCTGGTTGGCATCGCTGCTGCAGCTGGGTGGCCGCGGGTCGGCAAAGGGCCGGACCCAGAGTGTGGTGGTCATTCGCAGCGCTGCGCAGCGTGTGGTGGTGCACGTGGATGAGGTCATTGGCAACCAGGAAGTGGTGGTCAAGAACGTGGGGCCGCAGTTGTCCAAGCTGCCGGGTCTGGCAGGGGTGACTCTGCTGCCGACAGGTGCCGTGGCGCTGATCTACAACCCGGTCGCGCTGGCAGCGGTCTACGCACAGTCCGCTCGTGCCGTGGCGCTGGCCCCCGTGGCGGCGCTTTCATCGGCCGGTGACTCTGCAGAACCCAAGGCGCCCTCCCACAGCACGCCCATGGTCTTGGTGGTTGATGATTCACTGACCGTGCGCCGCGTCACCCAACGCCTGCTGACGCGAGAAGGCTATCGCGTCGTGACCGCCAAAGACGGGCTGGACGCCTTGGAGCGTTTGGCAGAAGAACGACCCGCGGTGATGCTGTCGGACATTGAAATGCCGCGCATGGACGGCTTTGATCTTTTACGCAATGTGCGCTCCGACGCACGCTTGGCTGGCTTGCCGGTGGTGATGATTTCGTCGCGTATCGCGCAAAAACACCGCGACTACGCCTCGGAGCTGGGTGTAGACCATTACCTGGGCAAGCCTTTCTCCGAAGAAGAATTGCTTGGCTTGGTGGCCGGTTATGTGCGCGCCCATCTGGCTCACTAAGGCCAATCAGCCGTGCGTTGGCGCACAGGCGCCTGGATCAGGGAAGAAAAAGAAGCGTTGTTTGGGTAGAGGGATATGTCCCGAGTCGTAGAGCATTTGGCCGATTTGACCGGCTTTCGCGACCGTGATGTCCTGGACGTGACCCTGGTGGGTGCGCTCCAGGACGTCTTGCGTCCGCTGACCGTGGCGATCTATCGCTGCGTGGGAGAAGAAGGCGCGCAGCGTTGGCTGACCCGTGCTCACCTGTCCGCAGGCGACAGCGCAGCCACGGCTGACCCTTTGTGGGCCGAACCCAACACACTGCCACTGCTGGCCGACCACCCTGACCGCCACAGTTGCCTGTTGCGCCAAGAGGCCTTCACGGTGGAAGGCTCCCCGGCGATGTCTTACTTTCCCTTGGCCACCGACCGTGTGCCTGTGGGGGTGGTCGAGATCCACACCCAGCAAGTCTTGACGGGCGAAGAAGCGCGTTTGGTGTGCAGCATTTTGCGGCTCTACCGAAACTACCAGGGCCTGCTGGACTACAGCGAGCGCGACACGCTCACTGGATTACTCAATCGCAAAACCTTTGATGAGAGCTTTCTGAGGGTGGCCATTCAGCCACCCGCGCCTGCCGCGCACCAGATGGGCCACGGCGGGACTCGCCGCAACGGACCCAGTGGCAGTTCCTGGATGGGCGTGCTGGACATCGACCACTTCAAGCGCGTCAATGACAACTTCGGACACCTGATCGGTGATGAAGTGCTGTTGCTCTTGTCGCGGTTGATGCGTTCGACCTTCCGTTTCCAGGACCACCTCTACCGCTTTGGCGGCGAGGAGTTTGTGGTGTTGATGCGCTGCAGCGATCAAGGCGATGCGTCCAGGGCATTGGAGCGTCTGCGGGACAACGTGCAGCGTTATGCCTTCCCGCAGGTCGGGCGCATCACAGTCAGCGTTGGCTTCACCGAACTGCGGGCGGGCGACTCACCCACCACCGCTTTCGAGCGGGCCGACAAGGCGGTCTACTACGCCAAGCAAAACGGGCGCAACCAGGTCTGTCACCACGCCGAATTGGTGGCTGCCGGAAAACTGGCCGACGAGTTCAGGGTAAACAGCGACGTCGAGTTGTTCTGACACCGGCTTGACTGCTCGTGCCCGTGTAAACCCTGCCAAGCGCCGGGTTTAAACAAACGTTTGATTGTTGCCCTAAACTTCGGCGGGTGAAGCATCAAGCCGAAACGTCCAACGCTGTTCCCGCCGTCGTCTCGACTGTGGAAGATGCTCGCAGTCGCCTTTTGGAAGCAGGTCTTCGCCTCTTTGCCCAGCAGGGCTATAGCAAGACCAGCACGCGGGAACTGGCCGAGGCCGCCAAGGTCAACGTGGCGTCCATCAGCTACTACTTTGGCGACAAGGCGGGCCTGTACCGCGCGGCGTTTTACGGGCCGATGGGTTCGCCCGAAGCAGACGTGGCGCGCTTCAACGGCGAGCAACTGAGCCTGGAGCAGGCGCTGCGCGGCTTTTACGACGGCTTCCTGCAGCCCTTGAAAGCCGGCGACGCTTCGCGCCTGTGCATGAAGCTGCACTTTCGCGAAATGCTCGAACCCACCGGCCTGTGGGCGAACCAGGAAGCCCTGGGCATCAAACCGTTGCACGAGGCCTTGTTGACGGTGCTGTGCCGCCACCTCGGTCTGGCCCAGGTTGACGATGACGTGCAACGGCTGGCCGTTTGCCTGGCAGGGCTGGGTGTGCACATGCATGTGGGCAGGGACATCACCGACGAACTGGCGCCGACCCTCAACGCCGATGAACAGGCGGTGGACCGCTGGGTCGATCGCCTGACCCTATTTGCCACGGCCATGGTGCAAGCGGAAGCCGCTCGCCGCGCCAGCTAGGATTTGTTGGAACAGACCATGAAGCAGCTTTTTGGCGTGGCCCTGGCCGCCGCCTTCCTGGCCGGATGCGCGACCCCACCACTCCCTGCGGTGGTGCCCCAGCCGGCAGCGCCCAGCCAGTGGCAAGGCGCACTGCCGCACCACGGCCAGACCAGCGAACTTTCCCAGTGGTGGACCCAGTTCAACGACCCGGTGTTGGTGCAACTGCAGGCAGCGGCTCAACAAGCCAGCCCGCAGCTGGCATCGGCGCTGGCCCGCATCGAGCGTGCGCGCGCCTCGCGGGCGGGTGCAGACGCCGCCGCCTGGCCCAGCCTGGACGCGCTGGGCAGCGCCAGCACGGGCCGCTCAGCACCCGGTCAAGCATCAAGCCAGCAAGCCAGCCTGGGGCTGCAAGCCGGCTGGGAAGTGGACCTTTTTGGTGGGGTGGCCGCCGCTCGCCAGGCCGAGCAGGCTCGGCTGGAAGGCGCACAGGCATCTTGGCATGACGCCCGAGTCTCACTGGCGGCTGAAGTGGCCACCAGCTACGTCCAGCTGCGCGCCTGTGAGGCGCAGCTGACCACCGCTCGCCTGGACGCCGACTCCAGGGCCCAAACCACCCGCCTGACCGAGCTCAGCGCCAAAGCCGGACTGACAGCGCCCGCCGACGCCGCCTTGGTGCGCGGCGGCGCGGCGCAATCACGCAGCCAGGCCATCAGCCAGCAGGCGCAGTGCAACACGCTGGTCAAGGGCCTGGTCGAGACCACCGATCTGGCGGAAGCCGAGCTGCGCCGCTGGCTGGCGCCGGGTCGGGCGCAGTTGCCGCAGCCCAAGCCCTTGACACCCGCAGCCTTGCCCGCGCAGTTGCTGGGCCAGCGCCCGGACCTGGCGCAGTCGGCCCGCAACGTGGCGGCGGCCGCGGCGGACCAGACACGCAGCCAAGCCCAGCAGCGACCGCGGGTCATGCTGTCGGGGTCCCTGGCGGGGGTGAGCTTGCGCAGCAACGGCTTTCAGACCCACGGCACGACGTGGTCGATCGGGCCGTTGTCTGTGAGCCTGCCGCTGTTTGACGCCGGCGCGCGGGCCGCCAACACAGCGGCCGCCAAGTCCGCCTACGACGAGGCGGTGGCGCTGTACGCGGCCCAACTGCGGCGTGCGGTGCGTGAGGTTGAGTCGGCGTTGGTGGCGCTGGAGTCCACCGCGCTGAGGGACGTGGACGCGCGGGCCGCAGCGCTCGACTTTGAAGCGGCGCTGGTGGCCACCCAAGCCCGCCAGCAAGGTGGTCTGGCCAGCGTGCTCGACCTGGAAGTCGCGCGCCGCAACGCGCTGCAGGCCCAGAGTGCCTTGATCGAACTGCAGCGTGAACGGGCCAGCGCCTGGATCACGCTGTACCGCGCCCTTGGTGGCGGCTGGACGGCCGCCGAGTGGGTCTTCACCGCGGCCAAACAACCCTGAAGTGATGCATTGACATGAAGCACTGGTTCACACCTCCTACCGCCGCCTGGACGGCTGCCGTGGCCCTGTTGGCCGCCGGTGCAGCCTGGGTCCTGGTGGCCCACGCCGCGGGCGACAAAACCGCCAAGTCGCCAAGCGCTGCTGCCACCGTCACCAAGGCGGCGCTGACCGTGACAGCCACCGTCGCGCAGAGCAGCAGCCTGAGCACGGCCTTGTCGGCCAACGGCAACATCGCACCCTGGCAGGAAGCCATCGTCGGGGCGGAAAGCAACGGCATGCGCCTGGCCGACGTGCGCGTCAACGTCGGCGACGTGGTCAAACGTGGCCAGGTGCTGGCCACCTTTGCGCCCGACATGGTGCAAGCCGACCTGGCCCAGAGCAAGGCCTCGGTGGCTGAAGCCGAGGCCCACTTGGCCGATGCGGTGGCCAACGCGCAGCGCGCGCGTGACCTGCAGGCCAGCGGCGCGCTCAGCGCGCAGCAGATCAACCAGCTCTTGACCGCCGAGCGCACCGCCCAGGCCCGCCTGGACGCCCTGCGCGCCGCCGCGCAAGTGCAGCAGCTGCGCTTGGCCCAAGCCCAGGTGTTGGCGCCTGACAGCGGCGTCATCAGCGCACGCAGTGCCACGGTGGGCGCGGTGGTGCCGGCCGGCATGGAGCTCTTTCGCTTGATTCGCCAAGGCCGCTTGGAGTGGCGGGCCGAAGTGGCGGCCGCCGAGTTGGCGTTGATCCGGCCTGGACAAGCGGTTCGTGTCACCGCCGCTGGCGGCGCCCCTGTGGCGGGCAAGGTGCGCATGGTGGCGCCCACGGTCGACCCCACCACCCGCAACGGCATCGTTTATGTCGACCTGCCCCAGCCCGGTGCGGCCAAGGCCGGCATGTTTGCCCGGGGTGAGTTTGAAACCGGCAGTTCCACTGGGCTGACGCTGCCGCAGAGCGCCGTTTTACTGCGCGACGGCTTCAGCTATGTCTTCAAATTGGGCGCCGACAACAAGGTGGTCAAGGCCAAGGTCAGTGTCGGCCGCCGCGTGGGCGACCGCATCGAGGTCACCGCTGGTTTGGATGCCAGCAGCCGGGTCGTCGCCAGCGGCGCAGGTTTCCTGGCCGACGGCGACACCGTCAAGGTGGTCGACAGCCTGCCCAAGCCGGTGGCCAGCCGTTAAGCAGGAACTGCAGCCATGAACGTTTCAGCCTGGTGCATCCGCAACCCGATTCCGGCCGTGATGCTGTTTGTCATGCTCACCCTGGCCGGTGGGTTGGGTTTCAAGTCGATGAAGATCCAGCAGTTCCCCGACATCGACCTGCCCACCATCAACGTCACCGCCAGCCTGCCCGGCACCGCGCCGGCGCAGATGGAAACCGAAGTTGCACGCAAGTTGGAAAACGCCGTGGCTTCGCTGCAAGGCGTGAAGAACATCTACACCAAGGTGCAAGACGGGGTGGCCATCGTGACGGTGGAGTTCCGGCTGGAAAAGGCCACCCAGGAAGCGCTGGACGACGTGCGCTCGGCCGTGTCACGCGTGCGCTCCGACCTGCCGGCTGAATTGCGTGACCCCGTGATCAGCAAGCTGGACCTGGCTGGAGCGCCGATCCTGACCTACACCGTGGCGTCCAGCCGCATGGACGACGAGGCCCTGAGCTGGTTTGTCGACAACAACGTCACCAAAGCCATGCTCGCCGTGCGCGGTGTGGGTTCGGTGGCGCGGGTGGGCGGCGTGACGCGTGAAGTGCGCGTCGAGCTTGACCCGGCGCGGCTGCTGGCGCTGAACGCAACCGCCGCCGACATCTCGCGCCAGCTGCGCGCGGTGCAGCAAGACGCGGCGGGCGGCCGCACCGACGTGGGTGGCATCGAACAAAGTGTGCGCACCATCGCCACCGTGCAGAGCGCGGCCGAACTGGCGCGCCTGGAAGTGCCCTTGGCCGATGGCCGCCGCCTGCGCCTGGATCAAGTGGCTACGGTGTCCGACACGGTGTCCGAACGGCGCAGCGCCGCGCTGCTCAACGGCAAGCCGGTGGTCGGGTTCGAGATCGTGCGCAGCCGCGGTGCCGGCGAAACCGATGTCGCCGACGGGGTGCGGGCCGCGCTGGAAAAGCTGCGCAGCGAGCACCCTGACGTGACGGTGACCGAGGCCTTCAACTTTGTCGACCCGGTGGTCGAGAACTACAACGGCAGCATGCTGCTGCTGATTGAA
>JAYVSX010000372.1:0-8174 GCA_043774975.1 Rubrivivax sp.
TGCAGCTTGGCCCACAACGCCTTGCGGCCGTCGTGATCCTCCAGGATCTTCTTCTTCACGTAGTCCAGCCCGACGCGGCCGACGTAGTGCACCGTGCGCTCCAGGTACCAGCCTTCTTCTCGGTAGAGCTGCAGGAAGGCGCCGCTGTATTCCAGCACCTCGTCGGCGGTCTTGAGCTTGCAGAAGAAGTGCGCCACCTCGGTCTTGATGCCGCCGTTGCCGGCGACGTAGATTTCCCAGCCGCTGTCAACGCCGATGACGCCCACGTCCTTGATGCCGGCCTCGGCGCAGTTGCGCGGGCAACCGCTGACGGCAAACTTCACCTTGTGCGGCGCGTACATGCGCCACATGGCGCGCTCGAGGTCCTTGCCCATCTGCGTGCTGTCTTGTGTGCCAAAGCGGCACCACTCGCTGCCAACACAGGTTTTCACGGTACGCAGCGCCTTGGCGTAGGCGTGGCCGCTGGGCATGCCGATGTCTTTCCACACCGCCGGCAGGTCTTCCTTCTTCACGCCCAGCAGGTCGATGCGCTGGCCGCCGGTGACCTTGACGGTGCGGATCTTGAACTTGTCCACCGCGTCGGCAATGCGGCGCAGCTCGCTGGAGTTGGTCTCGCCGCCCCACATGCGCGGGATGACGCTGTAGCTGCCGTCTTTCTGGATGTTGGCGTGGCTGCGCTCGTTGATGTAGCGGCTTTGCGGGTCGTCCACCGCTTCCTTGGGCCAGCTGCTGAGCAGGTAATAGTTGATTGCCGGGCGGCAGCTGCTGCAGCCGTTGGGTGTGCGCCAGTTCATGGTGGCGTAGACATCGGCGATGGTCAGCAGGTGGTGCTCGCGAATGCCGTCGCGCACGGCCTGGTGGCCATGCTCGGTGCAGCCGCACATGGCCTTGAGCTTGGGCGCTGCGCTGTAGTCACCCCCGGCGGTAAACATCAACAGCTGTTCCACCAGGCCGGTGCAAGAGCCGCAGGACGCGCTGGCCTTGGTTTGCTTGCGCACCTCTTCCAGCGTGAACAGGCCCTTTTCCTTGATGGCCTTGCAGATGCGGCCCTTGGTGACGCCGTTGCAGCCGCAGACCTCGTCGCTGTCGGCCATCGCGGCGGCCTTGCTGTGCCCTTGGTGCCCGACGTCACCAATGTTGCTTTCGCCGAACATCAGCTTGTCGCGGATGTCCGTGACGGTGCGGCCTTCGCGCAGCAGTTTGAAGTACCAACTGCCGTCCACCGTGTCGCCGTACATCACCGCGCCGATGAGCTTGTCATTCTTGATGACCAGCTTCTTGTAGACACCGCCAAAGGGGTCGCTCATGACGATCTCTTCGCAGTCGGCGTCTTCCGCCTTGCCGGTCCTGGCACCCATGAAGTTGCCGGCGCTAAAGAGGTCGATGCCGGTCACCTTCAGTTTGGTGCTGGTCTGGCTGCCGGTGTAGCGGCCGATGCCGAACTGCCCCAGGTGCGTGGCGCAGACCTTGCCCTGTTCGAACAGCGGCGCCACCAGGCCGTAGGCGATGCCGCGGTGCGCTGCACATTCACCGACCGAATAGATGCGCGGGTCGGTGATGGTCTGCATCGTGTCGTTGACGACCAGGCCGCGTGCGCAGTGCAGGCCGCAGGCTTCGGCCAGGTCGGTGTTGGGGCGGATGCCGGCGGCCATCACCACCAGGTCGGCCGGCACCTGGGTGCCGTCCTTGAATTGCACCGCAGCGACGCGGCCACTCTCACCTGCGATGAGGGCCTGCGTCTGCGCGCCCATCATGAACGTTAGCCCGCGGTCTTCCAGCGACTTCTGCAACAGGCGCGCGGCCACGTCATCCAGTTGGCGCTCCATCAGCCACGGCATGATGTGCACGACGGTGACTTTCATGCCACGCAACATCAGCCCATTCGCCGCTTCCAGGCCCAGCAGGCCACCGCCGATGACGACGGCGTGCTTGTACTGCGTGGCGGCGTCGATCATGGCCTGCGTGTCGGCGATGTCGCGGTAGGCGATGACACCGGGCAGGTCCTTGCCCGGCACCGGCAGGATGAAAGGGTGCGAGCCGGTGGCCAGCAGAAGGCGGTCATACGGCGTTTCGCTGCCGTCGTCGGCGCGCACCACGCGCTTGATGCGGTCGATCTGCGTCACTTTGGTGCCCGTGCGCAGCGTGATGCCGTGCTCGGCGTACCAGGCCAGCGGGTTGAGCACGATTTCGTCCAGCGTCTGCTCGCCAGCGAGCACGGGGCTGAGCAGGATGCGGTTGTAGTTGGGGTGCGGCTCGGCGCCGAAGACGGTGATGTCGTACAGATCGGGAGCGATCTTGAGCAGCTCTTCGAGCGTGCGCACACCGGCCATGCCGTTGCCCACCATCACCAGTTTGGTTTTTTTCACGCGCATTCCTTAAGACACAGTGAGCAAGTAATAAGCAAGCAGTTAGCAAGTCCGGTGCCATGGCGACAATGGGCACCATGAGCTTCGACATCGACATCGGCCACGCCAGCGACCGCGGCAAGCGCGAAGGCAATGAAGACTTCGCCGCCGTGCAGCGCCCGGGCGCAGGCGACCAGCCGTTGGGCTGGATCGCGGCGCTCGCCGACGGTGTGTCGAGCGGCGGTGGCGGCCGCATGGCGGCGCAGACGACGGTGCAGTCGCTGCTGCAGGACTACTTCGGTGCACCAGCCACCTGGGACACCACGGTCACGCTCGACCGTCTGATCCGGGCCCAGAACACCTGGCTGGCCGAACACAACCGCCGCCGCGCGTGGGCACGCGACGCCGGCACGGCGCTGACCACGCTGACCGCGCTGGCCCTGCGCGGGCACAGTTGGACGCTGGCGCATGTGGGCGATTCGCGCGCCTGGCTCATTCGCGACGACGCGCGCGGCAGTGACTGCCAGCAGTTGACGCAGGACCACGCCTTTGCCGGCGAAACCCAGGCCAACATGCTGTCGCGCGCCGTCGGGCTGGATGAACACGTGCAGGTCGACTACTTGCAGGGCAACTTGCAGGTGGGCGACACGCTGCTGCTCACCAGCGACGGCGTGCACGGCCCGCTGGCGCGGCGGCGCATCGGCGCACTGTGCCGCGCCGCCGACAGTGCGCAGGCAGCGGCCGAGGCTCTGGTGCGCGAAGCGTTGGCTGCTGGCGGCATTGACAACGCCACCGCGCTGGTGCTGCGCGTGCGCGGCCTGGATGCAGGGCGCTTCGACGACGTGCTGCTGGCCTCGCGCGTGCTGCCCGCCGCACCGCGTTTGCAGGTGGGCAAGGTGCTGGATGGCTACACCGTGACGGCCTTGGTGGCCGACACCGGCGTGCACCGGCTCGTGCAGGCGCGCGACAACACCACGCGTGAGCTGGTGGCCATCAAGACCCTGCACGAAAGCCGCGCCAGCGACGCCGAAGAGCAGGCCATGCTGGCGCACGAAGCCTGGCTCGGCACGCGCCTGAGCGAACGCCTGTCGCCGACCGAGATTTGCGGTTTTGTGCGCGTGCGTGATGTGCCGCAGGCGAGTGCTTTCTACGTCGTCTTCGACTGGCACAGCGGGCGCACGCTGGAGCAGCGCCTGGCCGACGCCGTGCGGCCCAGCGTGGCCGAGGTGGTGGCCGGGGCAATAGCCATTGGCCGTGCGCTGGGCCGGCTGCACCGGGCCGGCGTCGTGCACCGCGACATCAAGCCGGCCAACCTGCACCAGGGTGACGACGGCGTCTGGCGCATCCTTGACCTGGGCGTGGCGGTGTCGGGCCGCGAGCCACGTGTGCAGCGCACCTTGCTGGCGGGCACGCCGAGCTACATGAACCCCGAGCAGTGGGACCCCGAGCCGGCGCCGGCCGATGCCGGCAGCGACCTCTTTGCCCTCGGCGTCACGCTCTACCAGTGGCTGTGCGGCAAGCTGCCCTATGGCGAGATCGAACCCTACCAGCGCGCCCGCTACCGACGCGACCCGGTGCCGCCGTCGCGCCACCGGCCCGAGGTGCCGATCTGGCTCGACCACGTGCTGGCCAAGGCCGTCGCACGCGACCCGACGCAGCGTTTCGAGACCGCCGAAGAGTGGGTGCTGGCGCTTGAGCGCGGGGCTTCGCGGCCCTTGAATGCAGCGCTGGCGACACCGCTCCTGCAGCGTGACCCGGCCACGATCTGGCGCGTGGCCTTTGCCCTGTCGGCCCTCTTCAATGCGCTGCTGGTGGGCTGGCTGCTGTTCCTGCCGCGCTGAAGCAGGGTGCTTCAAGACCGGCGCCCTGCTGTGCCCGCGCGGGCGCTTGAGCTTGGAGTGTTCGGGTGCAGCGTGGCGCCACTGATGCGCGCGCGGCCGCCCTTTTCAGCCCACGTCCGCGTCCAGCGCAACTGCATCACGCGCATCACGAAGAGCATCAGCACCGACAGCAGCGCAAACAGCACAAATCCCCACAGGTAGGTGCCCAGATACTGCTTGGACAGCCCCATCGCGTTCGGCACCAGGCCGCCGCCCAGGGCGCCGATCTCGCCGATCATTGAGCCCGCCACCGCCGTGGTGGTGGGCCAGCGCAGCGGCACCAGTTGAAAGAGCGCACCGTTGCCGGCGCCGAGGGCGGCAAAACACACGATCAAGAGCAGCGTCGTGAGCACCAGCGACGCCGACGCCAGCCCGACGGCCACCAGGCTGACCGACACCATGCACAGCACCACCGTCAGCGTGTTGACGCCGCCCCAGCGGTCCGACACCCAGCCGCCGGCGACGCGCACGGCCGCACCCATGAAGGCGGCCAGCATCGTCAACTGGCCGGCCTGCACCTTGGTGACGCCGAACTGGTCGTGGTAGTAGGTGGGCAGAAAGGTTATGAGGCCGATGAAGCCGCCGAAGGTCACGGCGTAGATCAGGCTGAAGGCCCAGCCGTCTTTCTCGAACAGGCAGGCCACATGCTCGCGCAGACTGGCGCCCGAATCGACATCGGACGGCTCCTTGGCAAACAGCACCATCACCACCATCGGCACGGCGATTGCTGCGGCGGCCACCGCATACACCGCCTGCCAGCCCAGCCACAGGGCCAGCGGAGGCGCCACCAGCACCGACACCGCGGTGCCCACGTTGCCGGCACCCACGAGCCCCATCGCCAGGCCCTTGTGCTGCGGCGGGAACGAGCCCGAGCCCAGCGACAGCGCGACGCCAAAGCTGGCGCCGGCAATGCCCAGCAGCACGCCCATGGCGAGCAGGTCATTGAAGGTCTGGACGAAAAAGAAGCCCCACAGCATGGCCACCGCGATCAGCCCCATTTCCACCAGCGTGGCGTTCTTGCGCCCGATGTATTGCGCCAACAGGCCGAGCGGAAAGCGCATCAGCGCGCCGGCAAAAATCGGGATCGAGAGCATCAAACCCTTCTCCGCCGCACTGAGCTGAAAGGTCTCGCTGATGAAAGGCGCCATCGCGCCGTTGAGCACCCAGATGCAGCACGAAAATGCGAAGTACAGGAACGCAGCCGACAGCGTGGGCCAGTGCCCCGATTGCAGGAAGGTCTTGAAGCTGGACATCGGTGCTTTCATCGCAAACGGAGTTGCCGCCGGTAGCGCACGGCGGTGTGGGGCAGGGCAGTGGTGGAGTGCGGCCGGGGCAAGAGTTGACCCGGGTTTCGTGAGACAGGCACCCGCTTTGGTGCTTCACGGCGGTGGTGCGTCGTTACACCACAGCCCGATGTCAGCAAGCGCCGTGCCCGTTCTGTGGCACCAGGCTGCGCTGCGGTCCCGCGGCAGCAGGTAAGCTGTGCGCCATGCTGCTTGACACACTCGAAACTGCGCCCATGCCCATGCCCACGCTGCTGGCCGTCGGCAGCACGCTGCAGGACGCACAGGCCCTGGTGGCGGCGTTGCAGTTGGCGCGCGAAGCGGGCGCGACTTCAGGCCTTGGCGGGCACATCTCCGCCACCGTGCAAGCCGCAGACTGCATCACGCTGGTGCAGCAGGTCGCCAATGCTGCACCGCAACAGGTCATTGCGTACCTGCCACGGGGCGTGGCCGACCTGCTGCCCGCGCTGGCGGCGTGGCAGGGCCAGCCGCCTTGCCCGTTGAGCGTGGTGCTGCCCGGCCTGCAACCGGCGCACGCCGAAGCCTTGGCCGCAGGCGGCGTGGCGGCCTGGTGCGACAGCCTGGAGCCTGCCGCGCTGCGCGCGACGCTGGCCTTTGCGTGGGCTCGGTATTCGCGTGAACAGGCGCGTGAACAGACTCTGCGGCAAGAACTGGCGGCCGTTCGCATCCAGATCGACGAACGCAAGTGGGTGGACCGCGCCAAGGGCCTGCTGATGGCGGCCCGCAGCATTGCCGAAGACGAGGCCTTCAAGCTGCTGCGCGGCGCCGCGATGCATGCCAACCTGAAACTGGCCGAGGTGTCGCGTGCAGTCATCGACGCCGCGCGCTGGGCCGAAGCCGTGAACCGGGCCGGCCAGTTGCGCATGCTGTCGCAGCGTGTCGTGGCGCTGGCGGCGCAGAGCCTGCTGCGGGTGGATGCGACGCGCGCCGGCCAGATGCGCAAGCAGGCCCAGCAACGTGCGCAGGCCAACATCGTGTTCCTGGAGTCGCTGGGGCTGGAAGGTGAAGCGGCACTGGCCTTTGCCGCCGTGCGTGCACAGGGCGAAGCCCTGGACGCCGCACTGGCCGTGCGCAACCCATCGGCCCCCCCGGCCACTCGGGCTGCTCGGGCCACTCGGGCCACTCGGGCCGAGCCTGCCGCTCTGGCCGCGTTGGCCTACAGCGACGAACGCGCCGAAGCCCTGCTGCAGGCCGCTGACCACCTGACCGACGTGCTGGAGGCGCACGGTGCGCGGCGCGCGCTGGCCGTCGTCAACCTCTGCGGCAGCCAGCGCATGCGCGCGCAGCGGCTGGCCAAAGAGGCTTTGCTGGCCACGCTGCTGCCCGACGCGGGGCGCGCCCTGCGGCTGCAGGCCCTGGTGGCAGAGTTCGAGGCCGTGCAGCGCCGGATCGAGAACACGCCCTTGTCGTCGCCCGAGATCCGCGCCGCACTCTCGGCCGCACAAGAAGGCTGGTGGTTGCTGCTGCGCGCGTCGCGGGCCGGCGAACCGCTGGCCCTGGTGCAGGCCAACGAGAGCCTGCTGCAACATCTGGATCTGCTGACCGACAGCTGCGAACACAGTTTGCAGGTGTTGATGGCCTGAGGAACGGCGCGCCTTCGGTGTCAGCCTCTCAGACTTCGATGGCGCGGATGCAGCCAACGGTGCCGACGCTTGCACGGGCGTTTGCACGGGCGCTGGAATGGCCTGTGGTCTGGAAGGCGGCGGCGCTGTCCATCAGGCCGTCCTTTCCACGTGGCTGTGGCGCCGGTAGAGGAAGTCGATGACTTGTTTGCGGTACTGCACGTAGTCGCGGTCTTCCACCAGTTCGACGCGGTTGCGCGGGCGCTTCAGGTCCACGCGCAGCACTTCTCCGATGGTGGCCGAGGGCCCGTTGGTCATCATCACGATGCGGTCACTCAGCAGCACGGCTTCATCTACGTCGTGCGTCACCATCATCACGGTGGCACCCGGGTTGGTGTCGGACTTGGCCACGATCTTCATCAGTTCGTCCTGCAGCCGCGCGCGCGTCAGCGCATCCAGCGCGCCGAAGGGCTCGTCCATCAGCAGCATCTTGGGTTCCATCGCCAGCGCGCGGGCGATGCCGACACGCTGCTTCATGCCACCGGAAATTTCGTGCGGGCGCTTGGCCACGGCGTGGCCCATGCCCACCAGTTCCAGGGCGGCCAGTGAACGCTCGCGCAACTGTTGCTTGGACTCCTTTTCCGCGAACACACGTTCCACGGCCAGGTAGACGTTGTCCAGGCAACTCAACCAGGGCAGCAGCGAGTGGTTCTGGAACACCACACCCCGGTCGGGACCCGGCCCCTTGAGTTCACGGTCGTCCAGCAGCAGCACGCCGGAAGTGGGCACGGTCAGGCCCGACACCAGGTTGAGCAAGGTCGATTTGCCGCAGCCCGAGTGGCCGATCAACGTCACGAACTCGCCTTGTTCCACCGTCAAGGAGATGTCGCACAAGGCCACGAAGGGCCCGCGTGGGGTGGGGAATGTCATCCCTACCTCGTTGATCTGCAGCATGGGCTTGCCATTGATCTTCATGGTCAAGTCCTTCAGCTGTAGTCAAAACGTTTGGCCACCGCCATCAGCGCCCATTCGAGCAGCAGGCCTACGATGCCAATGTCGAAGATGGAGATGATGATGTGGGCC
>JAYVSX010000373.1:0-24944 GCA_043774975.1 Rubrivivax sp.
GACTTGCAAGGCGCCGGGGGCGTGTCGGTCGCATGGCAGCCCGGCAGCGACTGGTCGCGCCTGTCTTGGCGGCCTTTGTACGGCAGCGGAGCGCAGCGCTTTGTCGCGCCCTACCCGGCTTCACTGCTGAAGCTGATGGTGGCCGTGGGCGTGGGCCTGGCCGTGGACGCCGGCCGCACCACCTGGGCCCAGGTGCTGCCCGCGCTGGACCCGATGATCACGGTCAGCGACAACGACGCCACCGACACCTGCGTGGCGCTGCTGCACCGCGTGGGTTTGATCGACACCCTGAACCAACGCTTGTTGGCCCTGGACCTGCCCACGCTGCAACTCAACCGCACCACCGCGGCGGGTGGCTGGCGCAACGGCCAAGGCTCGGGCGTGGGCCACGCCCACATGACGGCCTGGGACACCGTGCGGCTGCTGTGGCTGCTGGACGCCGACGCAGCGCCAGCGCCCTGGCTGAGCGCGGGCACACCGCCACTGCTGCAACAAGCCACACGCGACGGCCTGCGTGGCCTTCTGAAGCGGCAAACGCTGGACGAAATTCTTTCCTCCGGCCACCTGCGCGGCGTGCCCGGCTGGGTGCCAGGACTGCCCGACGCACCCGCCTTCGCCCACAAGACCGGCACCACCGAAAACTACGCCTCCGACGCCGGCATCGTGAAGACCGCCGACGCCCACTACATCGTGGCCGTGCTCACCAACCTGGGTCAACGCTACGCGCCTGACGAACGCTGCGCCACCACCTGGAAACTGCCCGCGCTGGGCGCTGCCGTGCACCGCTTGGTGCAATCATTGTCATGAGCTTTCAAACCCTGAAAAGTGGCGACCTGATCGGCGTGCTGGCCCCCGCCAGCCCGGTAGCCGCGGACAAGCTGCCAGCCGTGCAGGCGCTGTACGCGCGCTGGGGCTTTTCAGTGCGGCTGTACCCCAGTTGCCATGCCGATACCGGCTACCTGGCCGGCAGCGACGCCTCGCGGTTGGCCGACCTGCACGCCGCCCTGGCCGACCCCGATGTGGTGGCCATCCACTGCCTGCGGGGCGGCTACGGCACGATGCGGCTGCTCGACGCGGTCGACACCGAATTGCTGCGCCGCAGCCGCAAGCTCTTGATCGGCTACAGCGACATCACCGCGCTGCACGCGCTGTGGGCGCTGCACGGCTTGCCCAGCCTGCACGCGCCCATGCCCGCGTCCGACCTCATCCAGCAAGGGCGCGAAGACGACGAAGCCGCGCTGCTGGCGGTGCTGCGCTACGGCTTGCGGGCGGGGCAGGTCTTGGCGCCAAAGCTGCAAGCCGGGGCCTTGCGGGTTGAAGGTCATGCCCAAGGCCGACTCATCGGCGGCAACCTCAGCCTGGTGGCGGCTCTGCTGGGCACCCCTTGGGCTTGGGACCCGCGCGGCGCCATCCTGTTTCTGGAAGACATCAACGAAGAGCTGTTTCGGGTTGACCGCCTGCTGACGCAACTGCGCCTGGCCGGCGCGCTGGACGCCGTGGCCGGGGTGGTGCTGGGCAGCTTCACCGAGGCCACCTATCCGCAAGCGCTGCTGCAACAGATGCTGGGTGGTCTGAACAAACCCGTACTGGGCGGCTGGCCCACCGGGCACGGCACGCCCCATCTGCCATTGCCGATGGGCGCGCGAGTCGCGCTGGACGCAACCGCCGGCACACTGACCCTGCTGGAAACACTCCTGGCGTAAAGCCCATGCGGTCCAGGCCTGGCGCGCAGGAGGCCAGGTGCCAGCGGCGAAGCGCTGAGGGCCAAGTGCAGATGGCGAAGTGCTGGGCGAGGCGGGTGGGAAGTGGGGAAGTGGGGAAGTGGCGAAGTGGCGAAGTGGCGAAGTGGGGACAATAGATCGCCTGGGCTGTTCACCCAGCGCTGGGGCCCGATCAGGTCTGCCCGCACTTCCGCCGTCGTCGATTGAGCCTCTCGCCCTGTCTCGCGCTTTCTCGCCACTTCTCGCGCATTCCGCATTCCGCTTCACCCCTGACTCTTCAACCACCATGTCCGCTTCCGCGTCCCACTCTTCTGCCCTGGCCGCTCTGGGCCCTGCCGTGGCCACCACCCAGATTCATTCGCTGCCGCTGCTGGCCCAAGGCAAGGTGCGCGACAACTACGCGGTAGGCGAAGACCGCTTGCTGATGGTGGCCAGCGACCGCCTGAGCGCGTTTGACGTGGTCATGAAGGCACCGGTGCCAGGCAAGGGCCGGCTGCTGACAGAGATGGCGCTGTTCTGGTTTGAACACCTGAAGGGCATCGTGCCCAACCACCTGACGGGCCAGGCGCCTGAGAGCGTGGTGACGGCCCTTGAGGCCCCGCAGGTGCAGGGCCGCGCGATGCTGGTCAAGCGCCTGACACCGGTGCCCTGCGAAGCCGTGGTGCGCGGTTATGTGGCCGGTTCAGGCTGGAAGGAATACAGCCAGCGTGGCACGGTCTGCGGCATCACGCTGCCCGCTGGCCTGAGCATGACCCAGCCGCTGGCCGAGCCGATCTTCACCCCCGCCACCAAGGCCGCCGTGGGCGACCACGACGAGAACATCAGCTTCGAGCAACTGGCCACCACCATCGGTGCCACACGCGCCGCCGAAGTGCGCGACACCGCCATCCGTTTGTACAAAGCGGCGGCCGCTTACGCGCTGACCCGCGGCATCGTCATCGCCGACACCAAGTTCGAATTTGGCCTGGATGAAAACGGCGTGCTCACGCTGATGGACGAGGCCCTGACGCCCGACTCGTCGCGCTTCTGGCTGGCCGACGAACTGAAGGCCGGCCGCATCACCGCGCTGGACAAGCAGCCGCTGCGCGACTGGCTGGCGACCACCGGCGTGACCGGCGGGCCCGAGCAAGCCGCGCTGGACCTGCCGGCCGAGGTGATCGTCGGCGTTCACGAACGTTATGCCCGCGCCCACCGCATGCTGTGTGGGGGTGACGAATGATCAGCAACCACAACCTGCGCGCCCACCGCATTGCCGGTCTGCAACCCGGCCCGCGGTTGATCGTCACGGGCGCGGTGCACGGCAACGAAACTGCGGGCACCCAGGGCATACGCCGCGCGCTGGCTGAAATTGACAGCAGCGACATCGAGATCGTCCGCGGCAGCGTCACCCTCGTGCCGGTGTGCAACCCGCTGGCCTACAACCACATGCGCCGCATGGGCGACCGCAACCTCAACCGCCGCCTGCAGCCCAGCGCCACGCCGCAGGACTTTGAAGACCGCCTTGCCGGCGTGCTGTGCAAGTGGCTGGCCGAGCACGACGTGCTGCTCGACCTGCACAGCTTTCGCAGCCCCGGCCAGCCCTTTGTGATGCGTGGCCCGGCCGACAACCGCGGCCTGCTGGAGCCCTTTGCTCACGCTGGCGCCGAGGCGCAGCTGGCCGCCCACGTCGGCCCCAGCCGGGTGGTGGAGGGCTGGATGCAAAGCTACGCCGACGGCGTGGCCCGGCGCAGGGCCCGCGGCCAGACACCGGGCGCCGTGCACGAGGACCCCAGCTACGGCGTGGGCACCACCGAGTACATGCGCAGCCAGGGCGGCTACGGCATCACGCTGGAATGCGGCCAGCACGACGACCCGCAAGGCGCCGAGGTGGCCTACCGCGCCATCCGCCAAACCTTGGCGCTGCTGGGCTTGGCCGACATCCCCTTGCTGCCGCCCGCACGCCCCTTTGAATGCCTGCGGCTGGCCGAGGTCATCGACCGCCATCACGAAGGCGACCGCTTTGTCAAAAGCTGGAGCAGCTTTGACGCACTGGCGCCCGACGAACTGATCGCCGTGCGCGCCGACGGCAGCGAGGTGCGGGCACCCGAGGCTGGCTACATCGTCTTTCCCGACGTGTCAGCGCTGCCGGGACATGAGTGGTTTTATCGGGCGCAGCGGAGCGAACGGGCGTTGTAGCTATTGGTCTGCGCAGTTGCCCGGCGACTGGTGGGTTTGGCACAACGGCTCAGGGCCGCATATCCCAGTGAAACGTGAAAGTGCCAAAGCGGGTGCCCTGAGCCTTGGCACCGGGCAGGTGGCTGACAAACTCCGGCCCGCGCATGGTCTGTGAGTACACAAGCCGCGGCATCCAGGTCCAATTTGTCCAGGCATGCAAGGGCAATGAAGCGCCCACCTGAACCGATGCGACCAAAGGTTTGACATCCAGCAAGGGACGTCCATAGGGCGTGTCGCCCTGCAAAAAGTAGTTATAGCCCACGGCAGTTGCCGACAGTGCGACAAAACCAAAGGGTTTGCGAAACTGCTGCCGGTTGTCGAAGTCCTGGATCACGAAGTCACCTTCGTTGGCCATCGACAAGGGACTGTTGCTGCCCACCAAGTCGCCCACCGTCATCGCCACGCCGACTTGAGCATAGTTCCGCAAGGTGCCTGCGGCAACACCCCAGCTGGTCTGGAAGCCGAACACGTCACCGGTGCTGGTGTCGCCCCAACGCTTCAATCGTGCATGCGACAGTTGCAAACCCACCCGAGTCTTGAGCTGCTGGTCCCAGCCTGCGGGTCGCGCCGAATTTGTCAGATGCTTGTGCACCCCCGCCTGGGCCGACTCACCCAGAGCTGCGCGTCCGGTGGTGCCCCACTTCAACTCAGTTGCCCGAAACTCTTTGTCGCGGTAGGCGTGCGCTGTGGCGCTGACAAACAAGAACGCACCCCATGGTCGGTCAAACGGCTGGGGCACTGCGCGGGTGATGTCAGCCGGGGTGTACATGCTCTGCCCAAACGCGTAGGTCAATGTCGGTGATGAGTCTTCCCACACCCACCATTTGGCCGCAAGATCCAGGCCCCGGCCCAGCACCGTGCTGGCTCGCGCGTTCCAGCTCCAGGAAACGCGCAGGCCATTGGTGTACCAGCGGTCAGCGCCGCCGGACGCCCAGACATCGTTGTCCCAGTGCAGTTGAACGCCCTGGATGTCGTCGTTGGCTGCAGCGGGCGCAATCAGCGCAGCCCATAGACAGGCACAGGCTGAAACGGCGCGAGCGCATGGCGCGTGATGGGCGTCCATTCAATCGCCAGTGAAATCAAAGCCAATCTGGAAAGCCACCCAAGGCTTGCGATTGTGTTTGTACTTCACCACGTTGTCGGCACCTACGACATCGGCGCCCGCAAAGACACCCAACTTGAACGGTCGCGTCGCGGAGCCGTTGGCGATGTCCCACATCCAGCCCATCGCCAGCGAAAACGCCTGCAGATCGGGTGTGCTGGTGACCTTGTCCTGCGCGTCACGGACCTCACCCTTGACCGTGCCAATGGTGGCCGCCAAGGCAAATGTGTAGGCCGATCCCGGCACACCCCAGCGACGCCCGACATAAGGGCCTATCGACACGCTCGAGCCAAAGCTGCGGTCGTCGATATGAAATTTGTAAGGCAAGGCCAGAACGCCATAGGTCCAACCCGATCGGTCGGCGCCCACGGCGACCAAGTCGCTGGCTTTGAGGTCAAACTCCTTGCCATCGACTTTGGATCGGCAGTTGAAGCTGGCGTTGGCGTTCAGGGCCGTGCGTGTGTCCGTCTCTGCCAAGCGCAGCAATTTGTCAGTTTCGCCTTCGGCCTTTTGGCTGACCACCAGATAGGTATGCCCTTGCGTGAGAACACCCCTGATCGGCGACGGGTCGGGCAAGGCCCTGATGCGGAAACAGTCACCAACATAGTCACCCAAGGCGCTGCGTGGCCGATCGTCGGAGACCACACACTGTTTGAGCGACTTGTCGAACTTGGACGGTGGTTCGGTGGTCGGGCAAATGGGCGTTGGCAGTTGACTCAGGTTGGGCGCGCACTTGCCCGCGTCGTCCACCAAGGCCGTGCCCGGCACGGTGCACTTGTCTTTGCCGAGTTTGGCGATGGCATCCGCTTTGGGTTTGCACTGGCCATCGGCCGTTGTCTCGAAGTAGTCTTTGTTGGCGCATTCGGCCTTGACGTCGACCAGAACTTTCTTCACGGTCTGTGCCGTCGCGGCAGGTGTCTGCAAACTCAAGATGGCCGAAACGGCCAAGCCCAAGCCCAGGCCTTTCTGTGAAGTGATTTTCATGGTTTCCTTTCGAAGAGGACCTCGTCACCGATTGGAACCTTGAAAGGCGGTGGCGCGACGCGCAGCCGACCCTGCAAGGGGTAGTTTTGTCCTTCCACTTGATGACAAAGCTGAGTTCGACTGGTCCTTCAAAGTCCGCAGCCTCAGCGTGACGTACCAAGCGCCCGACGGCCACCCTTGGTGGGGATAGCCACGCAGCCAGGCGCGGCGCAGGATCAACACCCTCACCCGTGTTTAAGACCCAGCAAGGCCCACACCATGCACTTCAACGAATGCCACGAAGGCGACTACCGCATCTATGTCGGCGCGGTGGAAGCGCACCAAGGTGACGGCTACACCGCCGCCTTGATCGTCAACCGCGTGCGCGGCAGTGTGGGCAGCAACCCGCTGGCCTACCGCGACGAAACGCTGGCCTGCGGCTACCGCTGGCCGTCGCCCCATGCGGCCATGCACTACGCCACCAACCGGGGGCGTGAGTTGATTCGCTCGCACTCACCTTTGTTGACTTGCTGAGTTGACGCGAAGGCGCCCGCGCTGACTGCTGCCTGCTGACCGCTGACTGCTAACTGCTGTCTGGACTGGGCTCGGATGGGCCATACCGCCCAGGCTCAGGCCGTCACAAAGTCCCGAATCACCTTCATCGCCGCTTCAGGCTGGTCACGCCAGGCGCCGTGGCCGGTGTTGTCAAAAGTCACCAGCCGCCCCCATGGCGGGGCAATCGCCGCCGCAATTTCTTGCGCGTCGGCCAAGGGCGTCACCGGGTCGTCGGTGCCGGCCATCACCAGCACGGGGCACTGCACACGGCTCAGGCCCGGCAGCAATTGCATGCTGCGCTGCTCGCCACCGGCCGACGCAAACAGGATGTCGGTGTTGAACACGGTGCGCTCGCGGGCTTGCGGGTCGGCCGGTGGCTGGGTGTTGTAGAGCGGTGTGCACAGCTGTTGGTAGGGCGCCCAGTGGGCTTCGCAAGGTTCGGTCCAGAACGCACGCGCGGCTTCACGTGCCGCTGCACTGCCCAGGCGTTCAAACATGTCGAGCTTGCGCTGCAAGCCCATGTGGTGGCTGGTGCTGGACAGGATGACCTTGGCCGGGTGCGCCGGGTGGCGCGCCAGGTAGCGCTGAGCCACAAAACCGCCAAAGCTCTGACCCAGCACGATGGGTTTAACGATGCCCAGCGCGTCGCACAAACGCACCACGTCGTCGGCAAAGGTGTCCAGCGTCCACTCGGCCGCGGGTCTGCGGCTGCTGCGGCCGTGGCCGCGGTGGTCGACATAGACGACCTGCGCCACATCGCTCAACTGGCTGAAGATGGGCTTGAAGCCGGAATGGTCGTAGCCTGGCCCACCGTGCAGCAGGACCAAGGTGGGCTTGCTGCGCAGGGTGGCGCCGTCGGGCACCAGGCCGGCGCCTTCGATGTCCACAAACAGCCGCACGCCGGCTTCAACCGCGATCAACATTTGCACGCCTTGGGTTTGAAAGAGCCGCGCCACTGTAAGCCCGCCGTGGTGAAGAATGCGGCATGGCTCATGAACTCGACCTGTCTTCCTGGCCCCGCCGCAGCGCCTTCGACTTTTTTCGCGGCTTTTCCAAACCGCACTTCAGCGTTTGCACGCGCGTGGACGTCACCGCGCTCAAGCCGGCCTTGGCCCAGCTGGGCTTGGGCAGCATCACCTTGGCCTGTCACTTCATCGCCTTGCAGCTGGCCAACCGGGTCGAGCCCTTTCGCTACCGCATGCGACAAGAGCGCGTGACGGTGCTGGACACCGTGCACGGCAGCACCACGGTGCTGCGCGCCGACCAGAGTTTTGGTTTCGCCTACCTGGAACACGCGCCCAACTTTGCGGCGTTTGTGGTGCAGGGCGCGGCAGCCTTGGACGCAGCGCGCCACGGCCAGCAAGACTTTTCGCCGCGCGTGGACGACGACGCCCTGATCCACTTCACCACCTTGCCGTGGATGCACTTCACCAGCTTCACGCACGCCCGTGACGGTGCGTTTGAAGACGCCATTCCCAAGATTGCCTTCGGCCGCATCGACACCCAAGTAACGGGTCCGCAGGCGCAGCGCTGGATGCCGCTGTCGCTGGAAGTGCACCACGCGCTGATGGACGGTTTGCACGCCGGCCAGTTTGTGCAGGGCTTTGAAGCCGCGCTGGCCGAGCCGCTGGTCTGGCTGCAGGGTGCGCCGCCTTCAACCTAGTTCAACCGCCTGAAGGCGACGGCTGCAAACGCGCCAGCAGTGCGCCCAGCACAACCGTGAGTCCCACGCCCACGGCGCAGCAAGCCGCAGTGAACCACCAGGTCGCCTGCCAACCGCCCACCTGCACGGCCAGCCAGGCCACCGCAGGCGGGCCAGCAAACTGACCGAGCGAGGACCATTGCTGCATCCAGCCCACGGTGCTGGCCACGCAGCCCTGATGGGGTGCCACGCGCAGCGCCAGCGAAAACAGCGTGCCGGGGATCAGACCTCCGACACCCGAGAAGATCAGCACCGCCAGGTAACGCAGCTCAGCCGACGCCCCCGATGGCGCAAATGCAACAACGGCCGCCGCCGCCATGCCGCCAAACCCCAGCATCAGCAGGTGGGTGGCCGCCACGCCACGCTGCAACGCGCGTCCCGAGGCCACATTGCCGATGATGTTGGCGGCTGCAACCGCCGCCGTGAGCAGCGCCACCCCGGCACTGGCAACACCCGCCTGCGCGTACACGGTGGGCAAGAAACCCACCACCGCCAGCCATTGGCCTGAATAGCAGGCAAACACCGCCGCCACCAGCCAGGGGCCGGCTGCGCCCAACGTTTGTCGCAAGCGGCTCCACCACTGGCCCGGCGTGCGCGGCTGCGCCGGCGAGAGCGGCACCCACCGCGCTACCGCCCAGGCCATCAGCAGCGACACCAGGCCCAGCAGCAGCCACCAGCCACGCCACCCCCAAGCCTGTATCCACAAAGGCCCGCACAGCAGCGCCAGCGCCATGGCCGTGGGCATGTAGGCACCCCACCAGCCCAGAGTTGCACTCAACCGGTCCAGCGGCACCAGGCTGCGGATCAGGCCCGGGGCGGGCAGCACCACCCACAAAAAGCCAAACCCTTCCACCACCCGCAAGACCAGCAGGCTGGTCACGCCGTCGGCCGCGGCGCCGCACAGGCTGGCCAGCCCCAAGGTCATCAAACCCAACAAGATGCTGCGCCGCGGGCCCATGCCGTCGGCCGCGGCGCCCAGCACCAGGCCCAGGCTCATGCCGGCCAGTTGCACCAACGACAGCAAAAAGCCGGCCTGCAGCAAACCCAGGCCCAGTGCCTGCTGCAGCGCGGCGATGGCGGGCGGCAGCTTGCCCACGTGCAGGGCAGCAGTCATGCCCGCCAGGATGACCAGGTGGGCGGGTTCGAGACGGGGCTTCAAAGGGCTGGGTGAGGGGCGCAGTGGATCGGGGTGGGCAGTATGGCCGCTGGCAGCCGCCAGCTCGCTGGGCCACGACAAGCCAGCGCCAGCGCGGCACAGGGTCCATGCAAAGGGACAACGCGGGCCATGCACACCGCAAGCCATGACGGCGCCCGCTTGAACGGAAATCACTCATCCCCTTTGGGCGGACGTGCTGGGCGGACGTGCTTGCCCCTGCCATCGCCCCGCGGTCAAGCCGCCGGTCCCAGGCCATCGTTTAGTCAGAGTCTTTCGATGCGTCTGTGTATCGCGCGTTGTTCAGCTGGCCTGTGTCACCAAAGCCAGCAACTCAGCCCGCACATCGGCCTTGTCGACATCGAAGTAATGCGTGTGCGCGTCGTTTCCCAGGCAGGCGTCACGCCAGGTGGCGCCTTGGGCGTCGCGGCCCTGCTGCACGTCGCCGCCGTAACGCCTGTCGTCCACCTCCAGCGGCTGCGGCGTGCGCGGGCCGGGTGCGGCCCACAGCCAACGGCCAACGTAGTCGCCGCTGGCCCACAGGTTGCTCCAGTGGCGCACACCCAACTCGGAAGGCCGTGGGCCGGTCCAGCCTGGCTGGCTGCTGTGCTGAACATCGGCCAGTGGCCAGGCGTAAAGCGCCGGAAAGCGCAAGGCGTAGAGCTGGCGCAGCGGGCTGCCCATGGTCAGCAAGCGCGGCTGCACCGCGTCCAGCCAATGCCGCAAGGCCGGCATGCTGACCGGGCTTGCGGCTGCGCCCCGGCTGGCGTCAGGCGCAAAGCACGGGTCGGGTGTCTGGGACGGGTCGACCTTCTGCGCCGACGCCGCGCCCAGCAGGTGCCACTGCTGCAGGTAGCGCAGCAATTCGGCGGTGATCACCGTGCCCTGGCTGTGGGCCACAAAAACCACCCGCTCAAAACCCTGTTGGCGCAGGTGATCCAGCAGCGCCACATAACGCTCGACGATGTGGACCCGGCTGATGCGGTGACGTGGGAACTCGCGGAAGTGGTTGTCCACGTCCAGCACCGCGTCGAGCGGCGCGCGCAGGCCCTGCATTTTTTTGACGGCCACTTTGCCCAAGGCCAACAAACCCGCCGTGGCGCCGGCAATGGCAAAGGTCAGGCCATAAAGCCACTGCGACGACACCGATTGCACGCCGCGGTCGCTGCCTTCGATCAACCTGGCCAGCCAGGGGATGGAAACCTGAAAGCCCAGGCGGTCGACCTGTGCCGCCACCAAGGCCACCGCCATCCAGGCCGCGGCGGGCGCCAGCAACCAGCCCCAGACCCGCACCAACCGGTCGATGGCCCGGTAGCCACCGCTCAGCCACAGGCCCAGGCCTTCGGCGTTGCCCACCTGCAGCAGCCGCACTTCACGCAAGACGCTGGGCGTGAACACCAAGGCCACAAAGCCCACCAGACCCAGCAGCGCCACCGCGACCAGAGAAAAACTGCCCGCGGTGCGGTCGGCTCGGGTCTGCAAAAAGACACCGGCCGCGTGCGAGGTCTCGGTGTCAAACCACCAGGGTTGGTAGATCTGCCCGTCAAGCAGGCCCTGCAAGGCCCAGCTCATCAAGTTGAAGCCCAGCATCAGGAAAACGGCAAAGGCACCGACCGACGTGAACAGCCCCAGCCGGGTGGTGACCAGCAAGGTGCGGTGGTCGCGCCCCTGCCGGCGCCCGCGCCACAGCGCCCACTCGCTGGCCAGCACGGTCAGGGCCATCAGCATGGCCAGCGCCGCCCACAACAGGGCGTGGGCCAGCAGGACCGCTTCCAGCGCGCCCAGGGCCGCGTCCAGCCACCCCTGGAACAGCATCAGGCCGACCTGGCGCCCGGCGGCCCAGCCACAGGCCAAGGTGATGGCACCCATCACCACACCCAAGCCCCAAACCCCGCGGAAACGCCGATCTGCGAAATCCAGGTGGGCCAGGTAGGCGCACCCCAAGAGCAACAGCACCAGCAGCATCATCGCCAGGTAACCCCAGCGCGACCCGAACAGCGCCCAGGCCCCCAGCGCCAACAAGGCGCCCACCAACAAGGCTTTGCGCCAAGACCATTGCAACCAGAACACCAGGGCCGAAGCGCTGGCCAAACCCAAGGCCGCCGTCAGCAACCAGCGAGCGCCCTCAGGATGGGCGTGCAACAGCAACGCGGGTGCCAGCACCAGTCCACACAGCACCAATTGCAAAGCCAGCAGGGCCAGCGCACGCGAAAACAGCCAGTCTGCGGACCGTACCAGCCCCGTCACCAAGCCCAGTTCGGTGGGGCCATGCAGGTGGTTTTGCAGCGACAACGCGTCCAGCCCCAGCCTTGAAAGGTTGAACAGCAGCGTGAACAGTTCGGCCACGATCGACGTCACGCTACCGGGTAGGCGGGACAGATCGGCCCAGTACATCTCGAACACATCGGCGTGCACGCCAGGTCCACGCACCGCGTTCACCGCCACGGGCGTGGGGCTGGCGGGGGCGGCGGGCTGACCCTGGCGAACGCTGTGGGCTTTGGCCAAGAGGTAGTCGGTGAAGCGCACGCCAATGTCGGCGCGTGGCTCGCCGCCAGCGCCTGGGGGTGAAGCGGCGGACGTGTCCGAAGGCGCGCGTGCGCTGTTGCGGTGCTGCGCGGCGCCCGGGGCAGCGCCCAGCGCGGGGTCCAGAAAGTCGCTGCGCCACGACTGCCGCAACGACTTCCAGCCACGTTGCAGCCACGTCGTGGGCACCCAGCGGCGAAAGGGCAGCGCCGGGTCCAGCGGCAGCACGTCCAGCAGCAACTGAAACGACTGCACCTGACCGTGGCAGGCGGCGGCCAGCTGTGCAGCCACCGCTTGCCCTGTTTCGCCGGGGCGTTGGTCGGCAATGCCATGCACGGCCACCACCGCCACGCGAGGGGCCGCCTGAACAGCGGAATCAGCATGGGTGTTCATCGCGCGCCTCCGGTGCAAGAGGCAGGCAGACTAAAGCTTTGCACGTTCCAGCGACATCCCACAGGCGGTGGACGCCCGTCGCGCGGCGCAAGCAGCCCGGTGGCTGGGCGTCAACGCTCGGCGCGCACCCGCCACCCGACCCGGTTCAGGGGCGCCGACCGCCTGGGCGCGGTGCAAAACCCGGGTTGGCGCGTGGTGCGGCAGCGGGGGCCGTCGCCACCGGACCACGCTCTTGCCGGGCCTGTTCGAGCGCGGCGTTGAGCGCGTCAACCTTCAAGCCCTTCAGGGCGCAGAAGTTGGCCGCCGTGAGGGTGGTCGATTCAAAAGCCCGCAGCAGCGCGGCGCGGCTGCGCCGGGCTTCGTTGGTGGCAACTTGTTCGGGGGTGAGCGCCACCGCGGGCGCAGCGGACGCCGCATCGGCCAGCGCGGGACGTTCGGTGAAGGGACGCTCCCCCGCTTGCTCGGGACGAAGGGAGCGATCAGGGCGATCAGGGCGTTGGGCGCGATCGGGCCGGGGGCCTCGCGACTCACCGGGCGGCCCCGGCAGCCGTGGTGCGCGGTCGCCCTGCCCCTGCACGTCCGAGCGCGGTGGGCGGTTGCCAGGTTCAGCGCGCGGTGGTCGCGGCCCACGGTCGTTTTGCCGGGCCTGCGCAGGCCGATCGCCGCGCGGCGGACGATCGGCACGCGGGGCACCAGAGCCAGAGCCAGAGCCAGGGCCAGAGCTAGAGCCAGGGCCCGTGCCCGTGCCCGTGCCCGTGCCAGAACCAGCATCAAGCCGTGGACCGCGGGGTGGGCGATCTCCATGGGGCGGGCGCGGTGGGCGCGGTGGCTGCGCATCCGCCAACGGCGGCATGTCGTTGGCGGTTGCTTCGCCCTCGGCCACTACCGGTGCGCCGCCTTCCGCTGCCACGCCCGCTGGGCCGCGCCGGGGCGTGCGCTGCGCTTCGCGTTCGGCCACCCGGCGCGCCTGCACGATGGCCTGGCGCCGCTGCAGTTCGGTCACACCGGCGTCCTTGTGTTCCTGGGCAATTTCACCGGCGGGCTGGCCGTCCAGGTCAATGCGCTGCGGCGAATTGACCAGGGCCTTGATGTAGGCGGTGCTGGTGGTGTGGCGGTGCAAGAAGATCGACAGCGACTTCTTGTTGAAGACGCCGGGCGCCCGCTCCTGAATGTCGGCCTGGATGCGCAGCTTGATGGGCAAGGCACGCCCCACGCCAAAGAGGGCTGGAAAACGCTCGGCCAGCAAGGCTGCGCAGGCCGCCGGTGAAAGGTCGGGAATGGCTGGCGCCTTGGGCGCGGGCTCTGCGGCAGCGGCGGTTGGTGCAGGTTCGGCAGGTTCTGCTGTTACGGCTGTTTCGGCTGTTTGTGCAGGTTCGGCAGGTTCGGCAGGTCCAGCGGCTTCAGCAGAAGCTGCAGGCGCGATGGATTCACTGGCTGAAGCGGCGCCCTCGCCCAACAGCACTTCGGTCGGCGCCGCTGGGTCAGTGGCCGGTGGGTCCGACGCGGGCAGGCCGGCTGGCGACTGGGCAGCCTGATGCGGTTGATCGGGCTCGGGCACAGGGGTGTTCTGGGACATGTTCAAAGGGTCAGTGCCGAAACGGCGCAAGCCGCGATTGTCATCGCCCTGGCGCTCGGCTGCAGCACCGGCGGTGGCTAGTGCAGTGTTCCATGCTGTGCAGCACTTAAGAAAACCGATGGATTTGTCGGCCTGGCTAGGCGCAAACCACAGCGATGCCCAGTGGCATCGCGAGGATTTGCAACGACGCCAGGGCGGCAAAGACGCGGTTTTATGTGCTGCATAGCGTGGAACACTGCACTAGATCACATGAATATCGCCATGCAGGGCAGTGGCAGCGCAGGCCTCAGCGCCGCTGGGCGGCTGCCACGCCACCGCCGGGTGACCCTGTTGGGGTGACTAGCGGGGTGACTAGCGGGGTGACAAGCGCCTGCTCGGGGCGGTAGTCCGGCCCTTCGCTGATGCGTTGCCAGTAGGACGTATGCGCGTCACTGCCCGGCGGCCACTGGCGCAGGAACTGCGCGCGCCATGCAGGCCCGCTGCTGTCCACCGCCACAGCGTCGATGTGCGCCGCGCCCAGGCGCACACTCAAACGGCGTGGGTCGGGCTGGCCGGTTGTTACCCGCAGCGGCGTGGTGGCCACCCGCGTGAACAGCCCGGCACCGTCAGCCACAAAATTGGGCAGGCCAGTGGCCCCGTTGTTCAGCACCCAGCGCGGGCGCAACCCATCGATGGCCGGCCAACCGCAAAACACCGGCAGGCAGGTGTGACTGCTGGCAAACACGTCGACCTGGGCTTGTTCAAACCAGGCTTGCACGAGGGCGTTGTGCTGCGGGTCGTGCAGGTGCTCTTGCGCAAAACCCCAGCCGGCCAGGGACTCGGCGTCGCCGTGCACGATGGCCAGTCGCAAACCCGCCACGTCCACACGCGCCCACATCGGCAAAGCCGACAGCTGGGCGCTCAGCGGTGGGAACAGTTTCGCCGTGCTGCGCAGGCGGCCCATGATGCGGTTGCTGCGCGCCACCACGCCGTCGCCCACCCAGTCGGGGTAGGCGCAGCCGCAGCCGGCGTCTTCGTCGCTGCCACTGAGTTCGGTTTCGACATTGCCACGCAGCGCGGTGTGGGCCAGCACGGCGGTGTTGATGCGCTCAAAGGCGCCGGGGTCGACGTTGAACCAGTTGAAGTCACCATTGAAGACCAGGCGTTTTTGACCCCGGCTTTCGTCACCCGGCTCCTGCGCAAACAGCGCCAACACCTGACGCAGGGCCGGCTCGTTGCCATACAGGCCGCCGACCACGTACAGCACGTCGCAGCACACGGCCGGGGTTGACGCGAAGACACTGGGCGCGTAGCGGTAATGCAGTGGGCAACTGCGGCCGGGCCCGGCGGCGGGCACGGGTGGGTTCGCCTCGGGCCAATCGAACCAATCGGGCGGCAGGTGCACCAAGTCGGCCGGCACGTCGATGTCGTGAATGGCGGTCAGCTCGGCCCAGCTGAAACCGGCCTGGGCCAGCCGCTGGCGTGTTTGAGCCAGCACCTGGTCGGTGCTCCAGGTCATGCCTTCAAACAGGGCTTGCAAAAGCCCTGGCCGCAGTGACCGCAGCCCGACCAGGGCGTAGCCGCCGTCCAGCGCCGGCACCAGCACCACGTCATGAGCCTGCAAGGCCTGGGCCGCCCGCGCCAGCATCGCGGCGTCCAGTGCAGGTGCATCGGTGCCCATCAACAACACCGGGCCCTTGCCCTGCGCCAACCCTGCATCAAACACCTGGGCCATGCGCTGGCCCAGGTCACCCGCTCCCTGCAAGGCCAGAACGGCGCCATCGTGCTGCGCTTGGACAAAGGCCGGGTGCGCCAGACTGGGCGTGCACCACAGCGTGACACCTTGGCTGGCGCAGCGGTGGGCTTGCTGCAAGGCGTGGCTCAGCAGACGCTGGGCCAGCGCAGCGGCGCCGGCTGCACCCAACGCGGGGACCAAGCGGGTCTTGGCCAAGCCGGCAACCGGCGCCTTGGCCATCAGGGCCACACAAAAATCGGTCACCGGTAGGCCTGCGCCAAGGCTTCAGGCGATTCACCACGCCAATAGCGCCAGCGCAGCCGCCACATCAAGAAGATGGTGCGCCAGACACCGCGGCTCTCCCAGCGCCGGCACGACGTGGAAACGCGCTGGCGCAGGCAGGCCGGCTTGGAGACCGCCCGCAAACGGCGGCTGAGCTCAATGTCTTCCATCAAGGGCTGGTCGGCATAACCGCCCAGTTGCCTGAACACATCGGCCCGCACGAAGATGGCTTGGTCACCGGTGGCAATGCCGCTGAAACGCGAGCGCAGGTTCATCAGAGTGGCCACCACGCGCAGCATCGGGCTGTGGCCATCGATGCGCACATCAAAGCGTCCCCACGCCCGGCCGGCGCTCAGCGCTTGCTCGATGAGCTTGTCAGCCAACGCTGGCAACTGGGTGTCGGCGTGCAAAAACAGCAACACCTGGCCTTGCGCCACCGCCGCGCCAGCGTTCATTTGCCGGGCTCGGCCGCGCGGACCGGCCAGCACGCGGTCAGCCCCGGCTGCAGCACGTTCGGCCGTGCCGTCGTGGCTGCCGCCGTCGACCACGATGACCTCAACGCCACGCGCACGCCAAGGTGCCAGGTGCAACAAGGTTTGCTCGATGCCGGCTGCTTCGTTGAGCGCCGGCATCACCACCGACAAGCGTGTCAAGAGCCGCTCGCTGGTACGACCAGGTGCAAGCATGTGCAAGCTTGTGCTTCAGGCCGGCTCGGCCACGGCCAGCGCGGGCGCGTCGCTGCCCAGTGCACCACCGCAACTGCTGCCCTGGCCGGCGGTGCAGCCGTAACAGTGGTCGGCCACCCGAATGTGGGTGTTGGCGGCGTCGGTCGTCAGCAGGTCACGCAGGTGCGGCCGACTGCTGGCGCCCACCTGGGCGGGCAGGGCCAACATCTGGTTGAAGTCGCAGTCGTAGAGGTCGCCCTGGTAGTCCACACTGACCATGGTGCGGCACATCACGGTGGCCAGGTTGTGCGGCTGGTAGGCGCCTTTCAACAGCTGCATGTAGCCACCAAAAGTGCCCTTGCTGACGAGCGTGCTGCCAAAGCGCTGGATCGGCATGTTGGTCAGCGCAAACAAGTGGTTGAAGCGGATGCCAAAGTGCGCTGCCAGCTCGCGTTTGTAGTCCAGCTCCAGCGGGCCCTGGGCCGGCGGCAGGTTGGGGCCCTGTGGGTTGTAGACCAGGTTCAGCACCAGGGCGCTGCCCGGCTGACCATAGCCCAGCGCGTTCAGTGCGCGCAGGCCGGCGATGCTGCGGTCGAAGACACCTTCGCCGCGCTGGCGGTCAACGTTGGCCGCCGAGTAACAAGGCATCGACGCCACCACCTCAACGCCATGTTCCGCCAAAAAAACAGCCAGGTCTTCTTGCCCGGGCTCGGACAGAATAGTCAAGTTGCAGCGGTCGATGACACGCACGCCCAGTTGGCGGGCGGCGCGCACCAGGTCGCGGAAGTGCGGGCTGAGCTCGGGCGCGCCGCCGGTCAGGTCCAGCGTCGACACGCCGCGCCGGCGCAACACCTCCAGCACCAGGTCCGCGGTGCTGCTGTCCATCATCTCGGTGCGGTTGGGCCCGGCGTTGACATGGCAGTGCAGGCAACTTTGGTTGCAGCGGTAGCCCAGGTTGACCTGCAGGGTCTCCAACCGGCTGCGCCTCAAGGGCGGGAAGTCGGTGTGGGCAAGCAGCGGCAAGGTGGGGTGCATGGGGGCTCCGGGTGGTGCAGTTTTGGCATCTCGTCGCGCAACGCGACGCGACCCAATCGGTCGGTTGCGCGTTGGCATTCTTACGGAAATCAACCCCGCCAGCGCGGGCCCGATCAAACCCAGCCCACGCCATTGCCGCCGTGGCGGTCCACCCCGCGCACCAGCCACAGCGGCCGGTTGGCGAAGTTCACCGGCACACCACTTTGCCCGTCCACCGGCCGCAGCGTGCGGTCAAAGAGCGACGTGCTGGGCATGTAGCGCAGCGCCACGCCTGTGCGCCGGCGGTCGGAGCGGTTGGGCCTGGCGCCGTGAATCATGTAGACATCGTGCAAGGACATCTGCCCGGGCTGCAGTTCGATGTCGACCGCAGTGCCCTCGTCAAAGGTGCCCGGTGCCAGGCGCTGGTTCAACGTAAGGTCGGTGCGGTCCTCGTGCAGGTGGTCGTGCAACTGCCTGGCGGTGTGTGAACCGGGTATCACGCGCAGGCAGCCGTTGCCCACGTCGGATGTCTCCAGCGCCACCCAGACCGTGCAGGTGGCCAGGGGGCGGATCGGCCAGTAGTGGCCGTCCTGGTGCCACGGGGTCTCAAAGCCATGTCCTGCGGGTTTGCAAAAGACATGGGCGCCCCACAAGATGATGTCTGGGCCCAGCACGCCGCTGACCAGTTCGACGATCTGCGGGTCACGCGCCAGGTCCAGGAACGCCGGCACGCCCCGCACCCCTTCACCGTTGTCTTGGCCAGGCTTGGCTTGCACATGAGCCGAGACCAGCTTTTCGGGGCGCACGCCCGGGTTCAGGCGGATCAGCTCATCCAGGGCGTCGCGCATCACCGCCACCTGGGGCGCCGGCAAGGCAAACCGCGGCACCACATAACCGCGCTGCTGATAGCGGGCGATTTCGTCGGCGTGCAGCTGAGCCATCTTGCTTCCTTTGAACGAATACCGTGAACCTGAAACTTTGAAGCCCGAGCGCAGGCGGACTAGGGTTTGACCCCGCGCGGCGCGGTCACCGCCGCACTGCTGCGCACATCCATCGCGGTCAGGTCGTGCAGCGTGCGGCGCACCAGGCGGTCGTCCTCACGTTCGTCCACGCTCAGGCGCACGGGCAGCCCCACGCCTGGCGCAAACCACCACGACAGGTTGAGCGTGATGCGCACCTTCTCGCCCGTGCTGCGAACAGCCGGCCCGTCCAGGTAGGCGTCCAGGCGGCGCGTGTGCATCAGGCCGGCCAGGGTCTGGATGCTCTCGGCACGCGGCCCGTGCAGCTTGCCACGCAGCGACGCCTTGGTGATGCGGCCGTCGGCATTGCGCCACTGCACCGTGCTGGCCACGCCGTGCTCCAGCGGGTTTTCTGACGGCGCTTGCGAGGCCACCGCCGCCAGCGGCAGCGCGGGCGTCCACTCCACCCACTGACCGCTGAACTCGTCGGTACCGCCGCGCAATTGGCCTTGCGAGTCGAAGCGCTGGGCACCGCCGTTGACCCACAGCGAACCATCGGGGTCCAGGCGGTCGATGCGCCACAGGTAGTCCTGGATGTAGCGGTCACTCATCTGGTCCAGAACCCGATAGCGGTAGCGGTCGCCCTCGGTGAAGGCGTGTGCGTTGCGTTTGGGGTTGGCGGGGCGTTTGTCGGTTCCCTCGTCGCCCCAGGTCACGATCTCGTCGATGCGGCGCTGGGCTTGCGCGATGTTCTCGGCGACTTCGGTTTCGCTGCGCGCGCTGGCGCGCAGCACGTTGTCGACCTCGGCTTCGCTCAGCGGGCGGCCGCCATCGGCCGGGCCCGGGCGCGTGGTGTTGCCACCCCCTGCATTCGGCGCCACCAGGTCGGCCAACCGGCCCCGGGCTTCCTTGGCGTGCCGCCCGGCCGGAAAGCGGTTGAGGTAAGCAAACAACTCGGCGCTGCTGGTGCTGTCCTTGACCGCCGACCACAGGGCTTCGTCAATGGCAGCCAGCGGGTCCAGTGCAGAGCCGGCGGCGGGCGGCAGAGGCGCGTTGGCTGCCACACCACCGGCACGCGGCTCCACAAAATAGAAGTCGCCCACCAGCGAAGAAGCTTCCCAAGGTACCTGCTTGCGCGCCGAGTCGCGCAGCACCGCAAAGCGCACCTGCTTGAACACGTCTTCGACCTTCTGCCCAGGCTGCTGAATGGCCCTGAGCAGGTGCGAGGTGTACAGGCCATTGGTGCCCGTGCCGTCGCTGGCCACCGAGCCCGGTGCAGTGGAAAAGGCCACCAGCGTGCCGACTGGCGCATCCATTTGCGCCAGGCCCTGGCGGCCACTGCGAAAGCTGCGCACAAAGGGGTTGTTGCGGCAGGCGTCCAGGATGACGATGTTGGTGCCGTTGCCGGCCGACTCCATCTTGTCCATCACCGCTTGGGCGTCCAGCGCCTGGTAGGCCAGTTCGTCTTCGTGTTCGATGTTGGCGCCCAGCGGGATCAGGAAATTGCGTCCCTTCACTTGCATGCCGTGGCCGGCAAAGTAAAACAGGCCGGCCGTGCCGGGGCCACCGTCCTTGAGCCGGTTGCCAAAGTCGCGCAAGGCGCTCAGCAGCTCGTGCTGCGCTGCGTCGGTCCTGAGGATGACCGTGAACCCTGCGCTCTGCAGCACCTTGGCCATGGCGCGGGCGTCGTTGACGGGGTTGAGCAGGGGGCCGTGCGTGTAGTTGCTGTTGCCGATGACCAGCGCCACGCGTCGCATGCCGTCGGCTTGCGCCCAGGCCGATGTGGCCAGCAGGCACAAGCAGGCCAGCAGCCAAGCATTCAACAGACGGTGGTGGAAGGGTCCTGCGGCTCGCACGCTGCGCTCCAAATTGCGACACAAGTTGCGCTTTGTATCGTAGCCGTGCCGGCTTGGGCCCTGACCCCAAGGTATCCACGACTTGTGGAAGCGACGCGCACAATGACCCGCAGATGAGCACCAAAAAACCGCCCGCCCCCAAAGCCCCGCCGAGCCTGGCGCCCAGACCAGCCCCTGAGCGCTGGTCCATTCTGGGCGGTGACGCGGCCACCACCACGCTGGTCATCCCCGCCGATGCGCGCCGCGAACGGCGCTTCGAGATCGGCTGCGCAGTCACCGTGGGCGTGCCTGAAGACGCCCTGTCCCCCTGGCTGGAAGTGGCGGTGCAGGCCAACACCACGCTGCAGTGGCGCCGCCGCGCCGACGCCCACAACCCAGGCGCCTGGGACGGGCTGGACTACCGCTTCCGGCACAGCGTGCCCGTGGGGCAGGCGCTGCGGGTCACGGTCAGCGTGCGCGGCCAGGGCGTTCGGCGGCGCAGCTTGAGCATCGAGGCCGAAGAAGGTTGATGGGTCTGCAGTGACAGGGCTTTGGCAGAGCCTTCGACTGCAAGCACCACCCCCGCGCTGCAGCACCGTCATCCACGTGAATTCGGTGATGGCGTGGTGCGCCAAGGGCCCGCCCTGTTCAAAGCGAGTATCACGGCAGTGCACCGTCAGGCGCGCCGTTCGATGCGCCGTTTGATGCGCCTCAACGCGGCCCCACAACGCCGCTGCGGGTGACTACGATGCGCGCCATCACAGCAACTCAAGGCTTCACCGATGAACCTGCGGCTGGGCTTGTACAACGTGGCGCTGGAGCACCGCCTGGATGCTGCTGCCACCACGCGGCTGGAAGACAGTGCGGGCCTTGGCACGCCACCTCAGGGTCTGGCCCAGCGCACGGCGCAGGGCTTGGCCGTGTTGGCCGCTGCACTGGTGGGCCTGGGGCTGGTGTTCTGGGTGGCCGCCCACTGGGACAGCCTGGGCCGCATGGGCCGCTTTGCGCTGCTGCAAGGCGTGCTGGCGGTGATGGCCGTGGGGGTCTGGCTTCAGCCTGCCGCCCGGTTGCCGCTGTCCCTGCTGGTCTTCTTGACCACCGGTGGTCTGCTGGCCTATTTCGGCCAGACCTACCAAACCGGCGCCGACGCCTGGCAGCTTTTTGCACTGTGGGCCGCGCTGACGCTGCCCTTGTGCGTGGGCCAACGCAGCGACGTGTTGTGGGCGCCCTGGGCCTTGGTGGCCATGACGGCGGTATCACTGTGGGTGCAGACCCACACCGGCCACCGCTGGCGCACGCTGCCAGACGACACGGCGGCGCACCTGGCAGGCTGGGCGCTGGGCCTGGCGCTGGTGGCCTGTCTCAACCCCAAGTTGTGGCGGCTCACGGGGGCCGGTGTTTGGGCCCTGCGCACAGCCATGACCTTGCTGGTGGTGATGGTCAGTGCCAGCGCGTTGGGCGGGCTGTTCCAGCGTGAAGTGGCCGCCTGTTACGGGCTGGGCCTGCTGTTGCTGGCGGCCTTGTGTGCCGTCATGGCGTTGCGCCCCACCTTCGACATTTTTGGTCTGAGCGCTGCAGCCTTGGGCCTGAACACACTCTTGTTCGCCGGACTCGCACGCTGGCTGTTTGACAGCGGCGGTGATGGCGACACGGTGGGCCGCATGCTGTTGCTGGGCCTGACCGCCGCCGCGCTGCTGGCCGCTACCGTGAGCTTGATCTTGAGGGTGTCGCGGCACCACGCCAGCCGGGTGGACGCAGCACCGGAGCTGTCATGAACACATCCGGCCGCCCCAACACCGAACCCGCAAGCGCGCAGCGCCTGGGCCATCCCGCAAACCGCAAGACGCTCAGCCAAACCCTGCAGGCAGCTGTTGACGCTGGCTGGCTACCGCAAGGCACACAGGCACCCGAGCCCGAAGCCCGGCCCTGGCCGGTGCTCTTGCTGGTGGCCTTGGGCGCCTGGCTGGCGGCGGCGCCGCTGATGGTCGTGGTGTTCATGCTGCTGGGAGACTTCATCGAAAAGGGCGCGGGACCCTATTTGATTGGCGCCTTGTTGATCACCGGCGCGGTGGTGGTGCTGCGCTCGCAGCCGCTGCCGGTGTTTGTGGAGCAGCTGTCGCTGCCCGCTTTGCTGGTCGGCGGCGGCGCGCTGGGCATGGGCCTGTTTCGCGACTTCAGCCAACCCACGGCGGCGGCCATCTTGCTGGTGCCGATCCTGTTGGTGGCTGCAGCGGTGCCGCGCGCGTGGCTGCGGGTGCTCTTGGGAGCGGCGGCTGGCATGCTCTTCGTGTTGGCTTGCATGCCGCGCTCCGGGTTCGATGGGCCGTCTGCCTGGCCCACCCGGTGGTGGCTGGCGCTGCATCTGCTGTTGCTGGCCTGGGTGGCCGCAGGCGCTGCGCAGGCCCGCCTGGGCCCTTGGCCACGCGCTGCGCTGGAGCCGCTGCGATCGGGCTGGCTGCTGGTGGCGCTGGCCGGGCTGGCTGTGTGGTCGGGGCTGACGATGCTGGTCGGTGCCAGCCTGGGCAACGGCATGGGTGGCGCGCTGTTGTCGCGCGGGTCTGGTCAACTCTGGCAACTGTGGCAGCCGCAATCCCTGCCCATGCAGGCCGGCTCGATGCTGTTGACGCTGGCCGCCGCAGCCTGGGTTGGCAGGTGTTGGCCAACCCTGCGCCAACCCTGGTGCGTGGCCGCGGCCTTGGTGCTAGCGTGCCTGGCCGGGCTGATGCCCGCTTTGGGTGCCGTGCTGCTGGGGCTGGCGGTCAGCGTCACCGCAGCGCGGCCCTTGTTGGCCGGCGCAGCCGCGCTGGCAGCGGCCTGGATCGTGGGCGCCAGTTACTACAGCCTGAGCTGGCCGCTGCAACACAAAGCCTTGGCACTGGTGGCTGCAGGTGCGGCCCTGGGGGCCCTGGCTTGGTGGGCCCTTCAGGCAAGGCGCAGCGGGCCTGCGCAGCTTGCGACATCGGGCACACCCGCCATCAACCGACGTCCAGGTCTGGGTCTGGGCATGAGCGCGCCGGGCCGCCCCAAGAGCGAATTCCGGAGTGCGCAGCACAAAGGTACTCCAGTGAGCGTGCTCGCCGTGCTGGCGCTTGCCAATGGCGGCATCTGGCAAAAAGAGCAACTCATTCGGCACGGGCAGCCGGTGTTGGTTGAACTGGCCCCGGTGGATCCACGCTCGCTGATGCAGGGCGACTACATGACGCTGCGCTTTGGCCTGCCCAGCGAAGTGCAGGCGCCCCAGCAAGGCCTGCTGCAGTCGCAGCGCCCCCGAGTGCGGTTGCAACGCAACGAGCTGGGTGTGGCCACGCTGCTGCCGCTGGCACCCGGCGCCACACTGGCGCCGGGCGAGCTGAGCGTGGAGCTCACACCCAAGGGCGGCCAGTGGGTGCTGGTCACTGACGCGTGGTTTTTTGCAGAGGGCCAAGCCCAGCGCTGGTCGGCGGCGCGCTATGGCGAGTTTCGGGTTGACGGCCAAGGCAGGGCGCTGCTGGTGGGCCTGCGTGACGCCCATCGGCGCCCGCTGTAAAGCCCTGCAGCCGCAGGCACGGCGCGAGCCGGGTTGTTTGTGCGCAGCAAGCGACCCCGGCGAATCAACGTCGTGTCGTCTGTGAAATTTGGCAACTTCCACCCCCTCAAACGCGGGGGGCTCAGCGGCTTGCCTTTGCTGGCATGGAGGCAGCCAATAACTCCTCTCTGACATCAGGAGTCGATCCATGAATCACGTCACCGCCGCCTTCATTGCAACCGCCGCCAGTTTGTTATCGGTGGCCGCCCAGGCCAGCGCCATTCCAGGCAATTGGTCTTTGCTCAGCTCGACTGGCAACTATGGCCAGTTGCGTGCGGGTTCCACTTGGGCGCCGGCGCCGCCCCTGGCCAGTCAAGGCACGGTCGTCAACGACGTTTTCCTGGCCGAAGGCACGCAGTGGAACCTCGGCACCTGGTGGTGGGACCAAGACCCTTCGGTCAATGGCACGTACTCGGTTCCCATGGGCCTTCGCATCGACCTGAGCAACACCACGACCTTTGACCGCTTTGTCGTGCAAGCTGACGACAACGACACCTACCAGCTGGACTACTGGGACGGCAGCAACTGGCAAAGCGCCTTCAGCATTGCAGCTGCCTCAGGGGGCGGGATGCGCACACGGGATTCCGGCATCCTGGCTTCCAGCATTACCACCAACCAACTGCGCTTTTACGCCACGGGTGGCGACAACTACTACTCGGTGTCCGAGATCCAGGGCTTTGCACCGGGTCGCGTGCCCGAGCCACAAAGTTGGGCCTTGTTGGCCCTCGGTTTGGTTGTGGCTTCATTGACCAGCCGCCGCACACGTCGCTGACACCTTTGTTCGCAGCGCCAGGAGCCTGTCGGACTTGGGGCTGCGCTCTTGCCAAACCAGACCCACCTGACACCGCTGACCCCCTGGAACGGTTGCCGCGCCAGGACGAGCGCGCGTGACCCCGGACTCAGAGTGTCAGAGTCTTTCAGCCCTGCCCGCTCGACACGCCCAAAGGGCCCCGCTCGTCGTTGCAAATGCTCGCCATAGCCCGAGCTATGGCTGTGCTTTGCGCCTAG
>JAYVSX010000374.1:0-14438 GCA_043774975.1 Rubrivivax sp.
CCCACCAGTTGGCCGACGGCACCGACTTCTACACCATCAACCCCAAAGGCAGCGTGCCAGTGCTTGAACTGGCCGACGGCCAGCGCCTGACCGAAGGCCCAGCCATCGTGCAGTACATCGCCGACCAGGCCCCCGCCAGCCAACTGGCCCCGGCCGCCGGCACCATGGCGCGCTACCGCCTGATGGAATGGCTGAACTTCATCACCAGCGAATTGCACAAGGGCTTTTCACCGCTGTTCAACCCGGCCATGCCCGAAGTAGCCAAGGCCCTGGCACGCGCCAAGCTCAGCGAACGCCTGACGTGGGTGGACACGCAACTTGAAGGCAAGTCCTTTTTGCTGGGCGACACCTTCACGGTGGCCGACGGCTACCTGTTCACGGTGGCCAGTTGGGGCAAGTACGTGGGCGTGGACATCGCGCCGATGAAGACCTTGTCGGCCTTCATGGGCCGCGTCGCCGCCCGCCCAGCCGTGCAAGCGGCGCTGAAGGCCGAGGGTCTGCTGAAGTAAAGCGGACAGCTGAAAAAGGGTCGCGGCAGCGCCGCGACCATCCAGCCGCTGCTGCGGACTCATCCATGCCGGTTCGCAGGCGGGCGGCTGCGATGGCTTGCGAGAGCGAGTTTCGGGTCGAGCAGACGCGCTACAAAAACCCAGCCGCCAGCAGCTCGCGGGTGTAGGGCTGCTGAGGCGCCGCAAACAGCGCCTCGGACTCACCCGCCTCCACCACGTCGCCGTTTTTCATCACCATCACGCGGTGCGACATCGCGCGCACCACAGCCAGGTCATGGCTGATGAAAACGTAGCTCATGCCGTAGCGCTGTTGCAAGTCGGCCAGCAAACGCAGCACCTGCTGCTGCACCGACACGTCCAGCGCGGACGTGGGTTCGTCCAGCACCAGCACCTCGGGCCGCAACACCACGACGCGGGCAATGGCAATGCGTTGACGCTGGCCACCGCTGAACTCATGCGGGTAGCGCTGCAACACGCCGGCCACGCCGTGGCGTTCTGACAGACCCACTTCGTCCAGCATGTCCAGCACCCGCTGGTCACGCGCTGCCTTGTCCAACTCCGGTTGGTGCAGGGCCAAACCTTCACCGACGATCTGGCCGATGGTCAAACGCGGCGACAGCGATGCAAACGGGTCCTGAAACACCACCTGCATGCGCTTGCGCATGGCGCGCAGGTGCGTGCGGTCGGCGTTGTCAATGCGCTCGCCGCCCATCGTCACCGAGCCTGAGGACAGACCCTGCAGCGCCAGCAACGCCATGCCCAGCGTGGTCTTGCCCGAGCCGGACTCACCCACGATGCCCAGCGTCTCGCCGCGCTTGAGTTGCAGCGTCGCGCCCTTGACGGCCTGAAACTGCCGCTTGCCAAACCAGCCCTCGGAAAAGCTGAAACTGACCCCCAACGTGTCGCCTTGCAAAAGAACCGGGGCGTCATCGGCCACGGGCTGCACCACCCGCTCGGGGCGGCTGGCCAGCAGCTTCTTCGTGTAAGCGTGCTGCGGATTGCCAAAGACCTTGGCCGTTTCACCCAACTCCACCAGCTGGCCGCGCTCCATCACACCCACCCGGTGCGTGAAGCGGCGCACCATGTTCAGGTCGTGCGTGATGAACAGCAGCGCCATGCCCATCTCGGCCTGCAGTTCGTCCAGCAGCGCCAGGATCTGGGCTTGAATGGTGACGTCCAGCGCCGTGGTGGGTTCGTCACAGATCAACAGGCGCGGCTTGCAGGCCAGGGCCATGGCAATCATGGCGCGCTGGCGCTGGCCGCCTGAAAGCTGGTGCGGATAAACGTCGACCCGTTTTTCGGGTTCAGGAATGCCAGTGCGCGCCAACAGCTCAATGGACCGTGCGCGGGCCGCGTTTTTGTGCAGGCCTTCGTGCAGCACCAGCACTTCGGCAATCTGGTTGCCCACCGTGAACAGCGGGTTCAGCGCGGTCATGGGTTCTTGAAAGATCATGCCGATGCGGCTGCCGCGAATGGCGCGCATCTCGCGGTCGGTCTTGGCCACCAGGTCCACGCCTTCAAAGCGAATGGCGCCGGTGGTGACGGCTGCGTCCACCAGGCGCAGCACGCTCAGCGCGGTGATGCTTTTGCCCGATCCGCTTTCGCCCACCAGCGCAAACTTCTCGCCCGCGGCGAGGGCAAACGACACCTCGTTGACCACCGTGCTGGCGCCAAAGCGCACGCTCAGGCGGTCCACTTCAAGCAAGGGTGCCGTCATGGTCAGGACTTCCGGGTGTCGAACGCGTCGCGCAGCGCGTCGCCAATGAAGGTCAGCAGCATCATGGTGCCCACCAGCAGCCAAAAGGTGCTGACGATGATCCACCAGGCGTCCAGGTTTTCTTTGCCCAGCTTGAGCAGTTCACCCAGGCTGGGCACGCTGGCCGGCACACCCAGGCCCAGGAAGTCCAGTGAGGTCAGCGCCAGGATGGCTGCGCCCATGCGAAATGGCAAGAAGGTGATCACCGGCGTCAACGAGTTGGGCAGCACATGGCGCCAGATGATCTGGGCGTTGCTCAGGCCCAGCGCACGTGCAGCCTTGACGTATTCCAGGCCGCGGTTGCGCAGGAATTCAGCACGCACATAGTCGCTCAGGCCGATCCAGCCAAACAGCGACAGCAGCACCAGCAACAGCAACAGCGAAGGCTCGAAGATCGACGCAAAGATGATCAGCAGGTAGAGCTCAGGCAAGGCGCCCCAGATCTCGATGGCGCGTTGCAGCAGCAGGTCGACCTTGCCGCCAAAGTAGCCCTGCAGCGCACCGGCCAGCACGCCAATGGCGGTGCCCACCACCGTCAGTGCCAACGCAAACCAGACGCTGATGCGAAAACCGTAGATCAGCCGCGCCAACAGGTCGCGCGCCTTCGAGTCGGTGCCCATGAAGTTGCGACTGCTGGGTGCGGCTGGCGGCAGCGACGGGTCAAAGTAGTCCAACGAGTCGGCCGAGTGCGGGTTCAGCGTGAAAACCGCCAGGTTGCCGGGCTTGGTCAGCAGCTGGCTGATGAACGGGTCTTTCCAATCGGCCCCGGTGGCGAAATCACCACCCAGGGCTTTTTCGCTGGGGTTGCTGATGATGGGAAAGTGCCACTGGCCGTTGATGCGCGCCGCCAATGGCCGGTCGTTGCTGACCAGTTCGGCAAACGTGGTCAGCAGCAGCAGCACCGCAAAAATCCACAGCGACACATAACCCAAGCGGTTGCGCTTGAAGCGTGCCCAGGCGCGCTGGTTGGGTGAGGCAGGGGCCACGGCCACGGGGATGACGGGCGCAGCCGGCGCATCAAGAACGGCGCTCGCTGGAGTACCTTTGTGCTGCGCACTCCGGAATTCGCTCTTGGGGCGGCCCGGCGCGCTCACTGGAGCGCCTTCGTGCTGCGCACTTCGGAATTCGCTCTTGGGGCGGCCCGGCGCGCTCATGTCAGGGCCTTCACTTTCCGACACTGGTGAACTGCACCCGGGGGTCAACCACGGTGTACAGCAGGTCCGACGCCAGCTTGACCACCAGGCCCAGCAGCGTGAACAGGTAGAGCGAACCCAGCACCACGGGGAAGTCGCGGCGAATCACGCTCTCGTAGCTGAGCAGGCCCAGCCCGTCCAAGGAAAACAGCGTTTCGATCAGCACGCTGCCGGTGAAGAACGCACCGATGAAGGCCGCTGGAAAACCCGTCACCAAGGGGATCAGCGCGTTGCGGAAAATGTGCTTGTAGAGCACGCGCTCCTGGCTCAAGCCTTTGCTGCGTGCCACCAGCACGTACTGCTTGCGAATTTCTTCGACAAAGGTGTTCTTGGTGAGCAGCGTCACCACCGCAAAGCTGTGGATGACCAGGCAGGTCAGCGGCAGCGTCAGGTGCCAGATGTAGTCCTTGACCTTGCCCCAGTTGGACAACTCATCGAAGTTGTCTGACGTCAAGCCGCGCAAGGGGAACCAGTCGTAAAACGTGCCGCCTGCAAACATCACGATCAGCAGCACGCCCAGCACAAAGCCCGGAATGGCATAACCCAGCAAGACGCCAAAGGTGGTGATGACGTCAAACCGAGTGCCTTCACGCACCGCCTTGGCCACACCCAGCGGAATGCTGATCGCGTAGCTGATCAAGAAGGTCCACAAACCCAGCGAAATGGAGACCGGCAGCTTTTCCTTGATCAGCTCCCACACGCCCTTGTTCTGCAGGAAGCTCTTGCCCAGGTCAAAGCGCGCGTAGTCGCCCAGCATCTTGAAGTAGCGCTCATGGGGCGGCTTGTCAAAGCCAAACTGCTTCATCAGTTCTTCACGCTGCTGTTTGTCGATGTCACGGCCGGCCTTGTAGGCCGTGCCCTCGGCGCCGCCACCGGCACGCGCTTCGGCCAGCACCTGTTCCACCGGGCCGCCAGGCACAAACTGCATGACCAAGAAGGTGATGGTCAGTGCGCCCAGGATGGTGGGCACCATCAGCGCCAGTCGTTTGAGGATGTAGGTCAGCATGCTCAGCTCGCCTTTTCAAGGGACTTGTCCCACCAGGTCCACAAAGGCCAGGGGCCGTGTTCGATGAAGCCGGTGAGCAGGGTGTCGGCACGGAAGTACTTGGCCATCACCTGCGGCTTGCCAAACTTGTTCCAGTGCGACACGTTTTCGACGCCCGAGTACAGGTCGGCAATCTGCCAGAAGTTCCAGGTCACCACGCGGTCAAAGGCACGCGCGGCGTCGCGCAGCTGCTGCATGGTGGCCGCTTCATTGATGGCCTTGAGAAGCGCGTCGGCCACCGGGCTGTTGACACCGCGGAAGTTGCTGTTGCCCGGCTCTGCAAACGACTTGCTGCTGTACAAAGCCGACAGCGTGCTGCCTTCGGGCAACGTGAACGGCCCTTCGGCGATGGTGACCATGTCGTAGTCGTACTGCTGAAGCCGCCTGCGGTAGAGCGCAAAGTCGACGATGCGGTCTTTCAGCGTGATGCCCAGCTTTTGCAGATTACGCTGCCAGTCCACGTTGCTGCTGGCTTGCGGCTGCATGTATTCAAACTCAAAAGCTTCGCCTTTGGCGTTGCGCAGCACGCCTTTGTCGTCCAGCTTCCAACCCGCCTGTTCCAGCAGATCGCGGGCTTTCAGCAGGTTGCGGCGCAGTCCGTCCGGGCCGCCGTCGGTGCGCGGCGCGCTCCAGGCCGGGCCAAAAACACGAGGCGGCAGTTGCACGCGCCAGGGCTCCAGCAACGCCAATTCGCCCGGCCCCGGCACGCCCTGGGCGGCGAACTCGGTGTTGTTGAACTGGCTGTTGACTCTTTTGAAGATCTTGGTCTTGTTGACGGTCTCGAAATCGTAGGTATAGACCAAGGCCTCGCGCACCCGAATGTCCTGAAAGATCGGCCGGCGCATGTTGATGTTGTAGGCCTGCATGTAGTTGCCAAAGGCAGTGTCCATGTTGGCCTTGATGATGCGCTGGTCTTCCCACTTCACGCCCTTGTGCTGGCGCACCCAGGCCCGCGAGCGGTACTCCTTGACCAGGTCAAACTCCCCCGCCTTGAAGGCTTCCAGCGCGATCAGGTTGTCGCTGTACATGCGGTAGACCACGCGCTCAAAGTTGAAGTGCCCGCGCCGCACAGCCAAGCCCTTGCCCCAATAGTTGGGATTCAGCTTGAAATCAATGCGCCGCGGCATGTCCACCTTGTCAATGACATAAGGGCCGCTGGTGATGGGGTATTCGGTGACGATGGCGTCCATCTTCTTGCCCGCACCCCACTTGCGGCTGAACACCGGCATCAGGGCGGCGATGAAAACCTGTTCGCGGCTTTTTTCCTTGAATTCAAAACGCACGGTGCGGGCGTCTTCCACCACCACCCGCTCAATGCCCGCCAACTGAGTCTGGTAGGCGGGCGACGTTTCTTTGCTGGCCAGCAGCCCATGGCTGTACTTGACGTCTTCGGCCTGCACCGGGTCGCCGTTGTTGAAGCGCGCCTCGGGACGAATGCGAAACGTCACGCTGCCAAGGTCGGACGCGACGTTGATCGACTCGGCCAACAAACCGTAAACCGACAGCGGCTCATCCTGCCCCAGGTGACCCAAACTTTCCACCATCCAGATCAAGACTCCGGCTGGCGCGTTGCCACGCGTGGTCCAGGGGTTGAACTTGTCAAAGCTGGTGCGACGGTCCGGGTTCTTTAGCTTGAGCGTGCCGCCCTTGGGGGCGTCGGGGTTGACGTACTCAAAGTGCTTGAAGTCGGCGCCGTACTTGGGCGCGCCATAGGCTGCAAAAGCGTGTACCCAACGCCCTGTGAAGTCGCCACCGCCGTCGGCCGTCGCAGCGGGTGTGGTGGCGGGTGACGCCGCCAAGGCCGCACCCCAGGGGCTGGCCGCCAGCAGCGCGGCCAGCCGGCGCCGGGTCAGCCCCAGGGTATCAAGTTCAGTCATGGCTGGGTGAGGCTCCGGCGATGGGCAACGGGCGATGGGCAATCGGCAAAAAGACCCGCCCGCGAAGGCTCAAGCTGCGGCAAATCAAGCCGCCGCCTTGGCGGCTGGTTTCAGCAGCCCTGCGCACGTGGCGCGTTGGCCGCCAGCAGCATCCACCTTGGGGCAGACGGCGTTCATCTGGCCTTGCAAACGGCGCATCACAGCCGCGTGCTGGCCGTCCTTGTTCCAGGCCAACAGCTTGTCGCTGACCCGTTTGAGCCCGCGCACACTGCGGCCTTGAAACGCACCGGGGTCGCGGGTGGCTTCCTTCAGCAGCTTGGCGGCAGTTTTTTCGATGCGCGCGGCGTCTTGCGGCGCCAAGTCGACCAAGGCCGTGAAGTAGCTGGTGCCCCATTGCACGCGGGTGGCGGGGCCATCGCTCTGGTCCCAGGCCTTGGCGTACCAGTCCAGCGCCTGCTCCTTTTGCCCCAGCTTGCGCGCGTTGCTGCCCAGCTGGCTCATCAAGTAGTAGGGCGTCAGGGTCTTGGACAGGTTGGCCTTGAGCAGCGCCTCACTTTCGTCCCACAGGCCAGCGCGGGCCAACAAGGCGCCACCAAAGGTGATGACGGCCATGCGTTCATAACCATCGGTGATCTCGCGGTCGGCTTTGGCCACGTGCTCACGCACGTCCTTGACCAGCGCGTCAGGCAAACCCACCTGCACGGCGTCTTTGGGGCCGTCCAGCCGGGCCAGCAGCACACGCGCATAGAGCGCGCCCATGCGGTCGTTGCGTGACAGCGTGGTGTCGGCTTCCAAACGCTGCAGCGCCGTGCCAAAGGCGGCCATCAGCGCCGGCCGGCCCGCGCTGCCTTGGGGCTCCAGCGTGCGCACGATGTCGTCGGCACCGCTGCTCACCACGTCCATGTGGGTGCGCGCCTGCGCCGGGTCGGCCAGCACCTTCAAGACGCGCTCGCGCAGCACATCGTCGGCTTTCACGCCTTTGCCGTCGTCGCTGGCGGCCAAGGCCTTGAGCCACAGGCGGGTGGTGGTTTCCACGTCGGTGGCCGGGCTTCTGGCAGCCAGCTGCACCAAGGTGCCGGGCACATCGGCCTTCGGCACAAGTTGTTCTTCGCTGGTTTCCCAACCGTAAAAGGCCAGCATGCGCCAGTCGTTGGCGGGCAGGGTCTTGCCCGCCAGCGCGTCGTCCAGCACCAGCTTGATCGGGCGGCCGCCGGCCAACGCGCTTTGCAGCACGGCCATGACCTGGGGGGCGTCCACCTCGCCAGGCAGGCGCGTGAGTTCCTGGCCTTGCGGGTTGAACAGCACCATCGTGGGGTAGCCGCTGACCTTGAAGCGGGTGCCCAGCTTTTGCGCCGAGGGCCGGTCGCCGTCCACGTGCACGGCAACAAAAGACTTGGACAACGCTGCAAAGTCTTGCCGGTTGAACAGCGTGGCCTTGAGCTGGTTGCAGGGGGGGCACCAGGTGGCGCCCCAATACAGCAGCACCGGCTTGTTCTGTGCCTTGGCTTGGCCAAAGGCGCGTTCCACGTCAGCGTCTGCCGCTGCGGCCAGCCAAGCCACGTTGGTGGATGGAAACTTAAGCGCCGCCTGGGCTGCTTTGGTGGCCTGGGCCGTCCCGCACCACCAAAGCACGGCGGCCAGCGGCAGGGATAGCAGCGCGGACCGCCAAGGCCCGCGTCGCGCCCGCGTCGCGGCTGCAAAAAAAGACGGATTCATGTTGGCGAACTCCGGCAAGGAACCTGCGCCTGCGCCAACGTCTGGCCGCGCCAACAGGCCCGAGTGGCCGGTATTGTGCGTCAGCGTCAGTTGCGCCCAGCCGGGCGCAACCCCTGTTCTGGCGGCTGGGCATACCCCAACGAAGCACGCCGATCTGTTGAAGTGTTGGCCCTTGTCCCGCATTCAAGCGGTATCCAAGTGCGGGCCAGACTAGACAATTCGGCATCACTTGTGCCAGGCCCACCGCACCATGTACCCGTCCCGGACTTCACCGCCAATGCCCGCCCCCCCAGCGACCCCCGCGCCAAAGACCGCTGCCCGCTGGACGCACCTGGCCACGGCACACGCCGCGCGCCAATTCCTGCTGGCCGTTGCCTTGGCTGGCCTGTCCACCACGGCAGCCATGGCGTCGGTGGAAAAGTCGGCCAAGTTTTATGAGGACGCCCTGGCCCGCTATCAAAAGAACGACCTCAAGGGCGCATCGGTCCAGCTCAAGAACGCGATCAAGGAAAACAACAAGAATCTGCCCGCCCAGCTGCTGTTTGCCAAATTGCTGCAGCAGGCCGGAGAGTACAAAGCCGCCGAGGCGGCCTACGAAGGCGCGTTGAAGCTGGGCGCCGGCAAGATTGAAGTGGCCGCACCACTGGCCCACGTCTACCTGCAACAGGGCAACGTGCGCCAACTGCTGGAGACCATCACGCCAGAGGGCCTGCCACCCAGTGCACAGGCTGAGGTGTTGTCGTTGCGCGGTTCGGCCATGGCCATGCAGGGGCAATTTGCCAACGCACTGCGCGCCTTTGCCGAAGCGCGCGCGTTGGACCCCCGGTCAGCCCTGCCCAACATCGCAGAAGCCCCTGTGCAACAGCGCATGGGCGACGCCGCAAAAGCCAAGGTGCTGGCCCGCCAAGCCACAGAGATGGCGCCGCAAAGCGCCAACGCCTGGTTTCAGCTGGGCACCATTCTGTACACCACCGGCGACGCGCCAGGGGCCTTGGTCGCTTTTGACAAAGCCATCAGCTTGAGCCCCAAGCATGTGGACTCCCGCGTCTCCAGGGTCTCGGCCTTGCTGACCCTGAAACGCCGGGACGACGCCGCTGCCGAGTTGAAGTTCCTGAAGGACGAGGGCGTCAAGGAGCCACGCGCTTCCTTCATGCGCGCCATGCTCACCGCTGAGCGCGTCAATGCCAAGGCCGCGCAAGCCGACTACACCGAAGCGGCCAACCTGATCGACGCCATGTCTTCCACCGTGCGTGGCAACAGCGAGCCGCTGCTCATGGCCGGCGCTCTTTCACACCGCGCGCTGGGTCATGGCGAGAAGTCGCGTGAATACCTGGAAGCGATCCTGGGCCGCAACGGCAAGCACCTGGCGGCCCAGATGCTGCTGGCCACCACGCTGTTGGAATCCAAGGAACTGGGCCGCGCCGTGCCCGTCATCGAGTCGCTGCTGCGGGCCAACCCCAACGACGCGCAGGCGCTGTACATGATGGGCAGCGTGCACCTGATGCGCCGTCAGCATGCGCAAGCCAGTGAGTACCTGGAGCGTGCCGCCAAAGCTGCGCCCACCGGCCCGGCGCTGCGTGAACTGTCGTTCAGCCAGTTTGGCCTGGGCCAGGACAAGTCGGCCTTGGCCAACCTGGAAAGAGCCTACGCGCAAAACCCCAAGGACTACAACGCGGGCATCGAATTGGCGATCTTTCACGCCCGCACAGGCAACGGCGCCAAGGCCGTCAAGATCGCCGAAGCTCTGGTCGCCCTTGACCCCAGCAACCTGGCCATGCTCAATTTTCTGGGCAATATCAAAGGTCGGCTGGGCGACCGCAAAGGGCTGCGTGAAGCTTATGAAAGCGCATTGGCCAAAGACCCCAAGTTCCGCCCCGTGGTCATCAACATGGCATGGCTGGAGATAGAAGATGGTCGACTGGACGCCGCCCGCATCCGCCTGAAGGCTTTCCTCAAGGACCAGCCCAAAGACCCCGACATCCTGTTCCAGCTGGGAACTGTGGAGCGCGCCGCACGCAAACCTGCAGAAGCCATCGCCCTGTGGACCGAGGCCGAGCGGGTCCAGCCCAAAGACGCGCGCCCTGGCTTGGCACGGGTCGACATCCACTTGAGCGAGCAGCAAGCCGACAAAGCCCTGGCGGCGGCCAAGGGCCTGCTGGCCAACCATGCCGACAACCCACAGGTACAGCTGGCTTTGGCACGGGCCTACCTGGCCATCGGCGACGCCAGCCTGGCCAAAAAGGCGCTGACCGACGCCTCCGGCAAGGCCGGCACCGACAGCCCAGCGCTGATGAACGTGGCGCGCATGCAGCTGCAGCTCAACAACCCGGACGGCGCCGCCCACGCCGCCAGCAAAGCACTGCAGGCCAACCCGAGCGACCCCTTGGCGCTGGCCATGAATGTCGAAGTGGCCGGGCGCCGCGGCAACCCGGCTGAGATCGACAAAGCCATGGCCCAACTGCAGGCCAAGCAGCCCAACCACCCGGTGACCCTGATCACCGCCGGCCACATCGCTTTTTCACGGGGCCAATTGCCCAAGGCCGTATCCAGCTACCGGTCTGCATTTGACCGCGAGCCCAGCACCTCTTTGGCGCTGACCTTGGCGCAGGCTCACGCTGTCAACAAAGAAAACGACAAGGCCGTGGCGGTGCTGGATGCCTGGGCCAAAAAGCAACCCGGCGACCTGCTGGCCCAGCGGGCTTTGGCCGACATGCAGCTCTTCACGGGCAAGAGCGATGCCGCACGCCAAGGTTACGAAGCGCTGAGCAAAGCCGCGCCTGCGGACCCCGGCATTCAGGCCGGTTATGCCAAGGCCCTGCTCAAGTTGGGTGACCCGGCGGCCGTGGGTGTGGCCGAAAGAGCCTTCAAGTTGGCGCCCACCAACCCTGCCTTGATGGACATCTACGGCCTGGCCTTGACCCAGCACGGCAATCTGGAGGCCGGCCTGCGCATCCTGCGCGATGCCCGCGTGCGCGAGCCGGGCAACGGCACCATCCGCCTGCACTTGGCGATGGCCTTGTCCAAGTCCGGCAAAAAAGCCGAGGCCAAGGAAGAGTTGCAAGCGGCGTTGACGGCCAGCCCCCCGGTCTCCGCCAGCGCCGAAGTGGAAAAGCTTAAGGCCGAGCTGGGCCTGTAAGGTTGCGCCTTTGAGCGTCGGCTGCCTTGACACTTTTGCACACAAACAGCCGGCGCAAAAGACAAAGTCCCGAAAAATCAACAGCTTACAACTGTGGCACTAAATATGCTTTAACTGATTCACCTGGAACTCGACGAGAGTTTCGAAGCACCTGTTCAAGGGGCTGTCAAAGTCAAAAGCCTTTGTTAGTCTCTCATCCAGTCACCCGTGATCACCCCCGCAGAGGTTCAACATGTTTTCCACGCACCTGATCAAGATCTCCGCCGCCTTCGCCGTGGCGTTTGCTTTTGGCAGCGCTGGCGCCCAAACGCTGGCCGCCACCGGGAATGTGAAGGGCACCAACACCTTTTACGGCACCAACGACCCAACCGTTGGTACGAGCACCTACATCGCGGGTCGCGAACTGACGTTCAACGGTGGCAGTCCCTTTTGGGCCTTCTGCATCGACCCTGGCACCGGAACCGCCTTGCCCAACACCTACTCGACCATGTCGTTGGACAGCTTCCTGAACGGCACCGCCACCTCAGCCTACCAGCAGCAGTTGAGCCGCACCGGCTACGCCACCTGGACGGGTCTGTCGACCACGACAGCCACGCAAACCCTGGTTCGCAATGATCTGAAAGAACTGTTCTCATACGCTTACAACGACGCCATGGGCAGCGCCACCAAGGCAGCCGCCTTCGGTATGGCGGTGTGGGAAATCATCCTGCAGGACGGCGGAACTGGCGGTACCACCTATGCCAGGACCACGGGCCGTCTGGGCTCCTATGGCAGCATCAATGACACCCTCACTGCCGTTGGCTCTGAAAACAACGTGGACGGTGTCGACACCCAGACCAACACCTACCTGAACGCCCTGAACACCGGCAACTGGTCGGGTATCGGCTTGGCCACCGCCACCAACTGGAACTACACGGTGTACTTTGACTCCACCTCGCCGTTCTCGCAGACCTTCATTGGTGTGAACACCCCTGGCGTCCCCGAACCCGGCACTGCCGCGCTGGCTGCCCTGGCCCTGTTGGGTGCTGCTCGCTTCTCGCGCCGCAACGCCAAGGCCTGATTGGCCCCTGACCTTGCGTTTGCATCAGGCCCGCCTCTGGCGGGCCTTTTTCATGGCTCGCCCAAACAGCCTTGCGCATCGGTTTCCAGCGCCTGCTCAGCGTGCGCTCGCGCCAAGACCATCCAGGACGCCAAATTCAGCGTCATGGGCTTGCGCGGCGCAGGTCGCAGCACGGTCAGGCCGTCGCTCGTTGATTCCATCAAACCATACTCGGTGGGCACGTCGTCCAAACCCGCCACCCCCGCACGCACCACATACCAACACTGGCTGGCCAAAGCCCGGTAGGCCTGGCCCTTGGAAGGCTTGCGCAGGTCGGACAGCAGGTCGGCCCGGCTGACCTTGATCTCGTGCACCACGGGTTCGACATAACTTTCAACGGTCGTCTGCCGAATTGAAAACACGTCCGGCATGGCCAACACCCACTGGGTGGCGCCTTGTTCGTCCACCAAGGGCGCGCGCAGCGTCAAGCCCCGCCAGACCAGGCGACCAGCGCGCTGCATGTCTGCGGCTACCCGGGCAACCAGGTCTTCATGGGTCAGTCGCGCACCCTGGTTTGATTGGCGGGTCTGCGCCAGAAGCTGCACACCTGCGTCGGTAACCCGCAAGGTCTCGAGGCCCTGCTCGTCCCAATGCCGCTGCAGATGGCCTTCGGCCACCAAGTCCAGCTCGATCAGGTCCTTGCAGGGCCACCCCGCCGACCGCCAGACCTCGCGCAGCCTGCGCCGGTGCACCGCCGTCAGGCTCAAGGCCACGGTTGACCTACTCGATGACCTGCACACCCTTCCAGAACGCCAGCCGCCCCTTGATGTTGGCAGCGGCTTCTTTGGGGTCGGGGTAGAACCAGACGGCGTCGGGATTGGCGTCGCCGCCCACAAACAGCGTGTGATAGCTGGCTTGGCCTTTCCATGAGCACATGGTCTTGGTGTTGCTGGACAGCAGGTACTCGGCTTTGACCGCGTCGGCCGGGAAGTAGTGATTGCCCTCCACCACCACGGTGTCATCACTTTCAGCAACGACGGTGCCCTTCCAAACGGCTTTCATGCACAACTCCCACTTTCAATGCCAACAACTGCTGCGCAGATTAACACCCAGAACGACTGAACACCGCGTTCAAATCATTGCGATGCAGCTGGCCGATGGCTTGGCTACAGTGGGTTCATGAACACCGCCACCGCCTCATCCTCCACTTCGTTCCAGGTCCATCAGCCACGCACCGTTGAACGACTGGTTCAAGGCCAGCACACCAGCGACGGCGCTGGCGTAAAGCTGGTGCGAGTGCTCACCCAAGACCTGCAGCGCCGCTTGGACCCTTTCCTGATGCTGGACGCCTTTGGCACCGACAACCCGGGCGACTACATCGGCGGCTTTCCAGACCACCCGCACCGCGGGTTCGAGACCGTGACCTACATGCTGCAGGGCCGCATGCGGCACCGCGACAGCGTGGGCAATGTGGGCTTGTTGGTGCCCGGCAGTGTGCAGTGGATGACCGCCGGCCGCGGCGTCATCCACAGCGAAATGCCCGAGCAGGAAGACGGCGCGATGGAGGGCTTTCAGTTGTGGCTGAACCTGCCCTCGCACAGCAAGATGCGTGAACCCTGGTACCGCGACATCGCCACCGATGCCGTGCCCGAGTGGCATGGTGCCGGGGCGACCGTGCGTGTCATCGCTGGCCAAAGCCACGGCGTGAAGGGTGCCGTTCAGCGTGAAGTCACCGAGCCGTTGTACTTGGACATTCATCTGGCACCCGGCGCCCGGTTTGAGCAAATCCTGCCCGAGCGCTTCAACGCTTTCAGCTATGTCTACCGCGGCGACATGACGGTGGCCGACACGCTGGTGCGAAGGCAACGCATGGCCATCTTGGCCAACACCGGCGGCAGCGACGGCGTGGTGGTGCAGGCCGGGGCCGAAGGGGCGCGCGCCATCCTCATCGCCGGCTGCCCGCTGCAAGAGCCGATCGCCCAGCATGGGCCGTTTGTCATGAACACCCGGGAAGAACTGATGCAGGCGGTGCATGAATTTCAAGCCGGCCGGCTGGCCTGAGAGTGTGAGAGTCTTTCAGCCCTGCCCGCTCGACACGCCCAAAGGGCCCCGCTCGTCGTTGCAAATGCTCGCCATAGCCCGAGCTATGGCTGTGCTTTGCGCCTAG
>JAYVSX010000375.1:0-2103 GCA_043774975.1 Rubrivivax sp.
CAGTTTGCCGCGCTGCAAAGCGTGACCCCGATCGTGCTGGACCTGGACGGCAACGGCGTGCAGACGCGCAGCGCAGCCGAAGGTGTGATGTTCGACATCGACGCCAGCGGCCGCCAGACCCAGGTGGGCTGGGTCGGCGGCAACGACGGCTTGCTGGTGCGTGACATCAACGGCAACGGCCGCATCGACGACGGCAAGGAGCTCTTTGGCGGCGCCACGCAGCTGGCGGGCGGCCAGCGCGCAGGCAACGGCTTTGCCGCCCTGGCAGAGCTGGACAGCAACGGCGACGGCAAGGTGGATGGCGGCGACGCGGCCTTTGGCGAGTTGAAGGTCTGGGTTGACGCCAACAAGGACGGCATCACCGACGCTGGCGAGCTGCGCGGACTGGTTGAAAGCGGCGTGCTGGAACTGAACCTGAACTTCAGCAAAGGCACCGCGGTGGACAACGGCAACCTGCTGGGCATGGTGGGCAGCTACACCGGGACCGACGGCAGCAGCAACGAGATGGTCGACGTCTGGTTCGCCAAGCAAGGCGCCACCGAGTCCTTGCCGGCCATCGGCGACCTGCTGGCAGCCGACACCGGCAACCTGCTGGGTGGTGGTGCAGCGGGCCACGAAACCAGCCGCCCAGCGGCCAGCACGGCAGCGGTCACCGGTGTATCACGCCAGACCGGCATGAGCGACGAAGAACTGCTGCGCCAGCAACAGCCGCTGCTGTAAGCCGCGGGTGTGCAGCGGCCGCGGTTGCGGCCGCTGCGCATGTGGCCGCTGCGGTTGACCCAGTCGAGGGGTGCCAGCCCGGCGGCTGCGCGTCGCGACACTGGCGTTGCGGCGCTGGCGATCACGGGCGCTGGCGATCGCGGGCGATAGGGGTGCCCTGCTGCGCTCATGTCCCCCGCGTCGGGCTGCGCCCGCCGCTCCTCCTTTACTTCGCTCCGCAGGGCACCCCTGTCGCCCGCTCAGGTACCACCTGTGGCGTGCCGATGCTTGGCCCGCCGACAAGGTAGGAGGACGAGGTCAATGAGTGGCGGGCGCAGCGAAGTAAAGGAGGAGGGTCCGGCGCAGCCGGGCCCGGGGGACATGAGCGGAGCCCGGTACCCGTTGGCCTCGTCCCGCCACCATCGGTTGAGCGCTGCCGGAACCGGCGTTCTACCCGAGCTACTTCTGGGTGACTTTGGAAACCTTCGAAGCCTTCGTTACCGGCTTCGCCTTGGCAGCCTTGGCTGTCTTGGCTGTCTTGACAACCGGACCGGCTTTCGCTGCAGCTCGGGCCTTGACGGCGACCTGGCGACCACCGGCGCCCGCCGCTGGGTTCACCCGTTTGCGGCTGACATCGCGCGACCACTGCGAGCGCGCGCCCACGGGCGGCGGCACCATGAAAGCGTCGCCCAGGTTGCCGGGGCCCGGCTCGGGCAAGGGCCGGCCACTGTCGCGCCATTCCACCGCGGCGGCAAAGCCATACTGTTCGGCATAACGTTTGAACCACAGGCCTTCGGGTGAATGGCGCGTGATGCCGTCAAACACGTTGGCAAACATCTGGGTCTGCTCCAGCCCCATCGCGTCAATGGCCTGGTTGATGACCAGCTTGAGCATCATCAGCTGGTTCTTGGGCACACCGGCGATGCGGTCAGCCAGTTTTTGAACACAGGCGTCCAGTTCTTCGATGGGCGCCACGTCGGTGGCGAGTCCCCACTCGAATGCCTGGCGGCCGTCGATCAGGTCGCCGGTCAGCATCAGGCGCTTGGCGCGCATGGCGCCCAGGCGGTAGACCCACATTGCCGGGCTGGGGCAGCCCCACACACGCACCGGCATGTAGCCGATGCGGGCCTTGTCTTCCATCACGATGAAGTCGCAGCAGGTGGCAATGTCGCTGCCGCCCGCTGCGGCATAACCGTGCACGCGGGCGATGGTGGGCTTGTAGGAACGCCACAGGCTCATGAAGTCTTCGGTGTTCCGCTTCATGAACTTGTAGTCGATCATCGGGTCCCACGGCATTGGCTGGGTGATGACGTTGAGCGTGTCGCCTTCGGCGTATTCCTTCAGGTCGTAGCCAGCGCAGAAGGCCTTGCCCGCGCCTTGCAACACGATGACGTGCACGCGGTC
>JAYVSX010000376.1:0-19793 GCA_043774975.1 Rubrivivax sp.
CGGGCGCAGCGAAGTAAAGGAGGAGGGTCCGGCGCAGCCGGGCCCGGGGGACATGAGCGGAGCCCGGTACCCAGTGCCCTTGGCCCGCAGCGACGCTCGTAACCCATGACTGAAACGGGTCGTCAAGATATCCCCGACCGCCGCGCCACACTAAGACCGCTTGGCCGAGACCGTCGACAACTGCAAGCCCTGCGCGATCAGGTCCTGTGGCACCGCTTCACCGCGCAGCAGCGCAGCGCACAAGCGGCCCACTGCGGGTGAGCTCTGAATGCCATAACCGCCCAATGCAGCGGCCCAAAAGAAACCCGAATCGCCGGGCTCAAAGCCCAGCACGGGTTCACCATCGGCGACAAAACAGCGCAGCCCGGCCCAGCTTCGCTGGGGGCGGCGGATGGTCAGTGTGGTGGCCTGCTCGATGTTGTGAATGCCCAAGGCAACGTCCAGCTCTTCGGCCACCACGTCGTGTGGACGGTCGGGGTCGGCGTTGGCGGGTGAACCCAGCAGCAGGCCAGCGTCGGGTTTGAAGTACCAGCTCTCGTCGATGGCCACCACGGCCGGCCAATGCTGGCAGGACATGCCCGCGGGCGGTTGAAAGACAAAGGCCGAACGGCGGCGCGGCTCGATGCCGATGGGCGCAACGCCGGCCAAGGCAGCCACCTGGTCAACCCAGGCACCCGCAGCGTTGACGATCTGCGCGGCTTGAAAGACCTGGCCACTGTGCGTGCTCACCCGCCAAACGCCAGCGTGGCGTGCGATGCCCGCCACGGCCGCGTTGAAGACCACCTGCGCGCCCAACGCACGGGCGCCGCGCAGGTAGCCTTGCAGCAGCGTTTCAACGTCGATGTCAAAAGCGTCCGGGTCGTAGACCGCCACGGCCGAGGCTGCGGGACGCAGCACCGGCACCATCGCCCGCACGGCGTCACCTTCGAGCCACTGCGCCTGGGCACCTTCGGCACACAAGGTCTCGAACAAGGCGCGTGCCTGGTCGCGCTGCGCCGCGCTGCCGGGCAACAGCACGCCGCGCCTGGACAGCAGCGGCGTCTGCGCAAAGCCCGCCGTTGGATCCAGGAAAAAGGCCCGGCTGGCCCGGGTCAGGCAGCGCACCGCAGGTGGGCCATAGGACTCGGTGAACAGCGCGGCCGATCGGCCGGTGCTGTGGTAGCCGGCCGCCGCTTCGCCTTCGAGCACCAGCACACGCTGTGTTGAAGCGGCGTGAAAGGCGATGCTGGCGCCAACGATGCCGGCGCCGATGACGAGGGTGTCGAATTCTGGGCTGGGTGCGGTCACTGAGACTCCTGCGGGCGGCTGAAGCCGGTGTTTACGGGGTGCGCCCGTTGGTGGGCCCATTGGTCGGCCGGTAGGTGTGCGCGGCAGTTGGGCAGCACACGCTGGGCGCCGGGCATCAAGCGGCCCACGGGTCCGGCACCCGCGGCCAGAAGTTGGAAGAGCGGCGCTCAAACACCATGTTCTCCAGGTCGCTGCGCAGCAGTCCCGGCGTGTCGACGTAGAACACCCGGCTGGCGATGGGCGCAAAGTCGGCGTGGAAGTGCTGAGAACTCTTGACCACGATGGCGCGCTTGCGTTCCAGCTCGATGCCCAGGCCGGTGAACAGATCGCGGCCAAAGACCTGTTGGCGCTGGCCGATGATCACCAGGTCCAGCCCACGGTCGGTGCTGACCCAGGCCGCCGCGCCGCAGTCGGCCTGGTGTTGGCCAAAGTGCTGAACATGGCGCTCGCGCACCGCGCGCACCGTCACCCGCAGGTCCACCGGCTGGCCCGACAGGGGCCCGCACTTACCGCCCAGGCGCAAGTCAAACGTAGCGCCCACACCGGCGTCACGGCAGCAGGCCAGCGCGCCCAGGTCCCAGAACGCGCCCAGCGCGACGTTGCCGATGCCGCGCTCCAGCAAGGCGCGCAGGACAAAGGTGCTGTCGCCCATGGCGCCACCGCCGGGGTTGTCGGCGCGGTCGGCCACCACCACCGGCCGCCCTGATGGCATGGTCGGCATGCCCGGCATGCCCGGCACGGCTGGCACGGCCAGCATCTGGTTCAGCACGTCTTCCAGCGGGCACACGGGTGGCCGTGTTTGTTCACGCAGGGCCCACAGCTCGCGCCCCAGTTGTTCAGCCAGCGCGGCAGCACGGGCCGGGTTTCCGTCGGTGATGACCCAGACCTTGGCGCCGTTGTCGGGCACATCGCCATACGGGAAGCCGTGGCCAAAACTGACGCTGAGCACGCCACCCTGGCCTTCCAGCGCCTGCATGCGCTTGACAAAGCCGATCATCGGTTCGCGCGTGGTGTGCCAGAAGCTGACCATGCGGCAGTCCCAGGCGGCCGTGACGGGGCGGATGCGGCCTTGGGCTGCGGCCAGCGTCAGGCGCCACACCTCTTCAAGCCGCTCGACCATGTCGATGTGCGGGTACTCCTTGTAGGCGATCAACACGGTGGCGTCCTGCAGCATCGCAGCGCTGGTGTGGCAATGCAGGTCCAGTTCCACGCCAATGGGCACGGCCGGCCCAACGATGGCGCGCACGCCGGAGATGAGTTCGCCTTCGCAGTCGTCGCAGCCTTCGGCCACCATCGCGCCGTGCAGCAGCAGGATCACCGCCTGCACCGGCAGGTGCGCGCGCAGGTCGGCCAGCAGCTCGTCGCGCAGCGCCTCCCACACCGCTTGCACCGTGCGGCCCAGTGGCTGCGCGTGGGCCATCAGGCCTTCGATCAGTTCATGCCCGCCCTGGTTTGCCAGCTCGCGCAGGCGGCGTTCGGTGGGGTGCAGCGCCGAGTCTTCGCGCACTTGGCCGTGCCGGTGGATGCCGCCCAAAGCAAAGTGCCCCATGCCCGTGGGCAAGGTTGCAAAGGTGTTGGTCTCGGTGGCAATGCCGGCGGAAAACACCCTCATCAGGGACTCCTGGAGTCGATGTCACCGACCGACTTTACCCACACCCCTGATGAGCAGCGGACGATCTGCGCCGTTGGCCTTCACGCGCGCTCAAAGCTTGAGTTCAAGGCGCAGTTGCCAGTTGACGTAGTTGGTGTTGAAGCCCTGGCTGGTGGTGCGCTCTACCGCGCCGTTGTTCAGTGGGTTGGCAGCGCTGTTGACCCCGGTGGTGATGTACTCACGCGGGTCCAGGTTGGTGCCGGTCAGGCGCAGGCCGGTGCTGGGGTTCACCGTCCACAGCACAAAGGCGTCCCAGACGCGCTTGGTGCTGACGCGGGTGGTCTGGTCCACGTCCAGCCGGGTGCTGTAGCCGGGCACCCAGTTGAAGGTGCCGCCTAACGTGAAGGGCAGGCCGCGCAGGCGGTAGTCGGCACCGATGTTGCCGCTGGCCTTGGCCTGTTGGTCCAGCCGGTTGTCGGGGCCGGGCACACTCTGTACGCGGCTGGTGTACAGGCTGAGGTTGCTGCGCATTTCCACGCGCGGGGCGTCGCCCATCAGCTGGTCGAGCCGGAACTTGGCTTCCAGCTCGATGCCGCTGGTGGTGGCGTTGCCGATGTTGCGCTGGCGGCGCACGTAGCGGTCTGGCCCGCTCCACGGCACATCTTCCAGGCTGACCTGGCTGCGGATCACGTTGCTGATGTTGCGGTGGAAAACGTTGGCGCTGAGCACGCCGCCGCCTTGCATGTAACGCTCAACCGCCAAGTCGATGCCGGTGGCCAGCTCGGGCTTGAGCGCCGAATTGCCTGCACTGTCGGCAAAGGCTTCGGTGTTGGGGGCGCTGGTCGGGCAGGCCGGCACGTTGGGATCGGGCTGCGTGCAAATCGGAAACTCGCGGTTGATGGTGGGCCGGGCGATCAAGGCGCCCAGCGGCGGGCTGCGATAGCTGCGAGTCAGGCTCAAACGCACCTGGTCGCGGCTTTTCGGGTCGGGCTTCCACACCGCGTGCAAGAGCGGCGTCCAGACACTGCTGCGGTTGGTGGGCCGTTCGCCCTGGCCGGTGTCGCCACGGGTGGTGATGCCTTCCCAGCGCAGGCCGGCGTGCACGCCCCAGCTGGGGGTCAGCTGCCACTCATCTTGCAGGTAAGCTGCCAGGCGCAGCGTGCTGGCCTGCAGGTTGTCGCCAAAGTCAGCTAGGTCGGGCCGCGAAACGCGGGTTTCATCGCGGTTGACGGCTTCTACCTCGACGCCGCCCACCAGGCTGTGCTCGGCCGGGCTTGCGGCAGCAGCAGCGGCACCGGCAGCAGAATTGGCGCCTGTACCGGCCACACCGCCGCTGGCTCCACCGCCGCCGCCACCACCACCGCCACCGGCCAGGCCGCTGGCCTTCAGGGTCAGGTTGAGTGACTTCTCCCGCGTGTTGGCCAAGTCGGAAAAACTGCGCGACGGCTGCCCACCGATGAATTCGCGGCGCTGGGTGTCGTTGCCCGAGCGCCATGAACCGCCAGTAGCGTTGGTTTCCAGCCGCACGTCGCCCAGGCGCTGGCGCCACATCAGGCCCAGGCGGGCGTTGGTGAACTGGCTGTCGACCACGGTGCTGCCGGTGTCGTAAAAACGCGGCGTGACGGTGGGGCGCCGCAAAGCTTGAACCAAGCTGAAGTCGCTGTCGTTGTGCGCTTCGGAATGGAAGACCGACGGCATCAACGACAAGCTGTCGCCGCGCTCGTTCAAGCGCCACAGCAAGCGCGCGCTCAGGTTGCCGCCGATGCGGTTTTCCAGGCTGTGCGACTGACCGCTGCGCTCTTCCAGCACCACGCCCGTGGCCGCGTCGTCCACCACCGTGCGGGTGCTGCTGTTGCTCTGGCGGCGCGGCTTGAACACGCCGGCGTTGACGGTGTAGGTCAGCGGCCCGCTGGTGTCGTTGTGGCTCCAGTTCAAACCCGGCGTGAAGTTGCCGTTTTCATAGCCAAAGCCCAGGCGCAGGTCATTGAGCCGAACCTTGAAGCCTTCGCGGGTGATGATGTTGATGGTGCCGGCAATCGCCCGCGCACCGGTTTCGGCGGTGGGGGCGCGCAGGATTTCGATGCGTTCCACCTGCTCGGGCGTCAGGCTTTCCAGGCTGAAACCGGGCGCCACCCTTTGCCCGTCAATCAGCAACTGCGTGAAGCCGCTGCCCAGGCCGCGCAAACGCGGCGGGCCACCCCGGCCGGGCGCCCCCGGGGTGGTGACCCCCGGCAGGCGGCGCAGCACTTCGCCCACGGTGGCATCGCCAAACTTGTCGATCTCTTCGCGGCCGATGACGATCTTGGACGCGGTGGCGCGGCGGCGGGCATCGGTGTCGCTGTCGCGGCCGCCGGTGATTTCAACCCGCTGCGGCGCTGCGGCTGCCGGCGGGGCGGCCGTTCGGGGGGCGGCGTCGCTGGCCGCGCGGGCCGGGCCAGGCGCCGATGCGGCAGCGGCAGATGGCGCTGGTGGATTGATGGTCTGCGCCAGCGCAGGCCCAGAGACCGCCATGACCCCCAAGGCCCCCAAGGCCCCCAACAACCCACAAGGGCGCAGGAATTTGAGCAACAACATCTGGCGGATTGTCGCGGCTCAAATCTGCGCCGCCTCCAAGGCCGGGGGGATTTGCTTTTCTTCACCCAGGGCTGCACGGGGCTGGCGCGTGGGCACAATCGCCAACCACCCGGCCAGCCCAAGCGGCCCACAGCAGGAGCAATGCCCATGAAAACCCGCGCAGCGGTGGCCTGGAAGGCCGGTGCCCCGTTGACCATTGAGACCGTTGACCTGGCCGGCCCACGCGCTGGCGAAGTGCTGGTCGAGGTCAAAGCCACCGGCATTTGCCACACCGACCACTACACCCTGAGCGGCGCCGACCCGGAAGGCCTGTTCCCGGCCATCCTGGGCCACGAAGGCGCAGGCGTGGTGCTGGAAGTGGGCACTGGCGTGACCAGCCTGCAGCGCGACGACCATGTGATCCCGCTCTACACGCCAGAGTGCCGGGGCTGCAAGTTCTGCCTCAGTCGCAAGACCAACCTGTGCCAGTTGATCCGCGGCACCCAGGGCCAGGGGCTGATGCCCGACGGCAGCAGCCGCTTCAGCCTGAACGGCCAGCCGATCCTGCACTACATGGGCACCAGCACCTTTGCCAACCACATCGTGGTGCCCGAGATCGCGCTGGCCAAGATCCGCCCAGACGCGCCGTTTGACAAGGTCTGCTACATCGGCTGCGGCGTGACCACGGGCGTGGGCGCGGTGATCTTCACGGCCGGCGTTGAGGCCGGCGCCAACGTGGTGGTGTTTGGCCTGGGCGGCATCGGCCTGAACGTGATCCAGGGCGCCAAGATGGTGGGCGCTGACAAGATCATCGGCATTGACCTCAACCCAGCGCGCGAGGCCATGGCACGGCGTTTTGGCATGACGCACTTCATCAACCCCAAGGCCGTACCCAACGTGGTGGACGCCATCACGCAGCTCACCGACGGCGGCGCCGACTACAGCTTTGAGTGCATCGGCAACACCACCACCATGCGCCAGGCGCTGGAGTGCTGCCACAAGGGCTGGGGGCGCAGCATCATCATCGGCGTGGCGGCGGCGGGGCAGGAAATTGCCACCCGGCCGTTCCAGCTGGTCACCGGCCGCAAGTGGGAAGGCAGCGCCTTTGGTGGCGCCCGCGGCCGCACCGACGTGCCCAAGATCGTCGACTGGTACATGGAAGGCAAGATCCAGATCGACCCGCTGATCACCCACACGCTCAAGCTCGAAGACATCAACCACGGCTTTGAGCTGATGGAGCGCGGCGAAAGCATCCGCAGCGTGGTGGTCTATTGATGGGCTGGCAAACACTGAGCGAGCACGCCTGTTTTGGCGGCGTGCAGGGTTTTTATCAGCACGCGTCGGGCAGCGCCGGCGGCTTGATGCGGGTGGGCGTCTTCAGCCCACCGCAGGCTGCCCTTGGGCCGGCGCAGGGGCCGGTGCCGGTGTTGATCTACCTGGCCGGCCTGACCTGCAACGAAGAGACTTTTGCCATCAAGGCCGGCGCACAAAGGCTGGCCGCCGAGCTGGGGCTGATGCTGGTGACACCCGACACCAGCCCGCGCGGCACCGGGGTGGCTGGCGCCGAAGAAAGTTGGGACTTTGGCAGCGCGGCCGGCTTCTACGTCGACGCCACCCAAGCGCCCTGGGCCGCGCACTGGCACATGGAAAGTTATGTCACGGAAGAGCTGCCCTTGCTGCTGGCGCAACGTTTCTCTGTTCGGGGCGATCGTTGGGGCATCTTCGGCCACAGCATGGGCGGCCACGGCGCGTTGACGCTGGCGCTGCGCCACCCCCAGCGCTTTCAAAGCGTCAGCGCCATGGCCCCCATCTGTGCGCCCAGCCAGTGCCCGTGGGGCGTCAAGGCGTTCACCGGCTATCTGGGCCCCGACCGCAGCACCTGGGCAGCACACGACGCCACCGAGTTGATCAAACAAGGGAAACGATTTCCAGGCGCCAGAGCGCCGCTGATCGACCAAGGCCTGGCCGACAAATTTCTGGCCGAGCAACTGCACCCGCACCTGCTGGAGGCCGCCTGCAGCGCGGCCGGACAGGCGCTGACGGTGCGTCGCCACGCGGGCTACGACCACGGCTACTACTTTGTGGCCAGCGTGGTGGCCGACCACCTGCGCCATCACGCGGCGGTGCTGTGCGCTTGATCGCTTGAATGCTGAATCGCCCGAACACCTGAAGACCCGAACCGTGCACATCAGTGACATCCAACAACGCCTGCGCGCCCAGGGCGCCGGCCCCGGCCACGAAGCCCGGGTGCTGCGGCGCTGGGCCTGCGCACTGGCGCAAAGCGGCGGCAAGCGCAAGCTGCAGGACTTCATGCCGCACGCCGTGCTGCAGGCGCTGCCCGCGCTGGAGCAAGAGCTGCAGGGCCTGGCGCGGCTGCAGTCGCAGCACCCGGGTGACGACGGTTCGGCCCGCCTGCTGGTGGCGCTGCACGACGGCCAAACCGTGGAAAGCGTGCTGCTGCCGCGTGGCGGCCTGTGCGTGAGCACCCAGGTGGGTTGCGCCGTGGGCTGCGTGTTTTGCATGACCGGCACCGGTGGCCTGCTGCGCCAACTGGGCAGCGCCGAAATCGTGGCCCAGGTGGCGCTGGCGCGCACGCTGCGGCCGGTGAAAAAAGTAGTCTTCATGGGCATGGGCGAGCCCGCGCACAACCTGGACGCCGTGCTCGAGGCCATCGACTTGCTGGGCACCGGCGGCGCCATCGGCCACAAGAACCTGGTCTTTTCCACCGTGGGCGACCCGCGTGTGTTTGAGCGTCTGCCGCAGCAGCGTGTCAAGCCCGCGCTGGCGCTGTCGCTGCACACCAGCAAGCCCGAACTGCGCGCGCAGCTGCTGCCGCGCGCGCCACGCTTCGACCCAACGGACCTGGTGGCTGCCGGTGAGGTTTATGCGCGCGCCACCGGCTACCCGATTCAATACCAGTGGACGCTGATCGAAGGCGTCAACGACGGCGACGATGAGATCGAAGGCATCGTGCAACTGCTGTCGGGCAAGTACGCGCTGATGAACCTGATCCCCTACAACACGGTGGACGGAATGCCCTGGCGCCGCCCGGACGGCGAGCGCGCGGCGCACATGGCGCGCACCCTGCACCGGCGCGGCATCCTGACCAAACTGCGCCAATCGGCCGGCCAGGACGTGGACGCCGGCTGCGGGCAACTGCGCGCCCGCAGCCAGGCCCCGAAGGCCAGGCGCATTCCGATTCAGGCCGCTTGAAGCTGGGCTAAAAGCTGGGCTACAGGCTGCACCGGGCCAGCCTGCTGCAGCGGCTGTCGGCGCAGCTGGCTCAGCCCGCCGCAGCGGCCCGGTAACCGCGTGGAATGGCGGCCAGCAGCCGCTTGGTGTAGTCCTCGCGCGGCGCGGCCAGGATCTGCGCCGTGGCGGCCTGCTCCACCACCACGCCGTCTTTCATCACCAGCACCTCGTCGCTGATGAAGCGCACCACCGCCAGGTCGTGGCTGATGAAGACATAGCTCAGGCCAAACTCGTCCTGCAGGTCTTTCAGCAGGTTCAGCACCTGGGCTTGCACACTGACGTCCAGCGCGCTGACGGCTTCGTCCAGCACCAGCACCTCGGGGTTCAACGTCAGGCAGCGCGCAATGGCCACCCGTTGGCGTTGGCCGCCCGAAAATTCGTGTGGGTACTTGCCAAAGGCGCGGCCGTCCAGGCCCACCTTTTCAAGCAAGGTGCGGGCGCGCTGTTCACGCTCATTCAGGTCCTTGCCGATGCCGTGGATGGCCATCGGCTCGACCAGCGTCTGGCCGATGGTGAAGCGTGGGTTCAGGCTGGCATAGGGGTTCTGGAAGACGATCTGAATGCGCCGGCGCATGGCCAGGCGCTCGCTGTCGCTGATCTTGAGCAGGTTTCGGCCGTCAAAGATGACCTCGCCACCGGTGGGCTCGTGCAGGCGCAACAGCGTCAAGCCCATGGTGGTCTTGCCCGAGCCCGACTCGCCCACCACGCCCAGCGTGTGCCCCTTGCGCAACTGGAAGTTGACGTTTTGCACGGCCTTGAATTCGCGCTTGCCAAACAGGCCCTGCCTGAGCCAGAAGCTCTTGGCCAGCGCGCGCACTTCCAGCACCACCGGCGCCTGCGCGTCCTTGGCCTTGAATTGGGTCGACGCGCCGCGGCCGGCAATGTGGTCGTCGATCACCATCAGCCGCGAAGGGTTGCCTTCCAGGCTGGGGCGGCAGGCCAACAAGGCCTTGGTGTAGTCGTCCTGGGGGGCCTCGAAGATGCCGGCCACGGGGCCGTTTTCGCGGACGACGCCGTGGCGCATGACGACCACGCTGTCGGCGATTTCGCCCACCAGCCCCAGGTCGTGGCTGATGAACAGCACGCTCATGCGGCGCTCGGTCTTGAGCTTGCCCAGCAGCTCCAGGATCTGGCGCTGGATGGTCACGTCCAGCGCCGTGGTGGGCTCGTCGGCGATCAGCAGCTTGGGCTCGCAGGCCAGCGCCATGGCGATCATCACGCGCTGCTGCTGGCCGCCCGACATTTCGTGCGGGTAGCTGGACAGGCGGCGCTTGGGCTCGGGAATGCCCACTTCGCTGAGCAGTGCTTCAGCACGCTGGAGCGCTGCAGCACGGCCCAGGCCCATGTGCTTCATCAGCGGCTCGCAGAGCTGCTGGCCGACGTTGAACACCGGGTTGAGCGAGCTCATGGGGTCTTGGAAGACGCAGGCGATCTGGCGCCCGCGCATGGCCTGCAACTCGGGCAAGGTGGCATGCAGCAGGTCCTTGCCCTGCCACAGGATGCGCCCCGTGCGTTCAGCGTTATCAGGCAGCAGGTTCAACACCGACATCGCCGTCACGCTCTTGCCCGAGCCCGACTCACCGACCAAGGCCACGGTGGTGTTTTCAGGGATGTCGAAAGACACGCCCTTGACGGCTTCGGCGCGCACGCCCTTGCCCATGCGGAAGGCGACTTTCAGGTCTTGGATGGACAGAAGCATGGAAGTCATAGCGCCCCCTTGACGCGTTGCGTCGTCCCCCCAAGGGGGAGCGAGCGCCTCCGGAACGGCCGCGCGGCGCTCATTCCAGCCCCCGCAACTTCGGGTCGAGCGCATCACGCAGCGCATCGGCCATCAAGGAAAACGCGGTCACGAACACCGCCATGAACAGGGTGGCGGCGACCAGTTGCCACCAGTGGCCCAGGATCAGTTCGGCTTGCGCTTCGGCCAGCATGGTGCCCCAGCTGACCTGGTCAACCCGCACGCCCAGGCCCAGGTACGACAAGATCACCTCGGCCTTGATGAAACCCACCGTCAGCAGGCCCATGCGCACCAGCACCACGTGGCTGACGTTGGGCAGGATGTGCTTGAACATGCGGCTCATCTTGCTGGCGCCGATGGCCTCGGCGCTGCGCACGTAGTCGCGGTTGGCGTGCTTGATGAATTCGGCGCGCACTTGGCGGTACATGCCGGTCCAGCCGGTCAGCGCCAGGATCACCACCACGCTTTCCACGCCGCGGCCCACCACCGCCGCAAAGGCAAAGATCAGCAAGATGTTGGGGATCGACTCGAACACGTTGTAGACCCACTCCAGCAGGTCGCCCACCTTGCCGCCGAAGAAGCCGCCAAAGGCGCCCATCAGCACACCGATCAACGTGGCCACCACGGCCGCGGCCACGCCCACGAACACGCTGATCTCGGTGCCCTTGACGGCCTTTTGCAGCACGTCGCGGCCCAGGCGGTCGGCGCCGAAGGGCAGGGTCTGCGCCTTCACCGTTTCGGCCGTTTGAAACTGCTTGGCCTTTTCTTCCCACTCTTTGTAGCGCGGCGCCAGCGGGTCCACCGCCGACAGGTCGACGTTGGGGCCGGTGGGCGTCTCGATGGCACTCACGGCCTGCGGCGGCGCCGGGCCCATCAGCGTCAACGGGGCGTTGGGCACACCCACTTCGGCCTGCCAGTTCTTGGCCACCAGGCCCAGGCCCGACAACGCGATCAGCAGCATGAAGGCCAGCACCACCACCAGGCTGACCAAACCCACACGGTCGGCACAGAAGCGCCGCCACGCGGCGTGCCAGACGCCTTCGCTCTTTTGTTGGGCGCTTTCCAGGGCGCCATCTGCGGACAGGACTGCGTTCATGTCGACCTCCGCCGAGCCGTCTCAAGGTGGTCGAGCGCCCCCTCGGGGGGTACCGAACGAATGTGAGGTTGGGGGCTCATTTGAGCACCACCCGGGGGTCAGCCACTTTGTAGGCCAGGTCGGTCAGCAAATTGATGACCATGGTCAGCACCGCCAGATAAATGGTCACGGCCTGGATGACGGGGAAGTCGCTGCGGTTCACCGCCAGCAGCACCTCGCGGCCGATACCGGGGATGCTGAAGAAGACTTCGATCAGGAAGCTGCCGACAAAGATGCCGGGCAGCAACAGGCCGATGTTGGTCAGGATGGGAATCATGGCGTTGCGCAGCACGTGCCGAAACAGCACCACACCTTCGGTCATGCCTTTGGCGCGCGCGGTGCGCACGTAGTCCTGGCCCAGTTCGTCCAGAAAAAAGCTGCGGTACAGCCGCGTTTGCGGCGCCACGCCCACCGCCACCGCCAGCAGCACCGGCAGGGGCGAATACACCAGCAGGTTGGTCCAGGTGCTGTCGCTCCAGCCCTGCACCGGAAACCAGCCCAGCTGGAAGCCAAACACATACTGGCCGATGATCACGTAGACCAGGAAGCTGATCGACAGGGCCACCGTGGTGGCCACCATGATGGCGCGGTCGGTCAGGCTGCCGCGGCGGTAGGCCACCCACATGGCAATTGGCAAGGCCAGCACCACGTCCAGCACCAGGATTGGGATCATCACCGTCAAGGTGGCGGGCAGGCGGGTGGCAAACAGGTTGCTCACCGCTTCGTTGGTGGCCCAGCTCTTGCCCCAGTCGAAGGTGACGATCTGTTTGACAAACAGCCACAACTGGTAGAGCACCGGCTCGTCCAGGCCCAGCTGCTGCCGAATGGCCTTGATCTGTTCGGGGCTGGCGTTCAGGCCACCCAGCACCTCGGCCGGGTCGCCGCCAAAGTACTTGAAGAGAAAAAACACCAGCAGCACCACGCCCAAGAGCGTGGGGATCATTTGCCACAGGCGCCGTATGAGGTATGCGGCCATGAGCTTCCTGAAGGCCGGCGGGCGGGTGACGCGCTTTTGACGCGCCAGTCAACCACAGGCCGGGCAGATTTAAAGATGGGCGAGTGTAGGGGCGCGCTCGGCCAGCGTTGGCCGGTGCTTTCCCCTTGCTGCCCGCTGGCTTGGGCGCCCCGCACTACCGCACTACGGGTGTTCGCCAGCAAGCGGCGTGACCGCTGGCCACTAGACTGCGCGTTTTCACCTGGAGCCGTGTTGGCTGGAGCCTGCTTGCTGCTTCCCGCTTCCTGCGTTCGCGGTCTTCTGTTGCTCCCCAGATCCAACCCCTAGGCGTGCGATTCACCGATCTACCTGGACTTCTCCAACCCTGCCACTGGGCGCGGGCGTGGGGCCTAACGCTGCTGGCGCTGTCTTGCTGCGGGCCGGTGTTTGCGCAGACCTGGGTGCAGACATCCGCGCAGACGTCCGCTCAGACATCAGCGCAAACATCAGCGCAGATTCCAACCCATCCATCAACCCCTGCAACGGCGCCCCTGCCGGCCAAGGTCTTGCGCGTGGCCGTGGCTGGCAGCGAAAGCGGCTTTGACCCGGCGCAAATCTCGGACGTGGTGTCAGCCGCGGTGGTGGCCAGCCTGTTTGACTCGCCGCTGACCTACGACTACCTGGCCCGGCCGGCCCGCCTCAAGCCCAACACCGCCGCGGCCCTGCCTGAAGTTTTTGACAACCACACCCGCTTTGTCTTTCGCCTGAAACGCGGCATCCACTTCAGCGACAACCCGGCCTTCAAGGGGCCCGATGGCCAGCCCGTTCGGCGTGAACTGGTGGCGGCCGACTACGTTTACAGCATCAAGCGCTACTACGACCCCAAGACCCGCAGCCCCACGCTGTTTCACTACCAGAACGCCGGCCTGCTGGGCCTGAGCGAACTGCGCCAGAAAGCGCTGGACAGCAAAACACCGTTTCCCTACGACACCGAGGTCGAAGGCATCCGCGCGCTCGACCGCTACAGCTTCGAGATTCGCGTGGCCCAGCCCGCGCCGCGCCTGCCCTATGTGCTGGCCACCCCGGGCCTGAGCGGCGCGGTGGCGCGCGAAGTGATTGAAGCCGACCCCGAGCGCAGCATGCAGCGCCCGGTCGGCACCGGCCCTTTCAAGCTGGCTTCGTGGACCCGCAGCTCGCGCATCGTGCTCGAGCGCAACCCGGCCCATCAACACACCGTGCACGACGAGCACCCGGCAGACAACGACGCCGTCGGCCAGGCCATCGCGCAGCGCCTGCGCGGGCAAAAAATGCCGCTGCTGGACCGGGTTGAAATCGCCATCATCGAAGAAACCCAGCCGCGCTGGCTGGCCTTCTTGCGCGGCGAGATCGACCTGCTCAGCGTGCCGCCCGAATTCATCAACCTGGCCGCCCCCAACGGCCAGCTGGCGCCACACCTGGCCAAGCAGGGTTTGCAGATGCGCCAGGTGGTCAACCCCACCACGCGCCACGTCTACTTTGGCATGGAGCACGCCATGACCGGCGGCTACACGCCTGAGCGGGTGGCGCTGCGCCGCGCGCTGGCGCTGGCCTACAACACGCCGCGCGAAATAGCGCTGCTGCGCCATGGCCAGATGCTGGCCGCACAAAGTGTGATGCCGCCCATGGTGAGCGGCTACGACGCCAGCCTGAAAACCGAAATGAGCGAATACAGCCCGGCCAAGGCCAAGGCGCTGCTGGACCTGTACGGCTACACCGACAAAGGTGGCGACGGCTGGCGCGACAACCCCGACGGTTCGCCGCTGGTGCTGGAAATGACCACCGAGCCCAGCCAGTTTGCGCGCCAGTGGCAGGGCCTGTGGAAAAAGTCGATGGACGCCGTGCAGGTCAGGATCAAATTCCGCATTGGCGCCTGGCCCGAAAACATCAAGGCCAGCCGGGCCGGAAAACTGATGATGTGGACCACCGGCTGGAGCGCTGCCATCCCCGACGGCAGCTACTTCATGGACCTGATGTACGGCCCCAACAAGGGCCAGAGCAACGCCTCGCGTTTCAACCTGCCCGCTTTCAACACGCTGCACGAGGCGCAACGCGCGCTGCCCGACGGGCCCGAGCGCGACGCGCTCATCCGCCAGGCCTTGAGCCTGGGCGTGGCCTACATGCCCTACAAAGCCAGCGGGCATGATGTGTTGACCTGGTTGATGCAGCCGCGTGTGCAAGGCTACGTGCCGCACCCCTTCATGCGCGACTTCTGGCGCCATGTGGACGTCACGCCCAACGGCGCGCCTTGAGAAGCTGAGCCCGACGCCACGCCTGACCGCACGCCCGACCGCACGCCCGACCGCATTTTTGAACATGACCCCCCAGCACCCCATGAGCCCTCGTTTCACACACCCTTCAACCGGCCAGGGCTGGCTGAGCCGCGCCAGCCTTGGCGTGCTGGCCCCCGTGGTCGCCGCGGCCTGCGCTGGCCTGATGCTGAACAGCGCACTGGCGCAAAACGCCACGCCGCAAGCCCACAGCGCGCCGGCGCTGAAGGTCCTGCGCTACGCCTTCCTGATTGCCGAGACCACCTTTGACCCGGCCCAGATCAGCGACCTTTATTCGCGCACGGTGGTGGCCGGCATGATCGAAGCGCCGCTCGAGTTTGAGTTTCTGGCCAAGCCCGCACGCATGCGGCCCAACACCGCGGCGGCCATGCCCGAGGTCTCGGCCGACTTCAAGACCTTCACCTTCCGTCTCAAACCCGGCATCTACTTTGCCGACGACCCGGCCTTCAAAGGCCAGAAACGTGAACTGACCGCCGAAGACTACGTCTTCAGCCTGAAGCGCCATTACGACCCGCGCTGGAAAAGCGCCAACCTTTACCTGCTGGAAAACGCCAAGATCCTGGGCCTGAGTGAGCTGCGTAAAAAGCTCACCGAAGAAAAAAAGCCCTTCGACTACGACACCCCGGTGGAAGGCCTGCGCACGCTGGACCGCTACACCTTCCAGATCAAGCTGGGCGAAGCCAACCCGCGCTTTTTGTACAACTTTGCCGACGGCTCCTTCACCGGCGCGCTGGCCCGTGAGGTGGTGGAGTTCTACGGCGACAAGGTGGGTGAGCACCCGGTGGGCACCGGCCCCTTTGTGCTGAAGGCCTGGAAGCGCAGCTCGCGCATCGTGTTGGCCAAAAACCCCAACTACCGCGAAGTGCTGTTTGACGAGACAGCGCCGGCCGGCGACGCCCGCCTGGCCGCCACCAGTGCGCAGCTCAAAGGCAAACGCCTGCCCTTGTTGGACGAGGTGCACATCTCGATCATTGAAGAAGCCCAGCCGCGCTGGCTCAGCTTCAACGCCACCGAGCAAGACGTGATGGACCAGCTGCCGGCCGAATACGCGCCCGGCGTGGTGCCCAACGGCAAGCTCGCGCCGCACCTGGAAAAGCGCGGCATCGTGGCCGTGCGCTACCCGCGCGCCGACGTTGCGGTCAGCTACTTCGGCATGGAAAACCCCGTCGTAGGCGGCTACACGCCGCAGCAGGTGGCGCTGCGCCGTGCCATCAGCCTGGCGGTGGACGTGGAGCGCGAAATCCGCCTGGTGCGGCGCAGCCAGGCCATCCCGGCGCAAGGCGTCATCGGCCCCGGCACCTGGGGCTACAACCCCCAGCTCAAGACCGAGATGGGCGACTTCAACCGCTCACGCGCGACTGCGCTGCTGGACCTGCACGGCTGGGTCGACAGGGACGGCGACGGCTGGCGCGAGCAACCCAACGGCCAGCCGCTGGTGCTGGAGTACGCCACCAGCCCCGACCAGACCAGCCGCCAGCTCAACGAGCAGTGGAAGAAGAACATGGACGCCATCGGCATCAAGATGGTGTTCAAGACCGCCAAGTGGCCCGAAAACCTCAAGAGCAGCCGCGCCGGCAAGCTGATGATGTGGGGCGTGGGCTGGAGCGCCGGCCAACCCGACGGCGACACCTTCTTGGCGCTGGGCTACGGGCCCAACAAGGGCCAGGCCAACCACGCGCGCTTCAACCTGCCGGCCTTCAACACGCTGTACGAACAGCAACGCCAGCTGCCCGACGGCCCCGAGCGCCAGGCGTTGATGGAAGAGGCCACCAAGCTGATGGTGGCCTACATGCCCTACAAGGTGCATGTGCACCGCATCTTCACCGACCTGGCCCACCCCTGGGTGGTGGGCTACCAGCGCAACGTCTTCGTGCGCGAGTTCTACAAATACGTGGACATCGACACCACGCGGCTGCCCAAGAGGTAGCCGCGCACCGCCGCCACCGCCAACGCGACCCGGTCAGCTGAAGCGGCGCCAAGGCAGCGCCCAAACCGTGCCTAACCGCGCCCAAAAGGCGCAGAGGAAATTTCATGAAACGACGTCAAACCTTGGCCTTGGGCGCGGCAGTCGCCGCACCGGCCCTGACCGGCTTGACCGGCTTGACCGGCCTGACAGGCCTGATGGCAACGCCAGCGCAGGCCAGCAGCCAGCCCAGCGGCAACCCGGCCACGGCCGGTGAGCGCGTGCTGCGCTATGCCTTCCAGATCGCCGAAACCGGCTTTGACCCGGCGGGCATCAACGACACCTATTCGCGCACCGTCACCTGCCACATCTTCGAGGCGCTGTACGTCTTTGACCACCTGGCCCGGCCCGCCAAGATCGTGCCCGTCACGGCCGACGGCATGCCGCAGACGGCCGACGAATTTCGCAGCTGGACCTTCAAGGTCAAACCCGGCATCTTCTTCGCCGACGACCCGGCCTTCAAGGGACAGAAGCGCGAACTGGTGGCCGCTGACTACCTGTTTTCGTTCAAGCGTTTTGCCGACCCGGCCGTCAAGAGCCCGCTGTGGGCCAGCGTTGAAAACTGGAAGGTGCCCGGCCTGGCGGCGCTGCGCAAGCAGGCGCTGGACAGCAGAAAACCGTTTGACTACGACGCGCCCATAACGGGCATGCAATTGATCGACCGCTACACCTTCCAGCTGCGCCTGGAAGAACCGCGGCCGCGCTTCATCGAAAGCATGGCCGTCAGCGACCTTTTTGGTGCGGTGGCGCGCGAAGTCACGCAAGCCTACGGCGACAAGATTGCCGAGCACCCGGTGGGCACCGGGCCCTTCAAGCTGGGCCAGTGGCGGCGTTCGTCGCTGATCGTGCTGGAGCGCAACCCCAGCTACCGCCACCGGGTGTGGGAAGCCGACCCCGCGCCCGACGACGCCGAAGGCCAAGCCATCGCAGCCAAGCTGCGCGGCAGAAAGCTGCCGCTGCTGGACCGGGTGGAAATCAGCGTCATTGAAGAAGCCCAACCGCGCTGGCTGAGCTTTCTGAACGGCCAGCAAGACTTCATCGAGCGGGTGCCGCCCGACTTCATCAACGTGGCCATGCCCGGCCGCAAGGTGGCGCCCAATCTGGCCAAGCAGGGCATCCAGGGTGCCATCACGCTGCAGGCCGACATCGCGCTGTCCTACTTCAACATGGACGACCCGGTGGTGGGCGGCCTGGAGCCGCACAAGGTGGCGCTGCGCCGCGCCATCTGCCTGGCCGTGGACGTGGAGCGCGAAATCCGCCTGGCGCGCCGCGGCATGGCGGTGCCAGCGCAAAGCCCGGTGCTGCCGCACACCACCGGCTACGACCCGCGCTTCAAGAGCGAAGCCAGCGAATACAACCCGGCCAAGGCCAAGGCCCTGCTGGACCTGCACGGGTACACCGACCGCAACAACGACGGTTGGCGTGAACAGCCCGACGGCAAAGCGCTGGTCATCGAATACGCCACCCAGCCCGACCAGGCCAGCCGCCAGCTGACCGAGTTGTGGAAGAAAAACCTGGACGCCATTGGCATCCAGCTGGTTTTCAAGCCCGCTAAGTGGCCCGAAAACCTGAAGGCCGCACGGGCCGGCAAGCTGCAGATGTGGGGCGTGGGCTCCAGCGCCAGCGGTGGCGACGGGCAAGGCATGCTGACGCGTTACTTTGGTCCGCAGGCCGGTAACCAGAACCTGTCGCGCTTCAAGCTCAAAGCCTTTGACGACCTGCACGACAAACTCACCGTCATGCCCGACGGCCCCGAGCGCCTGGCGGTGTTTGACCAGGCCAAGAAGCTGGCCATCGCCTACGCGCCCTACAAGCTGCACTGCCACCGCTACGTGGCTGACATGCTGCGCCCGATGGTGGTGGGCTACCGACGCCCGCTGTTCTGGAGCGAGTGGTGGCACATGATCGACGTTGACCCGGCGCTGCGCAAGAAGGCATGAAGCGCAGGCCTTTTGTGGCCGGCGCGCTGGCGGCGCTGCCAGCGCTGTCCACTGCCGCGGCCGGTACGGCGCCTGCCAGCACGTCAGCCAACGCGCCTGCCAGCGCGGCAGCCACCGCGTCAACCAGCGCGTCAACCAGCGCCTCAACCAGCACCCCGCGCAAGACCCTGCACCTGGCCTTTGCGACGCCCGAGGTCACCTTCGACCCACCGCAAACCAACAGCGACCAGAACAGCAGCATCGTCATCGCCCAAATCCTGGAAGCGCCGCTGGGTTTTGACTACTTGGCCCGCCCCGTGAAGCTGCAGCCGGTGACTGCGGCCGCCATGCCCGAGGTCAGCGCCGACGGGCGTGTGTTCACGGTGCGCATCCAAAGTGGCATCTTCTTCGCCGACGACCCGGCTTTCAAAGGCAAGCCGCGCGAACTGGTGGCGCAGGACTATGTCTACGCGCTCAAGCGCTACTACGACCCACGCTGGAATTCCAGCGACCTGTATTTGTTTGAGTCGCTCAAGCTGCCGGGCCTGAGCGAATTGCGCCAACAGGCCCTGAAGTCGCGCAAACCCTTTGACTACGACAGCGAAGTCGAAGGTGTGCGCGCGCTCGACCGCACCACCTTTCGCATCACGCTGGGCGTGGCCGACCCACGCTTCATCTACATGCTGGCCGCGCCGCAAAACCTGGGTGCGGTGGCGCGCGAGGTGGTGGACCTGTACGGCGACGACATTGGCGCGCACCCGGTGGGCACCGGCGCCTTTCGCCTGAAAAGCTGGCGGCGCGCGTCACGCATTGAACTGGAGCGCTCGCCCCACTACCGCCGCACGCTCTACCGCGGCGAACCGGCGGCCGACCCGGTGGCCCAGCGAGCCGCGTCGCACCTGGCCGGCAAGACCCTGCCGCTGGCCGACCACGTGGTGATCGACGTGGTGGAAGAAGGCCAACCACGCTGGCTGTCGTTCTTGAACGGCACCTACCACTGGCTGCAGGTGCCGGGCAACTACCGGCCTTTGGCCGCGCCCGGTGGCAAGCTGGCGCCCTACCTGGCCAAGCGCGGCATTCGACTGCAAGTGCAA
>JAYVSX010000377.1:0-7511 GCA_043774975.1 Rubrivivax sp.
CAAGGGCGTGGCCGAGCCGCGCCTGTCGGCCTATGGATTTGGCAGCACCCGGCTGCTGGCCGACACGGCCGACACCAGCGGCACCCACCGCCGCGTTGAAATCAGAAAGGCACCACAGTGAGCACGACCCCGCAGCCCCTGGTGGCCATCCCCGGCCCGCGCCTGCCGCACCTTCCGCGCCTGGTGCTGGGCGCGGCGGTGGCTGCGGCCTGCCTGTTGCTCCAGGCCCAGGCGGCCCGTTTGGCCCTGGTGGTGGGCAATGACAACTACACCAACGTTTCCAAGCTGTCCAACGCCCGCAACGACGCCCAGTCGATTGCGCGCGAACTGCAGGCCGCCGGTTTTGCCGTCACCCGCGTGCTGGACGCCACGCGCGACAGCATGAACGACTCTTACGACGTCTTCATGCGAAAGATCGACAAAGGCGATGAGGTGGTCTTCTACTTCTCGGGCCACGGCGTGCAGCCACCGCAGCTGGGGCCGTATTTGTTGCCGGTGGACATCAAGGCTTCGGACGTCAACGTGGTGCGGCGCGACGGCCTGTCGCTGGACCAGCTGCTGGCCGATCTGAACAAGCGCGCGCGCTTCGCGATGATCATCTTGGACGCCTGCCGCAACAACCCCTTTCCGCCCACCACCTTTGGCCGCTCCATACCGCCCGGGTCGAGCCTGAGCAACATCGAACCGCCACGCGGCACCATGGTCATCATGGCCGCTTCGCGCGGCCAGGAAGCGCTGGACCGCCTGGGCAAAAACGACACCGTGCCCAACGGCGTGTTCACCCGCGAGTTGATCAAGCACATGCGCACGCCGGGGCTGTCGGCCGGTGACATGGTCAAGCGGGTCAAGCTCAGCGTGGAGCAGGCTGCGGCCAGCGTCAACCACGAACAGTGGCCGGCCGTGCAAGACGAAACCCGCACCGACTTTTTCTTTCACCCCCAGGTTGGGCGGCCCGGCCAGGCCGTGGCATCGCCGTCGCCGGCTCCAGCACCGGCGCCCGTGTTCGCGGCGCCAACGCCCGCGCCAACGCCGGCACCGGTTTTTGGATCGCCGTCGCCCCCAGCCTATGCGCCTGCGCCAAGCCCAGCTGCCGTTGTTCGCCCCAGCGCACCAACACCGGCAGCCGTCACTTCGCCCAGCAGCTACGGTCCGCAGCGCGAATTTGACGATTGGGAAGCGGCCGTGAAGGTGGGCACCCGCGCTGCACTGGAGCGCTTTGTGGCGCAGTACCCGGAAGGCCGCTACGCGCCCCAGGCCCGCACCAGGATGGCTGGCATGGCGTCCGCCCCTGCGCCCGCCCCAGCGCCCGTGGCCGCCCCCAAACCCGCCACGGCGCACAACCCGCAAGCTGAGTTTGAACTGTGGGACCGAGCCGCCACCAGCAAGCGCCGGGCCGACTACGAGGCCTACCTGGCCGCCTACCCGAATGGCCGTTACGTTGACCTGGCTCGCGCTGCCATGCAAAAACTCTGATCGCCATACTTGTTCGTCACCTCCCAAGAAGAGTCCCTTATGAAAATAACTTCGCTGTTCCTTCAACTCGCAGGCCCGCTCACCGTGAGCGCGGTGCTGACCTTGAGTGCTGGCGCGGCTTCGGCGCAGACCTACACCAAGCAGCAACTGCAAACCACCTACTCCGACTTCTTGGCCACTGAAGGCTTTCGCCCCGAGCTGACACAAAGCGGCAACGTGCGTTTCCGCCGCGAAGGTCGTTCTTACGTGATCTATGTCGACGCCGACGACCCGACCTACTTCCGCCTGGTGCTGGCTTTTTCGGCCGACGACAAGTCGCCCCAGGCACGCATCCGTCGCCTGGAAGGCGTCAACACCGCCAGCAATGAAGTCAAGGTCGTCAAGGCCTTCTTGGACAGCGACGGCGACCCCACCTTTGCGGCCGAAATGTTCCTGGTGGTGCCGGGTGACTTCAAGACCACCTTGACCCGCTTGCTGCGCGCGTTGGACAACGCGTACGACAAGTACACCAAGAAGGTGGCTGCGACGCCTTGATGGCGGTTGCGCCCGCCCGGCCGGCTGCACGGGCTGGGCATGGCGCCTGCTGCTGGCTGTGGCACCCATCACCGCGGACAACGCCTCAGCCGCACCACCTGCAGATGCCCAAGCCGACCGCGTTTGCCGGCTCGGCCCTGCCTCCGCGCCGCCCGCGCCACCCGTGCCGCAATCGTTGAAGGGCTGCGCACAGGCGGTCTGCACGCCAGTCGGTGAACAGCTCTTGTGTGCCTGCAAGACCCCTTCGGCCTGGGAGTACCAGCACCGCACGGCGGACCACGTGGTTCAGCGCTGGCGACCGTGGCTGCGGCAGCCGCCACCGCTTCCCCGCCGCGCTCGTCCACCATGGTGGGCACCAGCTTGGATTCACCGGCCGCAGTTTTGAAAGCGCGCGGCGCTGTCTTGGCGGCGTCAAAGGGCTTTTCCCAGGGGCTGCGAAAGTGCACCGCCGAGGTCAGCGCCAGCTTGGTTGCGGACGTGATGCTGCCAGCGGGCAGCAAGTCCTTGATGCGCCCGGCCGTGCGCTTAAGCGTCCAGTTGTTGATCTGTGCGCGGGCGGCTTCACTTTGGGAAAACGGCAAACGCAACGCATCGGCCTGCCAGCGGCTGGACAGCCGCTGGGTGTAAGTGCCCGGCACCGTGGCCGCGGTATCAACCCACATGCGCGACGCCAAGGCCAAGGGCGACGCTGCACCGGGCTGACCCTGCATCTGACGAAGCAAGGTTGGCAAGCCCTGGCGCCGCGGCCAGCGGGGAAACCACCGCATTGACCGCTTTGGACGGCCCCAGCAGCGCCGCACCCAGGTCCGTCAACGACCTGGCCAGCACCACGTTGGCAGGGCCGGCCACGGGCACAGCCGGAGCTGCTGCCGCTGCCGTGGCGGGCACCGATGCAGCGCTCGCCAGTTGGCAAAAACCCATCAGTTGGTAAAAGCCTATCAGCAACGCCGCAGTCGCGGCGCTGTTGACGCGGCGTGCCCGGTGGCGGCCCATCGGACGCTGGCAGCCCTTCATTCAGCCGTCTCGATGACGCTCAGCACCTGGCTGGCGCCATAGCGCCCAGAGCCGCCGTTGTCGGCGCCCGTGGCTTCCACCACCAGCGTGCGCGTGTTGCTCTGGTTGGCGCTGCTGGACGAAAAGACCGACGACGCGCTCATGCCACGCGACAGGTCCTTCTTTTCTGGCGACACGATGGCCAGAATGTGGCTCTTGCCAGCCGGGCCGCCCGAGCGCAAGCGCCAGCTGGGCCGCGGGAACCGGTGGGTGCCGGCGGCCAGGAAATTCTCGCCGTCCACCTTGTTGGGAAACAAGAGATTGAAGGTCTTGCCGTCGCTGCCCACCTGCAGCAGGTACAGGTAGCCGTCGCGCCCGGTGTTCACCGTGAACTCCAGCAAGTCCTTGCCGATGCGCAAGCTGGACCGGGCCAATGCCATCTGCACTTGCAGACTGCGGTCTGCACCGGCCTGCAAGTCGTGCAGGGCCTGCGCGGCGTTGATCGGGGCTGCAGCGGGTGCTGCAACGGCGGCCTGGGCTGCGGCAGGCGCCGGCGCCGCAACTGGAACGGGAGCCGGCGCTGCTGCGGGCATGGGGGCCGGTGCTGCTGCGGGCGCGGGGACCGCCGCAGCAGCAGCCGGGGCGGCGGCGCTTTCCGCTTTCACAAACGACAGCGGCAAACGCCCATTGCCCTGCAAGGTGACGGTCTGCTTGGTGCGGCGCCGGTCGATGTAGGCCTGCGCGCAATCGCGCAGTTCTTCGCCATTGATGCGACCGCTGCGGTCTGCATCGGCGTGGGCCAGACCAATGCAGTGGGCAAAAGCCAGGGTGCCGACGCTGCCTTTGGGCGTGGCAAAAGAGACCTGGGTGTCGTTGGAAGCCGCGATGTAGAGCACTTGCGGACCCCGTGCGTCCTTGCTCATCTCGCCAAGGCTGCGGGTGATCTTTTGGGTGTTGGTCGCGTCGCCACAGGCATAGCCTTGGGTGACTGCGGTGTTGGCCTTGGCATCCGGTGTGATGAATTTGGCCCGATCGCCCGGCTCACCCATGGGCAGGGCGCTCTTGGTGGCGGCACCGCCCGAAAAGCACGAGTCGTTGATCATCACCACCTGGCTGGCGCGTTTGCCAATCGTGGTCAGCGCGTCCTGCAAAAAGGCGTCCAGCACCAAGCCGTCACGCGCCACCAGCACTTCGCTGCATTTGGCGTTGGTCTCGTGGCCAGACACCTGGCCACCGTGGCCCGAGTAGTAGATGAAGACCTTGTCGCCGTCCTTGATGGTCTGGTAGAGCTTGACCAAGCCGTTGCGGATGCCGTCCTTGGTCAGCCGGGCGTTGCTGATTTCGGTGATGTTGCGGTCGGGCACGCCCATGGCCTGGGCGATCAGGCGGGCGTTGGCCGCGTCCAGGTCGATGCCGGGCAAGTCGTTCTTGGGGTCGCCATAGTCGCCAATCCACAGAATCAGGGCATGGTTTTCGGCATGGGCAGCCACTGAAAACAGCGCCGCTGCTGCGGCCAGGGTGCAAGCGGCAAGGCGCTTCAACAAAAGGTAGGCGGGCTTCAAGCAAGGCTCCTTGGTGAAAAGGGAGGGCAACCACAGCCAAGCAACAGGGCGCGGTGCACCTTACAAAGCATACGCAGCAAACGGCCGCAAAAAGGCGCATCGGACGTGGTGGTGTTGACGCTGCGTCCTCTGGTTGAAGGGTGGCGCTTGTCAGCGCTTGGGCACCAGCGCTTGCTGCAGCAGGCTCACCAGGACTTGCGTAGCCTGGTCCAGCAAAGGCCCACGCGGGCGCAGCGCCGAGGTCGCCAACCACAGGCTGGCACTCAGTTGCTGGCGCTTGCCCACGGTGATGGGCTGCACGACAAAGGCTTGCAATTGGCCGCTGGCCCGCACCGCGTTGAGGCTGAGCACGGCGTACAGGGCATGGCGCTGAACCAGGTCGAGCATGGCCGGCACGCTTTCAATCTCCAGCCCCACATGCAGCTTGCAGCCAGCCTCGGCCATCACCGTTTCCAGCCGCATGCGAATGGCATGCGGGCGGCTGGGTATGACCAACTCTTTGGTGGCCAACTGCGCCAGCGTCAACGTTGGCCCGCGCACGGGCGCGGGCGCATGGGGCGCTTGGGTCGCTTGGTGTGACTGGGTTACCTGGGATACATGGGTCGCCTGGGTGGCTTGGATGGCTTGGATGGCTTGGATGGCTTGGGTTGGACTCAGCGCCTTGGCCTGTGGCTGGCGGGCAGACACCAAAAACAGCGGTTCCTGCAACACCGGCAACAGGTCAATCGCTGCCGCTGGCGTGGCGTTGTAAACCACCGCGCAATCAATGCGCCCCTGGGTCAGCCACTCCAGGGTGTAGGTGGACAGCCCCTCCACCACGCTGAGCGTGGCCTTTGGAAAGCGCGCACGAAAAACCTCCACCAACGGCGCGGTCAAGGTGCGGCTGACGCTGGGTGGCAGCCCCACGGACAACAAGCCGGTGGCCGCGCCACGCTGGTCTTCCAGGTCCAGACGAGCCCGTTCCACCTGTTGCAAGATGCCGCGGCCGTGGGCCAGCAGGCGCGCACCCGCCGGGGTCAGCGTGACGCCGCGCCCGTTGCGGTCAAACAGACTCTGCCGCAGTTCCACCTCGAGCGAGCGCACCTGCCGACTCAGCGCCGGCTGCGCCACCCGCAGCACGCTGGCCGCGCGGGTGAAGCTGCCCAGTTCGGCCACCTGGACAAAGTACTGCAGCTGTTTGAGGTCCACCGGGTATGCGACGCTTGATGTCACGTTGACTCATGCCATTGTGGCATTTCAGGTAGAGCTGAAATCGCATTGATGAATGATGTCGCTTGACTAAGAATGCTCATCCCATGAGCCCCCCCGTGACTGGCATTTCGTCGATGGCCACCCGCCAGGTGCTGGCCGAGTTGACCGCTGCCTATCAGGCGCAAACCGGGCAAATGGTGAAGATCGAATCGGTGGGCGGCGTGCTGGCGGCCCAACGCATCCAGGCCGGTGAGCCCTTTGACCTGGTGCTGCTGGCGGCAGACGCCATCGACCACCTGATGGCCACCGGCCATGTGCACGTTGGCAGCCGCATCGACCTGATGCGTTCGCCGGTGGCCGTGGCTGTCAAGGCCGGGATGCCTGTGCCTGGCCTGGGCGACGCCGCAGCCGTTTACCAGGCGGTCTTAAGCGCCCCCAGCATCAGTGTCTCCACAGGCCCCAGCGGGGTGCAGTTGATGGCGCAGTTTGAAGCCTGGGGGCTTGCCGACCAGATTCGGAGCCGGTTGGTGCAGGCACCGCCCGGCGTTGCCGTGGGCTCACTGGTTGCCAGCGGCCAGGTGAGTCTGGGCTTTCAGCAACTCAGCGAACTGCTGCACCTGGGTGGCATCACCGTGGTGGGCACGCTGCCAGCCGACATGGCCATCATCACCACCTTTTGTGCCGGGCTGTGCAGCACCTTGGACCTGAGCGGGGCCCAGGCTGACAAAGCGCGCCAGGTGTTGAACTTCCTGGCTTCGCCGCAGACGGCGCTGGCCAAACGTCGGCACGGCATGGAACCCGCCTGATTTATGCAACCCGAGCAACCCCAGCAACCCCGGCAACCCCAAACCAACACCATGATCATCGACTGCCACGGCCACTACACCACCGCGCCCAAAGCCCTGGAAAACTGGCGCAACGCCCAGATCGCCGGCATCCAGGACGCCGCCCTGAAACCGAAGGTTGCCGCCCTCAAGATCAGCGACGACGAACTTCGCGAAAGCATCGAGACCAACCAGCTGCGCCTGATGAAAGAACGCGGCAGCGACCTGACCATCTTCAGCCCGCGTGCCAGTTTCATGGCCCACCACATCGGCGACTTCCAGGTCAGCGCCACCTGGTCGGCGATCTGCAACGAACTCTGCTTCCGGGTCAGCCAGCTGTTCCCGGACCATTTCATCCCGGCCGCCATGCTGCCGCAAAGCCCAGGTGTGGACCTCGCCACCTGCATCCCCGAACTGGTGAAGTGCGTGGAGCAGTACGGCAACGTGGGCATCAACCTCAACCCCGACCCCAGCGGCGGCCACTGGACCAGCCCACCGCTGACCGACCGCTACTGGTACCCCATCTATGAAAAGATGGTGGAGTACGACCTGCCCGCCATGGTGCATGTCAGCAGCAGCTGCAACGCCTGCTTCCACGCCACCGGCGCGCACTACATCAACGCCGACACCACGGCCTTCATGCAGTGTTTGCAAGGCGACCTGTTCAAGGACTTCCCCACGCTGCGTTTTGTCATACCGCACGGCGGTGGCGCGGTGCCCTACCACTGGGGCCGCTACCGCGGCCTGGCACAAGAGATGAAGAAGCCCTTGCTGAAGGACCACCTGTTGAAGAACATCTTCTTCGACACCTGCGTTTACCACCAACCCGGCATTGACCTGCTGACCCAAGTGATCCCGGTCGACAACATCCTGTTTGCCAGCGAGATGATCGGCGCGGTGCGTGGCATCGACCCCGAGACCGGCCACTACTTCG
>JAYVSX010000378.1:0-10897 GCA_043774975.1 Rubrivivax sp.
CCCTTCCGCATTCAAGCCAACTTCTGGCCTTGAAAGGCGGTCTTCTGATGCTGTGACCCTCCCTCATGCAGATTCGCGTTCTCGGTTGCTCGGGATCGATTGCCGCTGGCAGTCGGACCACGTCATTTCTGCTGGACCAGACGATCCTGATTGACGCCGGCACGGGCGTCGGTGACTTGACGCTGGATGAGATGGTCCGCATCGACCACATCCTGGTCACACACTCCCACCTGGACCATGTGCTGGCCATCGGGCTGCTGGCCGACAGCGTCACCCGCCGCCGCCGCGCCGCCAACCGGCCGCCCATCCTGGTTCACGCGCTCGCGGCCACCCTGCTGGCATTGCGCCAGCACATCTTCAACGGCGTGATCTGGCCCGACTTCACGCGCTTGCCCGACGCGACCAACCCCGTGCTGCAACTGCAGGCCATCGAAGTGGGGCAAGTGCTGGTACTGGGCGCCCACCGGGTGGAGGTGCTCAGCGCCCGCCACACCGTTCCTGCGGTGGGCTATGCGGTTTTGGGGAGTCGAGGCTCCTGGGTGTTCACCGGAGACACCGGCCCCAACCCCGATCTATGGGCACGGCTGGCGACCATGCCCTTGACCGCCTTGGTGATCGAAACCGCATTTGGCGATGACGAGCAAGAGTTGGCTCACATCAGCAAACACCTGTGCCCTGCCGACTTGCGCGTCGAACTGGCCAAGTTGTTGACACCAACAGACGTCTACATCACCCACATCAAGCCCGGTGAAGTCGGCGCTGTGATGTCGGAAATTGGCGCGCAAAACAGCCCACACCGCATTCGAGCCATGACCTCGGGGCAACTGATGGAGCTTGATTCCTGATATCTGCGCTGGGTGACGCTTCATGTCACCCGCGGCACTAGGCTGCCAACCGAGTGGCCGTCAGTGACAAAAAACGTCACTCAAAGTGGAAAAATCCACGCAATCCCTGGGGAAAGAGGCTGGCACGCCCCCTGCATCTATGGGGGTGACCCTCCCGCAACCCGACCCACCCAGGAGTTTTATTCATGAAGCGTATTCAACAAGGTTTCACCCTGATCGAACTGATGATCGTCGTGGCCATCATCGGCATCTTGGCCGCTGTGGCGCTGCCGGCTTATCAGGACTACACCGTCAAGGCCAAAGTCTCGGAAGTGGTTCTGGCAGCATCTTCATGCCGCACCACGATCAGCGAGGTGTACCAAAGCGCTTCGGCGTTTCCCGGTGCTACCGCCTGGGGCTGTGAGACCACTTCAGCGAGCAGCAAATATGTGGCATCTGTCACCACCGATGCCGCCGGTCAAGTCACGGTCACCAGCCAGAACCTGGGCGCCTTCACTGGCACGGTGATTCTCAAGCCCTGCACTGCTGCAACCGCAACTTCATTGACCTTCGTAGGTTGTGTACCACCTGCGACGGTTGGGACGCCGGTTGGCGGCTGGGTCTGTGGGCCAGGCACGGCCACGATGTCCAAGTTCATGCCCGCCACCTGCAAGGCTACCTGACGATAGTTTGCGTCGAACAGCTTGGTCCACTGGCAGCTTGACTGCCAGCTGATCGAGGCAACTCAGCACTTTGGAAAGGCAGCTTCGGCTGCCTTTTTTCGTTTGACCTGTGTCCGATCAAGGTACGCTCCTGATGCGACCGTTTGCGCAAGGGTTTGCGGCGCTTGCCCCGTTGGCTTGGCTGCTTCCCAACCATTACTTTCCCTGGGCCTCGGCATGGCCCGATGGCATCGCCCTCACATTGACAGCATTCGCGGCGATCTTGCTTTGGGCGCCGTGCAAAGTGGCTTATCAGTGGATGACCGTCTGTTCAATGGCGCTGCTGATCCTGTTCATTCAGTCCTGGGCTGGGAAGATCCACTTCCATGGCGATGCAGTCGTTGCAGCTGTCTACGTTCTGGCGCTCGCATGTGCAGCCATCGCAGGGTCGTCGCTGGTTCAGCCCAAATCTGAACCCAGTTTCCATGGGCCCCTGACAGCCCTGCTCCTGTCCGTGTTGGCAGCGGCAATTGCATCCATCGGCATTGCATTGCTGCAATGGACAGACGCCGCCTCCCTGGGTATTTGGCAAGCCGAACTGCCACCTGGCCAACGACCCTTCGGCAACGTGGCCCAGCCCAACCACCTGTGCACGATTGCGTTTTTGGGCATCTGCGCCGCAGGCGTGCTCCGAAACACCCAGTTGATCGGACGCTGCGGCTTTTGGGCCGCGGCTGCCTGGATGGTCTTTGGAATGGTCATGTCGGGCTCGCGCACAGGCTGGGTACAAATGGCCTGCCTGCTGTTGTTTGTGTTCTGGGCCGGTCAGCGTTGCGGGCTGAAGATCGGCCGCGCTGGCGCAACCGCGCTGGCTCTGACTTTTGCTGCGGCAACCTTGCTCTGGCCCGACATCAACAGCTGGCTCTTGCTTGACCGCGGCCGGCCTTTGGCCGACACCATGAGCGGTGGCACCCGCGCCGCGCATTGGTTGGCCATGCTGGACGCCATCGGCCGCGAGCCCTGGTGGGGCTACGGCTGGCAACAGCTCAGCGTTGCGCAACTGCGCGTCGCCGACAGCCACCCCTTCGTCGGTGAGCAAATCGAGCACGCGCACAACCTGGTGCTGGACCTGCTGATCTGGAATGGCATTCCGCTGGGGCTCACCTTGCTGGCTTTGGCGCTGGCTTGGTATGTGAGCCGGATGCGTGCCATCAAGGAAGGCCGTGACGCCTGGCTGATGCTGGCCATCACCGGGCTGGGCGCGCACGCCATGTTGGAATACCCGCACACTTACGCCTACTTCCTGGTGCCACTGGGCCTGTTCATTGGCGCCGTTGATCGTTTGCAGGCGCAGCCAGGCATGGTGTCGATTCCCGCGCCGTTGACACGCGTCATCGGCTTTTCTCTGGCCTGCTTGTTGGGCTTCATCGGGTACGACTACCTGCAAGCCGAACAGTCGTTCCGGCTCTTGCGCATGGAGTCCGCCCAGATCGGCGCCCCCGGCTTGCAGACGCCCCCGCCCAAGCTCATGCTGCTCAATCAGCTGGAGGCCTACCAGACCTTCGTCCACACCGAAGCTCGGCCCGGCATGAGCCCCAGTGAGGTGGACACCATGCGCCGCACGGCAGAGCGCTATGCCAACCCACCCGCCCTCTTCCGCTACGCGCTGGTCGCCGGGCTGAACGGACAGCCCGACACCGCGGCATTGACGCTCAAGCGGCTCTGCCGCATTCACGCCAAGCCACGCTGTCAAGAAGGCCATGACGGGTGGGTTGCGCTGCAGCGCAGATACCCTGTGCTTCTGACCATTGCGCCGCCCGAAGTCCCATAGCCATCGTTGCATCAAGCCCTGAAGCCTGCGGCTTGCGGCTTGCGGCATGCCGCATGCGGTTCTAATTCAGTCATGGACTCTGACTTCAACAAAAAACTGGCCTTGTCCGTGGGGCTGGCGGCCGCTTTGGCCCCTTCGCTCCTGGCCTACAACGTCGCCCCTTCACCAACCTTTCTGAACCAGGCCTTGGCTTTCGGTCTGTGGGGAGCCTTTGTGACCGTATCTCGGCCCTGGGGTTCGACGGCCCAACTGGGCAGAGCCGGCCCGTTGTTGGCGGCGCTGGCACTGCTCTTCGTCCCCGGTCTTCTGGTGTCCGTGCAACAAGGCCTGCCGGCCTCGCTGGCGCTGTCAACCCTTGGCTTTCTGTTGGCGACTGCCGTGCTGGTGGGCGGCGGTGTTGCGGTTGGCGGTAAACCTGGAGCCGTCGATGCGTTTGCCATCTTCTGCTGGGCTTGGCTTTGGGCCGGCGTGCTGAACACCCTGGTGGCCGCCGTTCAAGTCTTCACCCCTGACTTGCCCGACGGCAACTGGATCGCCGCCTCTGGCATCGTGGGCCGAGCGGTGGGCAACCTGAGGCAACCCAACCACCTCAGCAGTTTGCTGCTGTGGTCGTGCATCGGCGCGGTGGCGCTGTTGGAAATGCGCCGCTTGACGCGCTGGCAGGCCGCCGTTGCGACCACCGCCTTTGTCTTTGCGGTGGTGCTCACCGCCTCACGAACCGGGCTGGTCAGCGTGGCGCTGCTGGGCTTGTGGGGTTTGCTGGACCGCAAGCTCAGCCGCCCGGCCAGGCTGCTGTTGCTGGCCACGCCGTTGATCTACGCTTTGTGCTGGTGGGGCATGGCCCAGTGGGCGGCGCTGGCCGACCACAGTTTTGGCGGTGCCGCGCGCTTGAGTGAGAGCGACATTTCGGGCTCCCGTTTTGGCATCTGGAAAAACACCTGGGCTTTGATCCTGGCCCACCCGTGGTGGGGGGTTGGATTCGGCGAATTCAACCTGGCTTGGACCTTGACACCCTTCCCCGGCCGCCCTACCGCTTTTTTTGACCACACCCACAACCTGCCGCTGCAACTGGCCGTGGAGTTGGGTTTGCCGTTGGCCGCCCTGGTGCTGGGCTTGATGCTGTGGGCCGTGGCGCGGGCTGGCATCAGTGCCTGGCAGTCCGAAGGTGACACCGGCAGCGCCAAGCGCTGCGCCTGGATGATGGTGCTGATGATCGCTCTGCACAGTCTGTTGGAGTACCCGCTCTGGTACGCCTACTTCCTGCTGCCCACCGCGTGGGCGCTGGGCTTTGCGCTGCATTCACCCCGAGCCCCCAGCAGCCCGCAAGTGAAAGCCGGCTGGCGCCATGCCAGCCTGGGCATCGCCGGTGGCTTGCTGGCCGTGGGCGCAGTGTTCTCCCTCTGGGACTACAGCCGCGTGGCCGCGATCTTCACCGCCAACCCGGGCGACGCCCCGCTGGAAGAGCGCATCGCCCGGGGCCAGCGCAGCGTGTTCTTTGCCCACCACGCCGACTACGCCGCCGTCACGTCAGGTGTGGCTCAGGCCGACCCCGCTCGCGCGTTTGACCGCGTCAGCCACCACCTGCTGGACACGCGACTGATGACCGCCTGGGCCAAGTCGTTGGCCGAGCGCGGCGAATTGGACGCGGCGCGCCACATCGCCGCGCGCCTGCGCGAGTTCAACAAAGTGGACGCTGAAGAGCTCTTCGAGCCATGCCCCACGGCGGCGGTGGCGGCAGCGCCGGGCCTGCCATTTCAGTGCGAACTGCCGACGCGCGCGATGACCTGGCAAGAGTTTTTGCCGAAGCAGAAGTAGCGCAGTTGGGGCGGTGCGCCGGCCACGTTTGCATCGGCGCTTTTCACCGCACCGATGTCAAGCTGCACATCGATCAGGCTGCGCTCCAGTGCCCCGACTTGCCGCCACTCTTTTCCAGCACCCGAATGCCACCCATCACCATGCCGCGGTCGGCTGCTTTGCACATGTCGTAGATGGTCAGCAGGCCAATCTGCACGGCCGTCAGCGCTTCCATCTCGACCCCGGTTCGACCCAGCGTCTCCACCTGCGCGGTGCAGCGCACCTCGAGCAGCTGACGATCCAGCTCAAAGTCCACCGCCACCCGCGTGATGGGCAGGGGGTGACACAAGGGAATGAGCTCGGCCGTGCGCTTGGCGCCCTGGATGGCAGCGATGCGCGCAATGCCGATCACGTCACCTTTTTTGGCTTGGCCGCTGGCGATCAGCTCGAAGGTGGCAGCCAACATGCGGATGTGGCCCGTGGCCCGCGCCACGCGGTGGGTTTCGGCCTTGGCCGCCACATCGACCATGTGCGCCTGGCCCTCGCGGTCAAAGTGCGTCAGGGGCGAAGTCATGGGTTCACAGTCAGAAACATGGCAGTGTCATGATAGCCACCACCCGGCGCAGCGCAGCAGGCAGACGGGCAGCCAGGGAACGCGGCGGCTGCTTTACCGCTCCAAGCCAGTCCACTGTAAGGACGGCCACTGCAAGGACGGCCACATCAAGGTCAGCGAGTTCAAGGTCGGCCGGTTCAAATGGGGCCACTCCCAGCATGGCCACTTCCACAGTTTCCACTCTCAGATCGACGCCCCTCAGCTCCTCGTTCGCGCACAACCCATCATCACCGCCGCATGCACAACACCTCCCTCGCGCCCTGGCGCCGTTTGCTCGCCCTGACCCTGGCCACGGCCACGGCCACCGGCGGCTTTTCGGCGCACCTGCCAGCGGCCGCCCAGATTCGCCTGCCGGCGCTGGGCGAATCGGCTTCAGACGACTTGTCGGTCAGCGCCGAACGTCGACTGGGCGATCAAATCATGCGCGAAGGTCGGCGCGACCCGCAGTACCTGGACGACCCCGTGCTGCTGGAGTACCTGCTGCAACTGTGGCAACCCTTGGTCGAAGCGGCGCAGAAGCTGGGCGACATCAACCCCGAAATCGAACGCGCCTTTGCCTTCGAGGCCTTTTTGGTGCGCGACCGCAGCGTCAACGCTTTTGCCATGCCCGGCGGTTATGTGGGTGTGCACCTGGGATTGATGGCGCTGACACAAACCCCCGACCAGCTGGCCTCGGTGCTGGCCCACGAGCTCACCCACGTCACGCAGCGCCACATCGCGCGCAGCATTGCGCCCCAGCAACGGGCATCACTGGTGGCGCTGGCGTCGCTGCTGCTGGGGGTGTTTGCGGCCAGTCGCAGCAACAGCGTCGACGCGGCCAATGCGGCCATCACCACCGGGCAGGCGGCGGCCATCCAGTCGCAGCTGAATTTTTCGCGCGATGTCGAGCGTGAGGCCGACCGCATCGGCTTCAACGTGCTGTCCACCGCCGGTTTTTCCCCCGGCGGCATGGCGTCGATGTTTGAAAAGATGGACGCCGCGTCGCGCATCACCGACTCGGGCAGCTTTCCCTATCTGCGCAGCCACCCTCTCACCGTCGACCGCATCAGCGAAGCGCGCAACCGCACCCTGCTGGCGGGCCAGCCTGTGCCGTTGCCCAGCATGCTGCACGCGGCCATGCAGGCCCGTGCCAGGGTGCTGATGGACGACAGCGCGCAGTCCTTGCAACGCTTGAACGGCGCCAGCTCCTCGCCGTTGCTGGCCGACCGCGTGGGGGCGTTGGTGGCAGGGGCCCTGGCCGCTTCGATGCTGAAGGACCATGCCCGCGCCCAGACCCTGATCGTGCAAGCCCAACAAGAAGCTGCCAAAGCACCGCTGCGCGAGCCCGCCGCCGAACGGGTGCTGGGTCTTTTGCAGGCCGAGTTGGCCATGGCCAGGGGCGACGCCCCAGCCGCCTTGGCCGTGTTGGACCGAATGCCTGCGCGCAGCTCGGAAAGGCCGCCCCTGCTGCTGCGCGCTCAAGCGCTGTTGATGCAGCAACAAGCCCACCTCAGCACCAACCTCAGCAGCACCAACAGCAGCACCAACGACTTGACACCCGCGCTGCGGCAAAGCACCGAAGCGCTGCAGACCTGGGTGTCCGACCACAACCAGGATGCTGCTGCCTGGGAACTGCTGGCCGCCACCAGCCAGGCCCTGGTGGGCGGCACCGAAGGCCAAGGCATGCGCCTGCGAGCCCTGCGCGCCGGCGCCGAGGCCCGCGCTGTTTTGGGCGACTTGACGGGCGCGATCGACCGTCTGCGCAGCGCGCAGCAAGTCTCGCGCGGCGCCACAGGGCAAGACTTCATCGAAGGCTCCGTCATCGACGCCCGCCTGCGCCAGCTGGTGGCGCAGCGGCGCCAGTTGCAATTGGACGCCCGCGAGTCCCGCGGTGGCCGCCAGGGTGCGCCGGACGAACCCTCTTTGCAGTAGCCACTGCTCACCTGACAAAAGCCCCGCCTGGCGCGCCAGAATGACCCACCTGGAGGTGGTGCATGCAAGGGGCTTCGCAAGTCGGTTTTGCTGATTTGGCGCGCGCGGCCGTTCCGGCAGTTCTGGCCCTTCTGGCCTGTTGCCTGCCCGCTTTTGCACAGGCTGCCGCGCGGGTGACGCGCGCTGGCTGAACGACCGGGAGTGGGCGCTGGACCTGCGCCAACCCTTGGCAGCGGGGCAGCGCTGCACGCTCAAGCTCGCTCCGGGTTTTGCACCCCTGGGCGGGCCGCTGGCGGGCGCCACCGAGTTTGCTTTCTCCACCGGTGCACCGGTGGTCATCTCCACCCACCCGCGGTCAGGGCAGCGCATCGAAGAAGACCAACACTTTTTACTGCGCTCAGGCAGCGTCATCGTGCTGGACCCCGAGATTCCCATGGAAGCGCAGCGCATGGTGTTTAAGGGCCAAGCGGGCCCGTGGTTTGTGGACGGACGCCTGGTGGGCACCGGCACCAGCGTGCAGTGGTTGCCACGTCCCGGGCGGCATGTGCTGCAGCGGCGATCGGCCGAAGGCGCCGATCAAGTGGTGTTTGAAGTGCGCGCTGCGCCCTGGCGCAAGGGCAATGGCAAGGGCAAGGGGTGAAGCGGGTTGGCGCGTCGCAGCAGGGGGCTTGAACGCCCGTCAGGCCGGCGTTTCAGCTGGGGGAACGGTTGAAGATCCGCTCGGTGGCGGCGTCGATCACCAAGCCGCACAGGCTGTACAGCACCGATCCAATCAGCGCCGCGCCGAAGCCCGCCACGTTGAAGCCATCCAGCACCGAAGCGGCGGCCCAGAACATCAGGGCGTTGATCACAAAGAGAAAAAGACCCAGCGTCAGCAGCGTCACGGGCAGCGTCAACAGCACCAGCAGCGGCCGCACCAGGGTGTTGAAAAGCCCCAGCACAAAAGCCGCCAGCAGGGCCGAGCCAAAGCTGGTCACGCTGACCCCAGTCGGCAGGTACGCCACCAACAAAAGCGCCGCCGCAAGCAACAACCAACGCACGATGATCTTCATGCCCGCAGCATATCGTGGTGTGCCTGCTGCTTTTACCTAGGAAAACCGCTTCTCTTTGCCCCGTACAGGCAGTACCATCGCGGCTGCCCGTTTGCTACCACAGACAGTTCCTTCAAGGTTTAGGCTTTAAAGAGTTCTGCACGGCATTCGGCATCCTTCATCCACTGACGGAGAAAATCCAAATGGCAACTGCGAAAAAACCTGCTGCGAAAAAGGCCCCGGCCAAGAAGGCAGCTCCTGCGAAGAAGGCCGCTCCGGCCAAAAAAGCTGCACCGGCAAAGAAGGCCGCACCAGCGAAGAAGGCCGCTCCGGCGAAAAAAGCTGCGCCAGCCAAGAAGGCTGCACCAGCGAAGAAGCGCGCTCCCAGCGCGGCATTCATGAAGGCCATGACCCCGAGCGCAGCCCTGGCTGCCATCGTGGGCTCTACCGCCCTGCCGCGTACCGAAGTCACCAAGAAGGTGTGGGAGTACATCAAGAAGAACGGTCTGCAAGACAAGGTCAAGCGCACCATGATCAATGCCGACGCCAAGCTCAAGGCCGTTGTCGGCGTGAGCCCGATCAGCATGTTCGGCATGACCAAAGAGATCAGCAAGCACCTCAAGTGAGGTCTGGCTGAGCGCATGAAGAAGGGCCCCTCGGGGCCCTTTTTTTGTGGCCGCGCCGGCCCGGTGGGGCCTGGCCCCGGTCTTCTTTTGATCAGCTGGCCAGGGCCAATCTGCGCTGCACAAAGTCCAAACGGTCCTGGCCCCAGAAGATTTCGCCAGCGATCACGTAGCTGGGCGATCCAAAGACCTGGGCGTCGATGGCCTGCTGCGTGACCCGCTCGTAAGCCGCTTGCACCGAGGGCGCCAAGGCCTGCTCTGAACGCTGGGCGCTCAAGCCGCACTCGGCCAGCAGTTCAGCGCGGGTCGCGGCGTTGGCGATGTCGCGTTCTTGTGCCCAAACGGCTGTCAACACCGCGCCTGTGAGCTTCATGGCTGCATCGGCGCCATCGTGGTGGTCCACCGTCAGGATGAGCCGCGCCGCATCGTCGCCCGAGACCGGGAAGTACCGGGGCTTGATGATCAACGGCAGCTGCAAGTGGTCGCGCCAGCGGGCCAGCTCCACCAAGCGGTAAGCCTGCCGTTGCGGCGCGCGCTGGCCCAGCGGCAAGCCACCTGAGACCGGAAACACTTTGGCGCCCAGGTCCATCGGCAACACCCGAATCTGGGCGCCGGCCGCAGCCGCCATGCGCGCCAAGCGCTCGTGGCCGAGGTAGGTCCAGGGCGATTGCGAGGCCAGGTAGTAGTCGATGGTGATGGACATGGCGCGACCTGCGAAGTTGGGAAGTTGGGAAGGCGCAGTCTATCCAGGTCAGGTCAGCGGCTGGACATCAGCAGCTGGGCACCCGCTGCAAGGCGCCGCCACTTCGTCAAGCCGCGGCAGGAACGTCGTGCCAAGCACGTGCTAACCACGTACAAACCACGTGCAAACCCGCGCATGGGCGCTCAGCGCCGCTTTCGTGTGATGAACGCCGCCAGGGCCAGCACCGGCAGCAAGATGATCGTGTTGGAGACCAGCCCCGCCAGGATGGCGTCGGTGAGGCTCACCGATGTGCTGGGCATCGTGGCCGGCAGCATCACCGCCACAAACACCACACCCAGGACCAGTGGCAACACGCGCCCCGTCACGGCAGCGGTTCTGTGCATCGTGTAAACCAGGCCAACGATCAGCCCGATGCGGAACAGGTCGGTCAGTTGCAAAAGCACGAGATCGATCAAAACAGGTTCTCCTGGGCCACAAACGAAACGGGCCGGGGACTCTAAGAGACCCCGGCCCGGCGATTGCCGTTTGGCTACATGGGCTTATTTGTCGCTGTCACCAGCGAAGATGTCTTTCTTGTGCGTACCACCCGGTACGAACAGAGTGCCGACGACCACGGTCATGACCGCAATCACGATGGCGTACCACAGGCCCGAGTAGATGTTGCCGGTCTGCGCCGAGATCGCGAAGGCGGTTGCCGGCATCAGGCCACCGAACCAGCCGTTGCCGATGTGGTACGGCAGCGAGAGGCCAGAGTAACGGATGCGGGTCGGGAACAGTTCCACCAGCATCGCGGCGATCGGGCCGTAGACCATGGTCACCAAGATGACCAGATAGGTCAGGATCAAGATGATCGTGAGCTTCTGCGCCGTGAAGATGTCGACAAAGTGCTGCGCCTTGGCGATGGT
>JAYVSX010000379.1:0-4866 GCA_043774975.1 Rubrivivax sp.
CAGCAAGGCTGCGCTGATGACGTTGGTGGCGCCGGCCGCGGCCTGGCCGATGCGCACCCGCACGGCCGGCAGCGCGGCACGCCAATGTGAACGTGGTGCGTGATGCAGCGCAAAGAAGACGCCGCCCACAAAGTCGTCGCCACTGGGCGTGAGGCCCGGGCCCAGGCCCAGCACCCGCAGCGCGGCGCGCTCAAAGGCCGTCACATCGTTGACTTGCAGGGCCTGGCGCACGGCATCAAAGCGGGCGGTGCCCAGCTGGAGCCACAGCGGCACCGGCGCCGCCGTCTCACTGCATTCGGCCGACGACACGCTGCCGCTGCCGCTGGCAGCGGTCAGCCAGCGCAACAGACCCGCAGCGGACGGCCCCATCAGCAGCGTCAAGCAGGTGCCAGCACCGCGTTGCAGGCGCGGTGTGTCGCCGCACAAGGCACTGGCTTGCCGAGGCCGCCACAGGTTGCGTGGGTGGTCTGCAGCGGCCGGGTCGCCAGCCCACACCACGCGGCCTTCAAGCGTGGCGTAGTCGGTGGCCTCGAAGCCGACGATCTTGCGCAAAAGCGGCGCAGCATGGCTTGGCTGCAACTTCACTGGCCGCGACTTGGCCGGCGCAGGTGCGGTGGCGCTCACGTGCTGGGCGGCCGCGCCGTGATGTGCGTGCCGGCCTTGCCCATCAAGGCGTTGAAGGCCTGCTCGAGCGACGTGATGATGACCTCGCCCTCGGCGTTGGCTTCGGGGGATTCTTCCAAGTAGGTGATGGCGGCCTGGATCTTGGGGCCCATGCTGCCAGGCGGAAACTGCCCGTCAGCGCTGTGCTGGCGCGCTTCGGCCAGGGTCAGGTGGTCCAGCCAGCGTTGGCTGGGCTGGTTGAAGTCCAGCGCCACGCGCTCCACGCCCGTCAGCATGATCAGCGCGTCGGCGTGCAGGTGCGCGGCCAGCATGGCGCTGGTCAGGTCTTTGTCGATCACCGCCGCCACGCCCGACCAGTGACCGTCTTCGCCCAGCACCACCGGCACGCCACCGCCGCCGCAGGCGATGGGAATGACGCCGGCGTCAAGCAACGCGTCGATGGTCTTCAGGTCCAGGATCTTGCGCGGCTTGGGGCTGGCCACCATGCGCCGCCAGCCGCGCCCCGAGTCTTCGCCAAAGTTCCAGCCGGTGGCGGTGGCCATGTCGCGCGCTTGCGCCTCCGTAAAGAACTTGCCCACCGGTTTGGTGGGGTTCACAAAGGCCGGGTCGTTGGCGTCGACTTCGACCTCGGTGATGATGCAGGAAACCACCACGTCCAGCCCTTTGTCGACCAGCACGTTGGCCAGGCTCTGCTGCAGCATGTAGCCCATGCCGCCTTGCGAATGCGCCACGCAAACGTCCATCGGCATTGGCGGCAATTCGTCGGCGGTGCGCGCCATGCGGTACAAAATGTTGCCCACCACCGGGCCGTTGCCGTGGGTCAGCACCAGCTGCCAGCCGGCCTGGATGATCTCGACCAGGTGCGCGCAGACCTGGCGCATCAGCACCATCTGTTCTGCAGCCGTGCCCTTGATCGTGGGCGGGTAGGCCGCGTTGCCACCCAGGGCCACCACCACGCGCTTGCGGCGGGCCGGGTTGTTGCTGCGGGCGGCAGCGCTGTTCATCGCAGCCACCGTGCAGCCAGCCAGGCGGCGTTGGCGCTGTTGCCGGCCAGCACCATGCCGGCGTGGCGCAGCTGGGCTTCTTGCGCGGACCGGCGTTGTGGGTCTTCTTCGGTGCCGCAGACAAAGCCGATCACGGCCAGTGCGCGCCCGGCCTTGGTCGCTGTGCGCTTGGCCTGCTGCACGGCCGCGCCCAACTCGGCGGCGGGGTCGGCATGGGCGCCCCAGCCGATCACCACATCCAGCAGGATCACCCGCACGCTGGGGTCGGCGGCTTCCAGGTGCAAGCGCTCGATGCGGGCGCTGGCGTCGATCATCGGGTGCGGGCGGCCGACGGTGAAGTCGTCGTCGCCCAGGTCCAGCGCGCTGTGGTCGCGGCTGGCGCGCTTGGGGTTGGGCAGCGCCAAGGCCGGGTCCAGCGGCGCGTTGGACCAGACCTGCAGGCCGCTGCTTCGCCACAGCACCTGCGCTTCGGCTGCATAGGTGCCACCCGAGTACAGCGCTCGCAAGTGAAGCTGCGACTTGGCAAAGCGCGGCGGTCTGGGGATGGCATAACTGCCAGTCGCTTGGCGCCGGATGCCGGCCAACTGCAGGGCAGCCGCAGCAGCGTCCACCAAGGTGTGCACCACGCGAAGGGCTGGCGCCGCACCGGCACCCCGGGCACCTTGGGCCTGCGGCGGTGCGGCCAAGTCGCTGCCCAAGAACAGCACCACGGTAGGTTTGCCGGCGCTCTGCAGGGCCTGCATCACCTTTTGCGTGACCTCGGGCGCCGGTGGTTTGCTGACCACCACGATGACGCGGGTGCTGGCGTCCTGCGCCAGCAGCGTGATGCCTTGCAGCAGCGTGGCGCCGCCGACCTGGGCGTAGACGTCGCGCCCGCCGGTGCCAATGGCGTGGCTGATGCCGCCGCCCATGCGGTGGATCTGCGTCGTCACTTCCTGCAGACCGGTGCCCGACGCCGCCACCAGCCCGATCGAGCCACGCCGCACCTGGTTGGCAAAGCCCAGCGGCACGCCGCCGATGATGGCGGTGCCGCAGTCGGGCCCCATCACCAACAAGCCGCGCCGGGTGGCTTCCTGCTTCAGGGCGACTTCTTGCGCCAAGGGCACGTTGTCGCTGAACATGAAGACATTCAGGCCGGCCTGCAAGGCCTTCAGGGCTTCGCCAGCGGCATAAGCGCCGGGCACGGAGATCTGGGCCAGGTTGATGGCCGGCTGGCCGGGCGTGGGTGGGGCACCGGCGGCCGCTGCCTGCTGCGCCAACCCCATGGCCACGGTGCGCGCGGCCACGGCCTCGTGCGCAACACCCGCCGAACCGCTTTCGGCCTGGGCCTGGCCCGCCAACTGGGCTAACGACGCCAGCCGCGCCGCCTCTGCAGCCGCCGCGGTGCGAGCCTGCACCACCACCATGATGTCGCTGGGGCCGGCGGTTTGCAGGCCCGCATCCAGCAGGCCGGCTTCGGCCAGGATGTCCTTGTTGGCCGGGTTGCCCATCAACAGCGACGCGTCCACCACATCGGGCAAGGCCAGCAGGCGCTGCGCCACCCGCATCAGTGCCACCGAATCTTTGTACAGGTTGACGTGGACGTAGGCCACGGTTTGCAGGGGAGAGTGCTTGGGCGTGGGCATGGGCGTGTGCATGGCAAGGCTTTGGTCGACGTGGCCCAACCGGGTGTTGGCGGGGTTTGTGGCGATGGCAGCCAAGGCAGAGCCTTTGCTAGCATGCCGTGATGCAAGGAGCTCAACTGCCGCAATTGTCACCCTTGGCCAACCCAGCCTCGGCCTTTGACGACCTCAACCCCGCGCCGCGTTTGCTGATGGGTCCTGGCCCGATCAACGCCGACCCGCGGGTTCTGCGTGCCATGTCGGCGCAACTGCTGGGGCAATTCGACCCGCAGTTTCGGCGCTTCATGCGCGAAACCATGGCGCTGTACCGGGCCTTTTTTGAAACCCGCAACGACTGGACCCTGGTGCTCGACGGCACCGCGCGGGCGGCCATCGAAATGGTCATGCTGTCCACCGTGTCGCCGGGCGACAAGGTGCTGGTCTGCAGCTTTGGCCGCTTTGGCCAGTTGCTGAACGAAATTGCCCAACGCTGTGGCGCCGAAGTTCGGGTGGTCCAGGCCGAATGGGGCACGGTGTTCGACCTGGCCCAGATCGAAACCGCGTTGAAGGCCTTTTCACCCCAACTGGTGGCGGTGTGCCAGGGCGACACCTCCACCACCATGCTGCAGCCGCTGCAAGGCCTGGGTGAGCTCTGCCACCGCTTTGGTGCGCTGCTGCAGGTGGACGCCACGGCGTCATGTGGCGGCACGCCGCTGCCGGTGGACGCCTGGCAGATCGACGCCGTGACGGCGGGTTTGCAGAAGTGCCTGGCCGGGCCTTCTGGTGTGTCGCCCATCACCTTGTCCAGGGAACTGGCCCACACCATCTACCAGCGCCGCCACATCGAAGACGGCCTGCGCCCGGCCCATTACGTGCCGGGCCAGGGTGCGCGCATCGCGTCCAATTACATGGACCTGGCGATGGTGATGGACTACTGGAGCGACGCCGGCCTGAACCACCACACCGAAGCCACCACCATGCTCTACGGTGCGCGCGAGTGCGCCCGCATCTTTGTGCAAGAGGGCTTGCCGCAGGTCTACGCCCGCCACGCCACGGCCTCGCGCGCGATGGTGGCCGGTGTGCAGGGCATGAACCTGCGCCTTTACGGCGACCAGGCCAACAAGATGCCCAACGTCACCGGTGTGCTGGTGCCCGACGGCGTCAACGGCGACAAGCTGCGCGCCGCGTTGCTGAACGACTTCAACATCGAAATCGGCACCAGCTTCGGCCCCTTGGCGGGCAAGGTCTGGCGCATTGGCGCGATGGGCTACAACGCGCGCCCCGATTGCGTGCTGCAGACCCTGGCCGCGCTGGAAGTGGTGCTGGCCGCCGAGGGCCACCGCTTCACGCGTGGGGCTGGGGTCGACGCGGCTTACGCGGCTTACAAAAGCTGAAGCGCAAGGGCTGATTCGCAAGGGCCGATTCGCGTCCGAGCGAGTGCCTGGGGTTCCACCATGCGGCCAAGAGCGGCCAAGAGCGGCCGTGGCTGCGGCCTTGGACCGGCGCGCTACCAGCAAACCGAAGGTTGCACGCGCAACCTGACCTTGCCCCCGAAAAACGTACCCCTTGCTGAGTGGTTCAATGCAAGCAAGGAGTATGGAAATGACGAAGACAGTGCGGGCGCGTTACACGTTGGA
>JAYVSX010000380.1:0-4135 GCA_043774975.1 Rubrivivax sp.
ACTGACAGCAAAGGCAAGGTCTTGCAGCAAACCCACGCGCCCGAGCTGAACGACAGCATGCGCTCCTTGTCGGCACGGAATGCCTTTGTCATGGGCACGTTGCTTCAGGAGATTGCCCGCAGCGGTACCGCTGCCCGCGCGCAGGGCACCCTGAAGCGGCCGGACCTGTACGGCAAGACCGGCACCACCAACGACTCGATGGACACCTGGTTTGCCGGGTTTCAGCCCACCATGGCCGCCGTGGTCTGGATTGGCTATGACAACCCCAAGAAATTGGGTGACCGCGAGACCGGGGGTGGCCTGTCGCTGCCGGTGTGGATCGAATTCATGCAGCACGCGCTGAAAGGCGTGCCCGTGGAAGAACTGAAAGCCCCTGCCGGTGTGGTCCAACAAGGCAGCTACTGGATGTACGAAGAGTACGGCGCTGGTCGCGGCGTCAGCAGCCTGGGTTTGGAAGATCCGGTGCCCCAAGCGCCCAGCCCGGAAGAGCGCAACAGCATCCTCAACCTGTTCAAGCGCTGATCAGAACGCCAGCACTTGCCCAGACTGCGCGCTGGCATGGAAGGACAGGGCTTGAATCAGCTCGCTGCCGTCACGGGTGTCTCGCCAGCAGTCTGACTTCCAGCGGTAGTGAAAACCGCCGCCACGCGCAGCCAGCCAGACCTCATGCAGCGGCGGTTGTGTGTTGATGATGATCTTGCTGCCGTCGGGGAAACTCAGCTCCAACAGACCGCCCGCTCGTTGAGCGTCGATGTCGATCACGTCGTCCTGCAGCCAGCGATCGATGGTGGACTCGATGCCCGCCAACAAGGCACTGGTCTTTTGGCGGTACTCAAGGTCGCTCAAGGCAGAGTCGACTGGGGCCGTGCTCATAGAATCCTTTGCATGCAAGTGCCAGTTGACAACAGTGTATCGACCCGGGTCGCGCCCACCGTCCTGACCGCGTTGCTGGCAGGGGCAGCACTGCTGCTGGCCACGGCCTGCGGCCAAAAAGGCCCGCTCAAGCTGCCGCAGCCACCGGCCGCAGCCGCGTCAGCTTCGAGCCCCACGTCGGGAGCGCCGCGGTGACGCTGCCTGGCGCCCCCTTTTTGGCCCGTGACGGTGCCTCGCTGAAGCTGGATGGCGTGGCCTTGAGCGGTCTTGCTGAACAATTCGGCACGCCCTTGTTTGTTTACTCCAAGTCAGCCATGTTGGCGGCGCTGGCGTCCTATCAAGGCGCCTTGCAAGGGCGACGCCACCTGATCTGTTACGCCATGAAGGCCAACTCTTCGTTGGCGGTGCTACAGACCTTCGCCCAGGCCGGATGCGGTTTTGACATCGTTTCCGCGGGTGAGTTGATGCGCGCTGTGGCGGCCGGCGCTGAGCCCGGCAAGATCGTCTTTTCGGGTGTGGGCAAGACCCGCGACGAGATGCGTCTGGCCCTGCAACACGGGGTGCGCTGCTTCAATGTGGAGAGCTTGGGCGAACTCGATCAGCTGAACGCCGTAGCCCAGTCCTTGGGGCAAAGGGCACCCGTGAGCCTGCGCGTCAATCCGGACGTGGACGCCGGCACGCACCCCTACATTTCCACCGGTCTGAAGGGCAACAAGTTCGGCATTGCGCATGAGCAGGCGCTGGCTGCCTACCAACACGCCGCCTCGTTGCCCGGCCTGCGGGTGACGGGGATTGACTGCCACATCGGGTCGCAGATCACGCAGCTTGAACCCTATTTGGACGCGCTGGACCGGATGTTGGATCTGGTCGAAGCGGTGGAAGCGGCTGGCATCCCCATCCACCACGTCGACGTCGGCGGTGGCCTGGGCATCACCTATACCGATGAAGCGCCGCCGCCAGCCGAAGTTCTGGTGGCCGGCCTCTTGCAGCGGCTGGATGCACGGGGCCACGGGCACCGGGAAGTCTTGTTCGAACCCGGTCGTTCCTTGGTCGGCAATGCCGGTGTCATGCTCACTGAAGTTCTGTACCTCAAACCCGGCGGCGGTGATGTGGATGCCAAGAACTTCTGCATCGTTGACGCGGCGATGAACGACTTGATGCGCCCTGCCATGTACCAGGCCTGGATGGGCATTGAGGCCTGCCAGCTGCGCAGCGCGCCGGCCTTGTCGTGGGACGTCGTGGGGCCGGTTTGCGAGTCAGGCGACTGGCTGGGCCGGGACCGTGCCTTGGCGGTGCAGCCCGGCGACGTGCTGGCGGTGCTGTCGGCGGGTGCCTACGGCATGGCAATGTCCAGCAACTACAACACGCGGCCGCGCGCCGCGGAAGTGATGCTGGACGGCGGCCAGGTGCACCTGATCCGCCACCGCGAGCGCCTGCAGAGCCTTTACGCCGACGAACGGCTGATCGGTCAAGACTAGATCCGGCCTTCCTGCACCGCGTGGCAGGCCACCTGCACGCCCTGGAACACCGTCAACGCAGGGCGTTCTTGCGAACAGCGCGCGTTGGCATGCGGGCATCTGGGGTGGAAAGCGCAGCCTGTAGGTGGGTTCAAGGGGTTGGGCACCTCGCCTTGCACGGGTGTGCGTGAACGACCGCTCATGTGGATGTCCGGAATCGCGTCCAACAGCATGCGGGTGTAGGGGTGGCGCGGATGCCCGAACAGCTCGGCCTTGTCTGACACCTCGACCAGGCGCCCCAGGTACATCACCCCCACCTGGTCCGCCACATGGCGCACCACCGCCAGGTTGTGGCTGATGAACAGGTATGTCAGACCTTGGCTGCGCTGCAGGTCTTTCATGATGTTGAGGACCTGTGCCTGAACCGACACGTCCAGCGCCGAGGTGGGTTCATCACAAACCAGGAACTCGGGCTGGGTGGCCAGTGCTCGGGCAATCGAGATGCGCTGGCGCTGGCCACCGCTGAATTGGTGGGGGAACTTCTCGCAGTCGGCCGCGGCCAGGCCGACCTGCAGCAGCAACTCGCTGACCTTGGCACGCAGCGCCTCGGCGCCCGGCACCAGACCGTGCTCCCGCAATGGCTCGCCGACGATGTCCAGCACCTTCCAACGCGGGTTGAGGCTGGCGTAGGGGTCCTGAAAAATCATCTGCATGCGCCGGCGCAGGACGCGCACACCCGCTGCATCCTGTGCGGCATCGGTGGCCTGGCCGTCAAAGCGCACGTCGCCCCGCGTCGGCTGGTACAGACCCACCAGCAAGCGGGCCACGGTGCTTTTGCCACAGCCCGATTCGCCAACCAAGGCCAAGGTCTTGCCACGTTCGATGCTGAAGGACACACCGTCGACGGCGTGCACAAACTGGCGTGGTTTGCGTTCGACCACCCGGTTCAGCCAAGGCGCCGAAACATCAAAAGTCTTGGACAGGTCACGAACCTGCACCAGCGGCGTCATCGGGTCACCTCGGCTTGGGCGCCCAGCCAGCAGGCCGCTTGGGTGGTGCCGGTTTGTCGCAACTCAGGCCTTTGTTCGCGGCAACGCGACATGACTTGAGGGCAGCGCGGGTTGAACGCGCAGCCCTTGGGTATGGCGTTGAGCCGTGGCATGGAGCCGTCGATCTGCAGCAAGCGTTCGCGGTCTTCGTCCATCGACGGAATCGAACCCATCAAACCCGTGGTGTAGGGGTGGCTGGGTCGGTGGATCACATCGCCAACGGGCCCGATCTCTGCCACGCGCCCTGCATAGAGCACCGCCACCCGGTCGCAGGTTTCGGCGATCACGCCCATGTCGTGGGTGACCAGCATCACCGCTGCGCCGTGGTCTTTGCACAGGCGTTTGAGCAGGGAAATGATTTGTGCCTGGATCGACACATCCAGCGCCGTGGTGGGCTCGTCAGCCACGATCAACTGCGGCTCGGCTGCCAAGGCCAGGGCAATGACCACCCGCTGGCGCATGCCGCCGCTGAATTGGTGTGGGTACTGTTCGATGCGCTGTTCAGCCGCCGGTATGCCCGTTTCCTGAAGCAGCCGGATGGCGCGTTGCCTGGCTTCTGCGGCGCTGACCGGCAGGTGGGTCAGGATGGTTTCGGTCAGCTGGCGCCCGATGGTGTAGAGCGGGTTGAGCGAGGTCAGCGGGTCCTGAAAGATGGCGCCGATCTTGCGGCCACGAATGGCCCGCATCTGCTCGTAGGGCAGGTTGTCGATGCGCATTGCCGGCGGAGAAATTCGCCTGGCCGGCCAGCGCATCGAC
>JAYVSX010000381.1:0-4682 GCA_043774975.1 Rubrivivax sp.
CCAAACCCATAGCCAAACTGCTCCACCGCCAGCGCCGCGCTGACCAGCACCACGCTGCTGGGCTGCGCCATGGCCAGCCAGACAAACAGCACATTGGGCAGGTGCATGCAGATCATCAGCGGCCACAGCAGCCGCTGCAGACCGCCGCGTGATATGACCCAGCCGCCCAGCAGCCCACCCACCGTGAGCGCGATCACACCCACCGTGCCGTAGGCAATGCCCACGTCCTGGGTGCGCAAGCCCAAACCACCTGCGGCGCGGCTGTCCAGCAAAAACGGTGTCACCAACTTGAGCAGCTGCGCTTCGGCAAAGCGGTACAGCAGTAAAAAGGCCAGGATGCGCAGCATGTCGGGCTTGGCGAAAAAGGCCGCGAAGACCTTGAAGAAGTCGGCCCAGAAGGTGGCACTGCGCGGTGTGGGGCTGTCCTGCGCAGGCCGGGGCAAGGCCCACAGGTGCAGCAACGCGGCCAAGGCAAACAGCGCCGCCAGCAGAGCGAAGACCCAGGTCCAGGCCAGCACGGCGCTGCCCTGGCGTTCGGTCAACCAGCCCGCCAGGTAAACCAGGCCACCCTGCCCGCCCAGCATGCTCAGACGGTAGAAGGTGCTGCGCACGCCCACAAAAGCGGCCTGCGTGCGCTGCGGCAGGGCCAGCATGTAAAAGCCGTCGGCCGCAATGTCGTGGGTGGCCGAGGCAAAGGCCATCAGCCAGAACATGGCCAGCGTCAGCTGCAAGAACTTCGGTGCCGGCAAGGTCAGCGCCACCAGTGCGAAGGCCACCCCCACGGCAAACTGCAAGGCCACGATCCAGCGCCGTTTGCTGCCCAGCAGGTCGACCAAGGGGCTCCACAGCGGTTTGATGACCCAGGGCAGGTAGAGCCAGCTGGTGTAGAGCGCGATGTCGGTGTTGGACACGCCCAGGTTCTTGTACATGACGACGCTCAGCGTCATCACCACCACATAGGGCAGGCCCTGGGCGAAGTAGAGCGTGGGTATCCAGCGCCAGGGTGTCACAGGGCTCATGGGCCGATGTTCACATGATTTGGCGGGGCGACCGAGCGGCACCGCAGGCCTGCTGGTGTTGTCTGCAAGCCGCGAACCTTGGTTATCCCGGATGGGGCGCCAGCGGGTCAGGGTCAAAACTGTGTGAGACTGTTTCCGGGTTGGAACCCTGCGTCCACTGCGGTTGGCAGTGATGCCGAGACAGCCCAAAGCAAGCACCCCAAAACAAGCACCCAAAAATCACCCCGAGGAGTCCCGCGAATGAAGCTCAATGTTCTGGTCACCAGCCTGACCCTGCTGGGTCTGGCGACCCATGTGCACGCCCAGTCCGATCAGCGCGTGCTGATCACGGGCTCCAGCATCAAGCGCATCCAGGCCGAAGGTGCCCTGCCGGTGCAGACCATCAGCCGCGCCGAGCTTGACCGCCAGGGCATTGGCAGCGCCGAACAGTTGATCGCGGTGCTCAGCGTCAACGGCAACGGCCTGGACAACCTGGCCAGCAACGGTGACGTTGTCAGCGGCCAATCGCGTGGCAACAACGGCGCCACGTCAGCCAACCTGCGCAGCCAGGGCAGCAACGCCACGCTCATTCTGCTGAACGGCCGCCGTGTCGCCGCCCACGGTTTGAATGGCGGCACGGTTGACCTGAACCAGATTCCGTTTTCAGCCATCGAGCGGGTTGAAGTCCTGAAAGACGGCGCGTCGTCGATCTACGGCACCGACGCCATCGGCGGTGTCATCAACTTCATCATGCGCACCGACTTCAGGGGTTTTCGGGCCTCGGCCAACGCCGACATCACCGAACAAGGCGGCGGCAACATCCACCGCGCTTCGGTGGTCGGGGGCTGGGGTAACTTGACCACCGACGGCTTCAACGTGCTGGCCACGCTGGCCGTCAGTGAAGCCAAGAAGCTGACCGGCGCCGACCGCGACTTCGTCAACACCTTCCAGCCCAACCGCGGCCTGTCGCCCGACACCCGCGGCACCCCGTTTGCCACGCTGTTTGCCGTCAACACCGCCACACCCACGCTGATGACCCGCCCAGGCGGCGCAGCCACGCCGGCCGGCAACGGCACCGGCCCGCTGATTGGCGGTGTCACCACCAACGGCATCAACGTGCTTGACCTGCCCGGCGGCGCCGGCTGCGCCACCCAGCCCAACACCGGCCCCTACAGCGAAGCCATCTGGGCGGCGGGTGCCGGTGCACAGTACGGCTGCGCCTGGGACACCGGCAAGTCGGCGGTCATTCAGCAGCCGGTGAAAAACACCAGCCTGGTCACCCGTGGCACCCTCAAGCTGGCGCAGCACCAGCTAACGGGCGAACTGGTGCTGGGCAAGTCGGAGTCGGCCAAGAGCTTCTCTGAAAACCAGATCACCAGCGGCACCAGCACCGCCAACGTCAACCTGGACAACCCGGCCAACCTGCTGGCGCCGACCCCAGTGCCCAGCCCGTTCCGCAACCTGGCCTACCCCAGCACGGGTGCGGGCTATGCGCGGGTCTACCAGCAGCTGGTGGCCTTTGTGCCGGCACTGGCGGCCAACAACGGCTTGCCGATCGCCTTTCGCTGGCGCTGCATGGTTTGTGGCCAACGCGAAATTGAAACCGAAACCGACACCTCGCGCATTCTGCTGGCGGTGGACGGCCCGCTGGGCTTGTTGGCCAACTGGGACTACCGCGTTGGCGCGTCCAGAGCCACCAGCGAAAGCAAGTCCACGCTGGGCAGCGGCTACCACTACATGCAAGGCTTTGCCAACCTGATCAACAACGGCACGCTCAACCCGTTCTTGTTGGCCGGCGAAAGCCAGACGCCCGCTGCGCTGGCCGCGTTGGAAGCGGTGTCGGCACGCGGCACGGTGCTCTATGGCGGCAAGTTCACGATGGACCAGATCGACGCCACGGCATCAGGCCCGCTGTTCAAGCTGCCCGCTGGCGAGGTGCTGGCCGCGGTGGGCGTTGACTTCCGCAGCGAAAAATACAAATTCGATGCGGTGCCCAACACCAACATCAACACCTGGGTGTTCAACGCACCCTTTGACACCATCAACGGCCTGACTGGCGTCAAGCGCGACATCAAGGCGGTGTTTGGTGAGGTCATCGTGCCCATCTTCAAGGGGCTGGAAGTCAACCTGTCGGGCCGCCACGACGAGTACACCGGCTTTGGCGGTACCACCAACCCCAAGGTGTCGCTGCGCTTTGTGCCCGTTGACAGCGTGCTGGTTCGGGCCTCTTACAGCACCGGCTTTCGCGTGCCCACCTTCAACCAGCTCTACAACGGCATCACCGAATCGCCCAACACCGGCGCCGGTGTGGTTGACCCCCAGCGCTGCCCCAGTGGCGCGGTCGACCCGACACCGGGTTCACTTTGCAACGCCATCACCTTCAACACGCTGTTTGGTGGCAGACCTGAGTTGGGGCCTGAAGAAGCCAAGATGAGCAGCTTCGGCGTGGTTTGGCAACCGGTGGCCGAGTTCAGCGTCGGCCTGGACTGGTGGGACATCCAACGCGAAGGCACCATCCGCACGCCCACGTTGGCCACCATCCTGGCCAACTACACGCTGTTCCCGCAGAACTTCGAGCGTGACCCCGTCACCGGCAACATCACGCGCATCGACACCCGCTGGATCAACGCCGGTGAAACCCGCACCAAGGGCCTGGAGCTGAGCGTGCGCGCCAACACCAACCTGCACGGTGTGCGCGTGGCGGCCGGCCTGGACGGCTCTTACCTGCTGGAGAAAAAATCCCGCCTGTTGCCCAACACACCGTTTGGCGCCAGCGAAGTGGGCGTGTTCACCCGCTCCAGCGACTTAGGCATACGCTGGAAGCACTCGGCCTTTGTCACGGGCGCGCTGGCCGACTGGGCCGTCACCTTCAGCCAGCGTTATGTCGGTGGCTATGCGGGCTTTGTGCCGCCCGGCGTGGGCACCACCGGCACCAAGTTCATCCCCAGCGACTGGTCCTACAAAGTGGGGCCGTATTCCACCTTCAACCTGGCCGCCAGCTACAGCGGCGTGAAGAACCTGACGTTGAGCGCCGGCATCAAGAACCTGATGGACCGCGACCCGCCGTTTGCCAACTCCTATGACACCAACTTCGGTTCGGGCAGTTCGTGGGAGCCGCGCGTGGCCGACCCGCGTGGCCGCTCGTTCCTGGTGGGGGCGGAGTACAAGTTCTTCTGATGAGGGATGGCAGTTGGCACGAAGGCATGAGCTGACGCCTTTGTGATCGCTGGCGCCAACGCAGCCATCGCCGATGCAATCACCGGTGCAATCGCCGCTTCACCCGGGGCCTCTGCGGAGGCCCTTTTCTTTTGATGGAAGATGCAGCCTATGAGCATCGAACATGCCCCTTTGGCGCAAGCGCTGATCCAGGCCGTGCGCCAGCAAAACTTTGCTGCCACGCCCGACAAGATGCTGGCCGGCCAGCCGGTGCAGGCCTTCCCCAGCATCGACCTGGGCCTGGCGGTTTTCCCCCGTGGCCGCGCACCGCGCTGGGCCAATGTGCTGTTCTCGCGCGAACACCCCGCCGGTGTTGCGGCGCACATCGGCGAGCGGGCGGGCGCGGTTCAGCACCTGCGCTTTGACGCCGACTTGCAAGGCGCCGGGGGCGTGTCGGTCGCATGGCAGCCCGGCAGCGACTGGTCGCGCCTGTCTTGGCGGCCTTTGTACGGCAGCGGAGCGCAGCGC
>JAYVSX010000382.1:0-11289 GCA_043774975.1 Rubrivivax sp.
GCACTGGACCGCTACCGCGACACCGGGCTCAAGCCTGCAACCTTCCTCGCCATGGCTGTGGGGGCGTGAGGCGATCACTACTCAACGCGAACTGAGCCATGTCTTGCAGGCTGCGCTCGGTACGCTTGCCCTTGTGCTTGCTGTACTCGGCCAGGATGGCGTCTTCATGCTGGCGGTACTTGTTGTCGGCGAACTTCAAGAAGATCAGGCCCAGCACCGGGGTGCTGTATTCGCTGGCCTTCAGGTCGCTGTTGGCGCGCAGCTTATCGGCGGCGGCCCAGAGGTCACGTTCTAGTTTTTTGAGTTGGTCGCGGGTCATGGGTTCCTTGAAACTCGGCGCAAAATGGCGGTCGGCCCTTCGAATCGCGAAGCCTCAAGTTCCACTTGGGGTCTTGGTAGCGAGCGCGGGGCCCTTTGTTGGGCCTATTTTTTTGCGGCCTTGGGCAGCTTCTTTGTCTCGGAAGTGAGGCGCCGCTCGATCTTCTTGATGTCTTCAGCTGCTGGCAGGACCTCGGGTCGAATGCCTCGCTGACCGAGTAGGTCCCGCACATCCTTGTTGTTTTTGACGTGCTCTCGGCTTATGGTGGGCTCGTCAGACAGACCGTCGCGTTTGATGTTGAAGTTGGTTATTTCGTTGGCGAAGTCTTTGGCCTTGATGGTGATGGTGGGCAAAAAGTCAGCCAGTGGTCGGCTGTCAGGCACACCCAACCTGTTCTTCATGTCCTGGGTCGTTAGACCACCAAACAGGGCCACATCGCCCTTACTGCGGATGCGAGCAAAACTCGTCTGATCGCCAACTCGCTCGTAGATGATTCCAGACAGTTCCTTCTCGCTGAGAGTCAGCTTTTTTCGCGCGCTTAGCCGCTCTACCTCGGCAATTCGCTGCTCTATAAGTTCCTGCTTCCGTGTCTGCAGCGCGAAGTAGGTCTGAGCAAACGCGATGGCGTCCTTGCTGGGGTCGCCGTTCTGGGCTATCAGATAACAGGCGTACCGTGTGAGCGCCACATCGTCAATGCTTCGCGTGGCACCGCTGCCCAGGTCGACCATTTTCGTGACGTCAAGAAAATGGTCACTAGGCTCATGTCCCGAGCCTGTACACGCGATTTGAGCCTTGTCGATGACCTTGGCGAAGTTCTCCCAGCGTGCGTATCCCAGCAGTTCCTGAAGGTCGCGCGCAAGCCAGAACTCGTTGCCCGTTTCGTCGTGCTGCACCAGTTCTTCGAAACTGGCATGCAGCCTGAAAATCACTTCCTTTTTCATGTTCTGCCTCCCTGGCAAACATCGAATCTGGCGGCCCGGCCCTGGGCTTTCGTAGCGATCACACGTCGATATTCGCTGCCCGCAGCGCATTGCTCTCAATGAACACCCGCCGCGGCTCTACTTCATCACCCATCAACATGGTGAACACCTTGTCGGCTTCGATGGCGTCGTCGATCTGCACTTTCAACAATCGCCGAACCGTGGGGTCCATGGTGGTTTCCCACAGCTGGGAAGGGTTCATCTCGCCCAGGCCTTTGTAGCGCTGGCGGCCCACGGCGCTTTCGGCTTGTGTCATCAGCCAGGCCATGGCGGCACGGAAGTCGGCGGCCTTTTGTTCTTTCATCTTTTCGCCTTCGCCGCGCCGCACCACCGCCTCCAAGCTCAGCAGGTTCAGGAAAGACGTGCCCGCGTGGGCCAGGGCCGCGTAGTCCGCGCCGTGCACAAAGTCTTGCGTGATGACGCTGCTTTTGATGTTGCCGTGGTGGCGGCGGCTGATGCGCAGCAGGTGCTTGTCGCTGCGGGCGTCGAACTGGGCTTCCACGGTGGCGTCTTTCAGGGCCGCTTGCAAGGCGATGGCGCCTTGTTCGGCCAGCGCAGCGCTGTCCAGGTTCAGCGTCAGGCCGCTGGCGATGGCGCGCACCGCGTCCACGTCCATCCAGTTGCTCAGGCGTTCGGTCACCGCGTTGGCTACCAGGTAGCTGCGGGCCAGGGTTTCCAGGGCCTGGCCTTCCAGGGCCGGGCGTGCGCCGGGGGTGGTGCCGTCTGGCCAGACGCTGGCACCTTCGAGTGCCACGTTCAGCAAAAAAGCGTCTAGCGCGTGGCCGTCTTTGAGGTATTCCTCGTGCTTGCCCTGCTTGACCTTGTAAAGCGGCGGCTGCGCGATGTAGATGTGGCCACGTTCCACCAGGGTCGGCATCTGGCGGTAGAAAAAAGTCAGCAGCAGGGTGCGGATGTGCGCGCCGTCCACATCGGCGTCGGTCATGATGATGATGCGGTGGTAGCGCAGCTTGTCGATGTTGAAGTCTTCGGCGCCGATGCCGGTGCCCAGCGCCGTGATCAGCGTGACGATGCTGTCGCTGGACAGCAGGCGTTCATAGCGCGCCCGCTCCACGTTCAGGATCTTGCCGCGCAACGGCAGGATGGCCTGGAACTTACGGTCTCGCCCTTGTTTGGCGCTGCCACCGGCGCTGTCGCCCTCGACGATGTAGATCTCGCACTGCGACGGGTCTTTTTCCTGGCAGTCAGCCAACTTGCCGGGTAGGCCCAGGCCGTCCAGCACGCCTTTGCGGCGTGTCATCTCCCTGGCTTTGCGGGCCGCCTCTCTGGCTCTTGCGGCGTCCACAATCTTGCTGCAGATGATCTTGGCGTCGTTGGGGTTCTCCAGCAGCCAGTCGGTGAGCAGCTTGCCCACGATGTCTTCCACCGGGCCGCGCACTTCGCTGCTGACCAGCTTGTCTTTGGTCTGGCTGCTGAACTTGGGCTCGGGCACCTTGATGCTGACCACGCAGGCCAAGCCTTCGCGCATGTCGTCACCGGCGATTTCGACCTTGGCTTTTTCAGCGATCTTGTTTTCGGTGATGTAGTTGTTGATGACCCGGGTCATCGCGGCGCGCAGGCCCGTGAGGTGGGTGCCACCGTCGCGCTGCGGGATGTTGTTGGTGAAGCACAGGACGTTTTCGGCGTAGGCGTCGTTCCACTGCATGGCCACCTCAACGCCGATGTTGGTGCCCTGGTCGCTGAGCTTGTCCCCCATGGCGTGGAAGATGTTGGGGTGCAACACCTTCTTGCCGGTGTTGATGAAGCTGACAAAGCCCTTCACGCCGCCGGCAAAGGCAAAGTTTTCTTCCTTGCCGTTGCGCTCATCGGCCAGTTTGATCTTGACGCCGTTGTTCAGAAAGCTCAGCTCACGCAAGCGCTTGGCCAGCACGTCGTAATGGAAGTCGATGTTGCTGAAGATGGTGTCGTCGGGCAGGAAGTGAACTTCGGTGCCGCGCTTTTCGGTCTCGCCCAGGATTTTCATGGGGCTGACTTCAACGCCGTCGCGCATTTCCAAAAGGCGGTCTTGCGTGACGCCGCGCTTGAACTCGATGCCGTGCACCTTGCCTTCGCGGCGCACGGTCAGGCGCAGCCACACGCTCAAGGCGTTGACGCAACTCACGCCCACGCCGTGCAAGCCACCTGACACCTTGTAGCTGTTCTGGTTGAACTTGCCGCCCGCGTGCAGTTCGGTCAGCGCGATTTCTGAAGCACTGCGTTTAGGCTCGTGTTTGTCGTCCATCTTCACCCCGGTGGGGATGCCGCGGCCGTTGTCGGTGACGCTGATGCTGTTGTCGGTGTGGATGGTGACGACGATGTCGTCGCAGTGGCCGGCCAGGGCTTCATCAATGGCGTTGTCCACCACTTCAAACACAAGGTGGTGCAAGCCGGTGCCGTCGGACGTGTCGCCGATGTACATGCCCGGGCGTTTGCGCACGGCTTCCAGGCCTTCCAGGATCTGGATGTCACCTTCGCCATAGGCGGTGCTGGCTTCACTGCCGGTGCTGGCGGCCTGGCCATCCGCGGTGGGCACGGCGCGTTGGATCACGCCATCAGCAGGGGTCTCGGGGGTCTTCTTCGGGTCGCTCATCACGGGCTCTCTCAAGGACTTCTGTGGTCTGGGGCGGTAGAGGCCGGCCCCTTTAAAAACGCTGAAGCGGGCCATGGCCCGCTGCTTGCTGGTGAGTGCTGATGGGTGCTGATGGCTTGCGCTAGATGCGCATGGGCATCACCACGTACTTGAACCCGGGTTGTTCGGGCACGCTGAACAGAGCGCTGGCGGCGCTGTCGTGCAGTTCAAGCTTGACCATGTCGTGCGGACTGTTGGCCAGCACATCGATCAGGTAGGTGACGTTGAAGCCGATCTCGATGGCGTCGCCGTTGTAGTCGATCTCGAGTTCTTCCTTGGCTTCTTCTTGTTCGGCGTTGCTCGAAGCAATGCGAAGCAGACCAGGCTCGATGTTGACCCGAACACCCTTGAACTTTTCGCTGGTGAGGATGGCTGCCCGTTGCAGGCTGGCCAACAACGGTGCACGGCCCAGCGTGACGCTGTTCTTGTGGTTTTTGGGTATGACACGGTTGTAGTCGGGGAACTTGCCTTCCACCAACTTGGTGACGAACTCCTTGCCGCTGAACGCAAACTTGGCCTGGTTGTTGGCAAAGCGCATTTCAATGGCGGTGTCTTCGTCTTTCAGCAGGCGCTGCAGTTCCAGCACCGTCTTGCGCGGCAGGATCACTTCTTGTTTGCTGGGCACGTCGGATTCCAGCGTGGCCTGGGCCAAAGCCAGGCGGTGGCCGTCGGTGGCCACCAGTGTCAGCGTTTTGCCTTCGGCGATAAAGAGGATGCCGTTCAGGTAGTAGCGGATGTCGTGCACCGCCATCGCAAAGTGCACCTGGTTGATCAAGGCGCGCAAGGTCTTTTGCGGCATGGCAAAGGTGGGCCCAAAGTCCACGCTTTCGTTGACCAGCGGGAAGTCGTCGGCCGGCAGGGTTTGCAGCGTGAAACGGCTCTTGCCGCCTTGCAGCGTTAGCTTGTTGGCTGCGCTGGTCAGCGTGATCACCTGGTCAGCGGGCAGGCTTTTGAGGATGTCGATCAGCTTGCGTGCGCCCACCGTGGTGCTCAGTTGCCCAGCATCGCCTCCCAGATCGGCTGTGGTGCGGACTTGAATCTCCAGGTCACTCGTTGTGAATTCAACCGAGCCACCGTTTTTCCGCATCAGCACGTTGGCCAGGATGGGCAGCGTATGCCGGCGCTCTACGATGCCCGCGACCGATTGCAGTGCCTCCAGCAAGTCGGCCTGTGCAGCCTTCAGAACAATCATGAGAATTCCTCTTTATAGATGTAGTGGTAGCTAGTAGAGCCGCACTGAATCTGGGGACAAGGTTATTTTCTCCTTTTCCATCAACCCCTTAGCAGGCGGTGAACCCTGTGCACCTGGGGCTCTGGCCGGTGTACCCGGTTTGGGGACAAGTGACTGTTTGAAGAAAGGTCTGTGGAAAAGCGAGGTCTTGTGCCGGTCTTTTCCACAGACTTGCCGGTGGTCTTGTTTGGGTTGTGAAACAGGTTGCCGATTGTGCTTCGGTTCAAGGGCGCTGGGAGTCCTTAGCCTCTCGTGAGGCCTAACCCTTCAGGGTTTGCTCCAGTACGTGCAGTTGCTGGTTTAGCTCGGGGTTGGTGGTGCGCTCGGCGCCGATCTTGCGTACGGCGTGCAAAACGGTGGTGTGGTCGCGGCCGCCAAAGAGCTCGCCGATCTCGGGCAAGCTCTTTTTGGTCATGTCCTTGGCCAGGTACATGGCAATCTGCCGGGGGCGGGCGATGCTGGCTGGGCGCTTTTTGCTGTACATGTCAGCGACCTTGATCTTGTAGAAATCGGCCACCGTCTTTTGAATGTTCTCGACACCGATCTGCCGGTTCTGGATGCTCAGCAGATCTTTCAATGCGTCGCGGGCCAGGCCAATGTTGATGTCCTTGTGGCTGAAACGGCTGTAGGCCAGCACCTTGCGCAGCGCGCCTTCCAGTTCCCGCACGTTGGCGCGCACATTCTTGGCGATGAAGAAGGCCACGTCCTCGGGCATGTCGGTGCCCTCGGCAGTGGCTTTGCGCATCAGGATGGCGACACGCATTTCCAACTCGGGTGGTTCGATGGCCACGGTCAAACCGGCGTCGAAGCGGCTGGTCAAGCGCTCGTCGATGTCCACCAACCCTTTGGGGTAGGTGTCGCTGGTCATGATGATGTGCGCCTTCTTGGTCAGCAGCGCTTCAAAGGCGTTGAAGAATTCTTCTTGGGTGCGGTCCTTGCCGGCGAAGAACTGCACGTCGTCGATCAGCAGCAGATCCAGGCTGTGGTACTTGGCCTTGAGTTCGTCAAAGGTCTTGCGCTGGTAGTTCTTGACCACATCGCTGATGAACTGCTCGGCGTGCAGGTAGAGCACGCGGGCATCGGGCTTGTCCTTGAGCAGCGCGTTGCCCACGGCGTGCACCAAGTGGGTTTTGCCCAGCCCCACGCCGCCGTAGATAAAAAGCGGGTTGTACATGACCCCTGGCGCGCCGGCCACATGCAGGGCTGCGGTGCGGGCCATCTGGTTGGCGCGGCCTGCTACCAGGGTGTCAAAAGTCAACGCCGTGTTCAAGCGGTGCGTGGTGGCTGCAGGGGCGTGGGCCCGTGGGGTAGTCATCAGGCTGGCGGCAATGCGGCCACCACCCAAACCAGGCTCGGCCAGACCCAAGGAGTCCAATGCAACGGCTGCCGCCGAAACAGCACCCGTGCGGCGCAAGGGCATGGCCGGTGCTTCGCCCTTGCTGGGCGCGATCGAGAGCTCCAGGCGCACGGGGGCGTCGGCCAGTTCGCTCAGCAGGGCTTCGATGCGGCTGGCGTACTGCGCGCGGATCCAGTCCAGCTTGAAGCGGTTGGGCACGTGCACAACCACCGTGGGGCCGGCGCCTTCAGTTCCTTTCGTCACTGAAACCGAGCCTGACAACGGCCGGATCCAGGTGTTGAACTGTTGTTCAGGTAGATCGGCAGCCAGGCGCTCACACCCCCGCTGCCACAAGTCAAGGCTCATTGTGGACATCTTCTTTTTTGAGCCGCCAGTTCATGCGTCCCTCGCAACCGGCGGACCGCAGTTATCCACATATTCGGCGCCAGCGTCAAGCCCCATTGAACGTGGCAGCCTGTGGTGCAAGTGTTTGACCGCAAAGGCGTTTTTTGCTGTAATCGTGGGTTTCCCGGATTCGGTTACAGCTTGGACGCCACGCTGGTTTAAACACCAGTGGCGGTTTTTAAAGCACTTTTGCCGAACTGCAGGGGTGCCGCACAAGGCAGCCCTGATGGTCAACAGCAAGCGTTAGACAGCAAGCGTTGGACAGCAAGCGTTCAGAAGCAAGCCGTGATGGCACCGTTTTCACCTTTTCCTTAGACCGGCCTTTTCGGCCACAACCGCTGACAGGCCTGCCATGAAGCGCACCTACCAACCTTCCAAGATCAAACGCGCTCGTACGCATGGTTTCCTCGTGCGCATGAAGACGCGTGGCGGCCGTGCCGTGCTCAATGCCCGGCGTGCCAAAGGCCGCAAGCGCCTGGGCGTTTGAAGCCAGACACTGGGCTGAAACAGCCCCGTTGGTGACCCACCGCCATGTTCGGCCGCCTGGTGCACAAGGCCGACTTTGAACGGCTGCTGGCCACGCGCTCCAAGGCGCGGAGTGCTCACTTCGCGCTTCACCATGTCAGCAGTAAGCCGACAGGCCCCGTCGCTTGGGTGCCAGGAGCCAAAGTGAGTGAGTTATCCACAGTCGTTGCACCGACTCACCCACAGCCTGTGGATGACTTGCCGGGAGGGCACTGGATTGGTTACGTGGTGCCCAAGCGGCACGCGCGGCGCTCGGTGACTCGCAGCCTGCTCAAGCGCCAGATCAGGGCCTGCTTTGAGCGCCATGGCTCCAGGCTGCCCGGTGGTTTGTGGCTGGTTCGCCTGCGCGCCGGTTTTTCGGCGACTGAGTTTGTGTCGGCGCGGTCCGCTGAGTTGACCCAAGCGGCCCGGCTCGAGCTCGACGGCCTGTTGAGCCAAGCGGCTTGAAGCCATGCCACAGACCTGGCTCCAAACCCCGTGGCGTGCGCTGAAGGACATGCCACGACGTTTGTTGATGGCGCTGGTCAACGGCTACCGTTTGTTCTTCAAAGCCTGGCTGGGCAATGTCTGCCGCTTTGAACCCAGCTGTTCGACCTATGCCCTGCAAGCCTTGGAGCGGCATGGCGCCGCCAAAGGTGCCTGGCTGACGACGAGCCGCCTGTTGCGTTGCCACCCTTACTGCGCTGGGGGCTGCGACCCCGTGCCGAACGATTTCAAAAACCCCGTTGCCGGCTTGTTCAGCCGGCTCGGCCTGAACCAGGTCGATACCCCTGCTGACCGCTCTGTGATCCGGAAATAGACATGACCGATATGCGCCGCACCCTGCTGTGGGTGGTTTTCACGATGTCGCTCGTCCTGCTGTGGGACGCCTGGAACAAACATACCGGGCAGCCGTCCATTTTTGGCGGCCCCAAAGCCACTCCATCGGCGGCGGCTCCAGTCGGGACAGCGCCGCCCGCCTTGCCGTCGCCAGCAGCCGTGCCCGGTGCTGTGCCAGCAGCAGCCGGCACACCGGCAACCATCGCCACCCAAGCGGCTTTGCCGGCAGCGCCACCCAAAGGTGAGCTGGTTCAGGTCACCACCGACCGCGTCAAGGCCACTTTTGACAGCCAGGGCGGATCGTTGGTGCGCCTTGAATTGCTGGACTATCGCGACGCGGTAGAGCCCAGCCGCAACGTGGTGCTGCTGGAACAAACGGCCAAACGGCTGTACTTGGCGCAGACGGGCTTGGTCAACACCGTGCCCGGCGTGGCGTTGCCTAACCACTTCACCCAAATGACGGCCACAGCAGGTGAGCGCACACTCGCCGCCGGGTCCAATGAAATAAACGTTCGCTTTGAGTCACCGGCGGTCGATGGCGTGAAGCTGATCAAGACCTACACCATCAAGCGCGGCGAATACACCATGGCCGTCAAGCACGAGGTGGTCAACCAAGGCACGGTGCCGGTCAAGCCACAGCTTTACCTGCAGCTGGCCCGCGACGGCAACCCGCCCGAAGGCGAGAGCAGCTTCTATTTCACCTTCACCGGCCCGGCCGTCTACACCGAGGCGCAAAAGTTCCAGAAGGTCGACTTCAAGGACATCGCCAAAGGCAACACCGCCCACGAAAAAGCCGCCGACAGTGGCTGGGTGGCCATGGTCCAGCACTACTTTGTGTCGGCTTGGCTGTCGCCCATGGCCGGGCCACGCGAGTTCCGCACCACCAAGGTGGCCGACAACCACTACACCGTGGCCATGGTTTTGCCGCTGGGTGACGTGGCCGCAGGAGCCACCCTCGCCCACGAGTCGGTGCTGCTGGTAGGCCCACAAGAAGAAAACAAGTTGGCGGCCCTGGCCCCGGGTTTGGAGTTGGTGAAGGACTACGGCTGGCTCACGGTGCTGAGCAAGCCGCTGTTCTGGCTGCTGGACAAGCTGCACGGCATGCTGGGCAACTGGGGCTGGGCCATCGTGGCGCTGGTGGTCTTGTTGAAGATCGCCTTCTATTGGCTCAACGCCAGCGCCTACCGCAGCATGGCCAAGATGAAGGCCGTGGGGCCCAAGGTGGCCGAGCTGAAAGACCGCTACAAGGACAAACCGCAAGAGATGCAGCAGGCCATGATGCGCATCTACAAGGAAGAAAAGGTCAACCCATTGGGCGGCTGCCTGCCGATCTTTGTGCAGATGCCTTTCTTCATTGCGCTGTACTGGGTGTTGCTGGCCAGCGTGGAAATGCGCAACGCGCCCTGGATCGGCTGGATCACCGACCTGGCGGCCAAAGACCCCTGGTTCATCCTGCCGGTGCTGATGACCGCGTCGTCGATGTTCCAGGTGTGGCTCAACCCCACGCCGGCCGACCCGATGCAGGCCAAGTTGATGTGGTTCATGCCGCTGGCCTTTGGCTTCATGTTCTTCTTTTTCCCGGCCGGCTTGGTGCTGTACTGGTTGACGAACAACATTTTGTCTATCGCGCAGCAGTGGTTCATCAACAAACAACTGGGCGTGCTGGGCAAGTGAGCGACCTCGCCTTGCGTGGTGTAAGGGAATAAAACAGGCCCCGGCCAAGCAACAAGGTGGCGCGGCGTGAAGACCGCACGGGCGCGCTGGCCACGTCCCCTGAATGGGGGTTGAGCCGCCGCCCACAACGTCCGAACATGCAGTCATGCGGGCGACCCGACTTGAAAAGAGTCGGCTCAGGAGACCCCGGAGCAAGGCCAACAAACGCCGAGCGCCGCTCCACCCGCGCCATTCACTGCTGCTGACGCGCCCACAATCCATCAAACGATGCGCGCAGCCCCCCCCCAGCCCGCCGCCGGTAACTCCGGTTTGCCGGGCCAGCACCAAGACCCCATCGTGGCCATCGCCTCTGCCCCTGGCCGCGGCGCCGTGGGCATCGTGCGGGCTTCAGGGCGCGACCTGCGGCCTTTGATCGCTGCCGTCTGCGGTCGCACGCTGCTGCCACGCCAGGCCACGCTGTTGCCTTTTCTGGGTGGCAATGGACAGCCGCTCGACTGCGGCTTGGCCATCCACTTCCCCGCGCCGCACAGCTACACCGGCGAAGAGGTGCTGGAACTGCAGGCGCACGGCGGCCCGGTGCTGCTGCAGCTGCTGCTGGCGCGCTGCCTGCAAGCGCAGCCAGGACTGCGCTTGGCCGAGCCCGGCGAATTCACCGAACGAGCCTTTCTGAACGACAAGCTCGACCTGGCCCAGGCCGAAGCGGTAGCCGACCTGATCGAGGCCAGCACCGAAGCCGCCGCCCGGTCAGCCGCCCGTTCTTTGTCGGGCGCGTTTTCAGCGGAAGTGACTGACCTGGCCGAGCGCATCGTGCGGCTGCGCATGCTGGTCGAGGCGACGCTGGACTTCCCCGAAGAAGAAATCGACTTCCTGGAAAAAGCCAAGGCGCGCGACCAGCTCGACGCCATTGAAGCCCAGGTAGCCGCTGCGCTGGCCCGCGCGCGCCAGGGTGCGTTGCTGCGCGAAGGTTTGCGCGTGGTCTTGGCGGGCCAGCCCAACGTGGGCAAGAGCAGCCTGCTCAACGCGCTGGCCGGACGCGACCGCGCCATCGTCAGCGCGCTGCCGGGCACCACGCGCGATACCATCGAGGAATTCGTCAGCGTGCGGGGACTGGCCTTGCGGTTGATCGACACGGCGGGCCTGCGCGAGTCCGCGGATCCGGTCGAACGCGAGGGCATCGAGCGCGCTCGGCGCGAGTTAGCCGGAGCCGACCTCGTGTTGCAGGTCGTGGACGCGAGCCAGCCGCCGGAGTCGACCGCACCGCTGCCCGCAGCCGCGGATGCCGAACAAGTGCGGTTTGTCGTCGTCAACAAGATCGATCTCGGCATGCATCAGGCGTGGCGGGAGCAAGGTGAGGCGCCGCGGCTTTGCGTTTCG
>JAYVSX010000383.1:0-10968 GCA_043774975.1 Rubrivivax sp.
TCATGGAGTCGGCGTCGATGGACTACGCGGCGCTCAGCACTCCGTCGGTCTGTTGGAGCGCTAGCAGCTCGGCGGCTTCTGATATCAGCTTCTGCCTTGCAAGCTCCGACGACTTAGAGGTGCCGGCGTTCCTGCGCAAGCAGGACACTGGCCATGAGCCCGTTTCGCTTCAGGCCATTGCGCTAGCGGTGGCGGAGCATCTGGAGCACGGCGGGCAGGTGCAGGGCCTGGCGTCACATTGCGAGAATTTGGATCTGCATGCCGACGTGCGTCTGGCCTTCGAGCAGGCAGTCAGTCTTGGGGCCAGTGATGGCCATGCGTGGCTACTGCTCGCGCATTGGACGAACGAGCGTGCAGACGGTCTTGGAAGCGCCTCGATGACTGCCACGCTACAGCCGCATCTGGATCAGCTTGATGGCAAGCTCGTCCACCAGTGCCTGACGCTGTTTGATCAACTGCTTGGCAGGTATCCGATCGATGGGTGGACACCTTCGCGCACGCAACGTCTTCGTCGGGCGGTGACGCGGGCGCTGCCGTAATGATCGGCGCCCGCATGCAAGGCCGTCGCCTGATCGATTGAAAGCAGCCCCGATGCCTGCGAGCGCTGAGTCTCCACAACCTGCGCCCCAGCTGCCAGCGTGGCGTCTGGGCGCGCGTCATCAGCCCGCACTGGCATGTTCCCCCACATCCGCTGAGCTGCCGTGAGACGGCAGCAACCTTCCAAAGACATTCGACCAGCTAAGTCGTTGATTTACCGTGGAAGTTGGTCCCTGGCGAGACCCTATGAAGCGGGTACTTGGGGTGGCTGATGGGGCTCGAACCCACGACAACAGGAATCACAATCCTGGACTCTACCAACTGAGCTACAACCACCGCAGAGAGCGCAGATTATAGACCGTGAAGCAGGCCTGTCGCGCCTGTCGCGCCTATCGCGCCGGGGCGGACGCGGCACTGGCGCCCATAGACGCACCTTCAACCAAGTTGGCCTTGAAACGCTTCTTCAGCGCGGCCACATAGGCTTCGGACTCGGCTGCAGCCCAGGCTTGCGCAAACTGGGCCCGCACGGCTTCTTCACCACCGGGCGGCGTTTCGCGTGGCAGTACCTTGACCACCTTCAAGACCACATAGCCCTGCGCCTGCAGGTCAACACCCACCACAGCGGGCAATTGGGCGGCATCGGCTTGCATCACCGCGTCGATCAGCGCTTTGGGCGCGCCTTGGGTCTGCATGCGCGACAGCACGGTGGTGTTGGCCAAGGTTTCGCTTGGCGCTTGCTTGAGGGACGCCACACGCGCCATGCCGTCGGCACGGGCGAGTTCGGCCGTCTTCTCGACGATCAGCTCTTCACGCACGCGGTCCTTGACTTCAGCCAAGGGCAGGATGCGCGTGGGCGAGTGCTTGAGCACCCGCGCCGACACCAACTGGTTGGGGCCGACCTCGACGGCGTCGGTGTTGCGCTTGTTGGCCACGGCCTCTTTGCCAAAGACCGCTTCCAACAGCTTGGCCGACGCCAAAGGCCCGCTGACGCCCGGCGCGGCCGCACGCTGAACCGTGGCCGTCAGCTTGCTGAGCTTGAATTTGTCGATGGCGGGCTGAAGGCTGTCGGACTGTTCGTAGACCGTGTTGGTGAATAGCTCTGCCTGCTTGGCCCATTCGGTCTTGGCTTGCGACTTGCGCAGTTCGGCTTCGATTTCAGTGCGCACGTCGGCCAAGGCCTTTTTCTGTCCACCACGTTCACCGGTGAGCGTGACAAAGTGGAAGCCGAAGTCGGTCTCGAACACGTCGCTGATCTGGCCCATCTTGAGACCAAATACCGCGCTCTCAAACGGCGGCACCATGGCGCCGCGGCCAAAGAAGTCGAGGTCACCACCTTGGGCCGCCGTGCCCGCGTCCTGCGAGTTCTTGCGTGCCAGGTCGGCAAAACCGGCTGGGTTCTTGCGGGCTTGCGCCACCAGCTCTTCGGCACGTGCCTTGGCTTTGGCCTTGTCGGCGGCTGAGGCTCCCTTTTCGGTTTTGATCAGCAGGTGGCTGGCCCGCCGCTCTTCGGGCGTGCCAAAGCGGGCCGCGTTGGCGTCGTAAAACTTCTTCACCGCGTCTTCGGAGACGGTCTGGCCTTTGCTCATGGCCTCCAGGTCCAACATCACGTACTCGATGTCGGCCTGCTCCAGGGCCTTGAACTGCGAGGTCTTGCCTTTGTAGAAGGCTTCAATTTCGGCGTCGGTCGGGGTGACCTTGCTGCGGTAGGCGGCCGGGTCGAAACGCTGCGCCTGCACCTCACGGCGCTGCAGCAAAGGGTCCAGCGAAGCAGCCACAACAGAAGCTGGGCCTACCGACGTGCGAGCCACACCTGACAGCACCTGCTGCGCGGCAAAGTCCTGGCGCAATTGCTGCGCAAACAGGTTGGAGTTCAAGCCCTGCATGGCCAGCAACTCGGCGTTGACGCTGCCGTCCGGGTTGCGGATGCCCGCGTACTGTGGGTCGGTGACAAACAGGCGCTGCAGGCGGGCATCGGTGGGGCTGAGCTGCATGGCACGGGCCGCCGTGCTGACCACCCGCTCGCGCACCAAGGCGTCAAGGGTTTGAGCGCGCAACTCGGGCGTGTCCAGACTGCGTGAGTCCTGGCTCAAGTCCTGACGACGCATGCGATCGATGACCCGTTGATGTGCGGTCTCCCATTCACTGCGCGAGATGGTGGCGCCGTCCACCTTGGCCACCGCAGCACTGCCGCCGTCACGAAACTTGGAATAGCCATCGACCCCAAAAAAGACAAACGAAGGGATGATCAGCAAGAGCATGAACCCCAGCGCCAGACGGGTGTGGTTACGGACGAAATCAAACATCAGGTCAGGCCTTTGAACGCTGGTCTGCAAACCATGCCGGTGACGAAGTGAGTGGGGGAGCCGCTCGACACCCGGGACGAAACCCGGGTCGACACCCGGGACGACACGGTCTTGAACCGGCCCCCGTACCGAACCGCGCGGCATCTAAAGACGCCCGCGCAGACATGCGGACCGGCCCCCATGCGGAGCGCGATTCTAGCCGAGGTGGTGGGTGCTGACGGGTTCGAACCGCCGACCTACGCCTTGTAAGGGCGCCGCTCTACCGACTGAGCTAAGCACCCGGCTGAGCTGTGACTACAGCGCGTCACGCAGGCCCTTGCCAGGCCTGAACTTGGGCACCTTGGCGGCCTTGATCTTGATGGCGGCGCCCGTGCGTGGGTTGCGCCCTGTGCGCGCGGCCCGCTTGGGCGCCGTGAAGGTACCGAAACCGGTGATGGTGACCGTGCCACCCTTCTTGAGCGTGGTCTTGACCGCGCCAATGATCGCCTCCAGCGAACGCGACGCCGCGGCCTTGGAGATGTCCGCCTGGTTGGCGATATGTTCGATCAGTTCACTCTTGTTCACGTCGCGGTTCCCCTCTCAAGGTCTGTCGGATTTTGGTCCTGGCCATGACGGTGTTCTTCTGCACAGAAGCAAATTCCGATGCCAGGGCATTACAGCCCTGTCTTCAAAACAGTGTCAAGCGGAGGCGGGATTCTAGGCTCAACTGCCCTCTAAGGGAGGGGCTGAGTGCGTTGGTTTCAGCGTGCTTTTACGGTTGACAAGCGAAGCGCGTGGACTTAAGGCCAGAGGTTCACGAGCCCGTCAGAAGTTGCTGGGCCAGCGCTTTGCCAACATCTTCGGTGTTGGCCTCACCGCCAAGGTCGCGGGTGCGCGGCGCGTGCGGGTCGGCCAACATCGTCTCGATGGCCGCCAGAACGGCGTCGTGTGCTTCGCGGTAACCCAGGAAGTCGAGCATCATCGCGGCCGACCAAACTTGTCCGATGGGGTTGGCCAACTGTTTGCCCGCGATGTCGGGCGCCGAACCGTGCACCGGCTCAAAGGTGCTGGGCCACTGGCGTGTGGGGTTGAGGTTGGCGGATGGGGCGATGCCGATCGTGCCGGTGCATGCGGGCCCCAGGTCTGACAGGATGTCGCCAAACAGGTTGCTGGCCACCACCACGTCGAAGTGAGCAGGCCGCTGCACAAAGTGAGCGGTCAGGATGTCGATGTGGAACTGGTCCACGGCGACCTGCGGAAACTGCGCCGCCATGGCGGCCACCCGCTCGTCCCAGTAGGGCATGGTGATGGCGATGCCGTTGCTCTTGGTGGCAGAGGTCAACTTGCGCCGCGGACGGCTGGCCGCCAGTTCGAAGGCAAACTTCAAGACCCGGTCCACGCCGTGGCGTGACATGACCGTCTCTTGCACCACAAATTCGCGATCGGTGCCTTCAAACATGCGGCCGCCAATGCTGGAATACTCGCCTTCCGTGTTCTCGCGAACGATCCACATGTCGATCTCGCCGGGCTTGAGCGGCTGGCCCTGGCGGTCCACCAGTGGTGACCGAATGCCGGGCATCAGGCGCGCAGGTCGCAAGTTGACAAATTGGTCGAACTCACGCCGGAACTTCAGCAAAGAACCCCACAGTGAGATGTGGTCCGGAACGGTTGCAGGCCAGCCCACCGCACCGAAGAAAATGGCGTCGTGGCCACCGATCTGGTCCTTCCAGTTGTTGGGCATCATTTGCCCATGCTTGGCAAAGTAGCTGCAGTTGGCAAAGTCAAATTCGTCGACCTGCAGCGTGATGCCAAAGCGGCGCGACGCCGCGTCCAACATGCGCAGCCCTTCAGGCATGACCTCTTGGCCAATGCCGTCCCCAGCGATGACGGCGATGCGGTGACTGCTCATGAGCTGACTTCCTTGATGGTGGATGATGGGGTGGTCGGTGATGGGATGGGGGGTGATGAACGTACGACAAGCGCCACGCCCGTGGCCGTCAGGGCCAACCCCGCCAGCACGTTGACGGTGAGGGCCTCGTCAAACAGCAGCCAGGCCATGACCGCCGTGGTGGGGGGCACCAGGTACATCAGGCTGCTCACTGCCGTTGCCGCCCCGCGTTGAATCAACAGCACCAGCAAGGAACTGCCGCCCAAGGTCAGCACCAGCACGGACCAGGCCATGGCGCCGATCAACTCTGGATGCAGCGTGAAGCTGCCGGATTCCATGCAGGCGAAGGGCAAGGTCACCGCCAGCGCGGCCATCAACTGCACGGTGTTGGCGGTTCTCACATCGCCGCTCTGGACCCATCGCTTTTGGTACAGCGTGCCCGCGGTGATGCACAGCAGGGCAAAAACCCCGGCGCCGACGGTTGCGGCGGTTGCCTCACCCAGCTGCAGCTTCTTGCTGACCACCAGCAACAAGCCAGCCAAGCCCAGAACCAACCCTAACCACTGGCGGCCCGTCACGCGCCGCGCGCCGCCCATGGCGCTGAACCACAGTGCCGTCAGCAAGGGCTGAAAACCCACCAGCAAGGCCACCATTCCCGCGCCCAAGCCGCCCTTCACCGCCACCCATACACCGCCCAGGTAACCGGCGTGCATCAGGATACCGGCCACAGCCAGATGCAACCATTGCCGCTGACCTTGTGGCCACTTGGCACCCGACCATTGCACCCAGACCAGAAAGGCCAGCACCGAAAGCGCATAACGCACACTCAGAAAGCCCAGCGGCGGCGCGTGCGGCATGCCAAAACGCGCCGCCACAAAGCCCGTGCTCCAGATCAGCACAAAGACCAGCGGCATCGATCGCAGCGCCCCGGCGCCTTGCAGATTCAAGCGGCCTCTCACCGCGCCTTGGCACGGATTTCCGGGATGGCTTTGCGCAGGTAATAGATCATGGACCACACCGTCAGCACGGCAGCAACCCACATCAACCCCCTGCCCCACACCCCGGTATCGATCAGGCCAAACAGCTTGCCGTTGTAGAGCAAGAAGGGGATGGCCACCATCTGCGAGACGGTCTTGAGCTTGCCCAACATGTGCACCGCCACGCTGCGCGACGCACCGATCTGCGCCATCCATTCGCGCAGCGCCGAGATGGCGATCTCGCGGCCGATGATGATCAGGGCCACCAGGGCACCGACACGGTCATGTTCCAGCAGCACCAGCAGCGTGGCGCAGATCAAGAACTTGTCTGCCACCGGGTCCAGGAAGGCACCAAAGGCCGATGTCTGATTGAGCTTGCGCGCCAGGTAGCCGTCCAGCCAGTCGGTCAATGCAAACAGCACGAAAAGTGACGTTGCCACCAGGTTCTGGGTTGCCACCGGCCAGTTCAGGTGGTAGACGCCGATGATCAGAGGGATCGCGGCGATGCGAGCCCAGGTCAGCAAGGTGGGAATCGTCAGGAACATGCCTTGGGCAAAGGTTGGCAGAGAGTGTCAGTCCAGCGAGCGCGGCTTGAACTGATTCTGTTCGTTGAAGAGAAAGACTTCGGTCCAGCGCCAAGGTTTGGGCAACTTGCTCATGTCACCGTAGGGCGCGCCTCGGCGAACGGCCTCTTTGGCGTATTCCAAGGTGTGGGCCGCCACCGGGTTGGCCGGCGGCCTGATCACGCCAATGTGGCGCACGCTGCCGTCGGCATTGAGCTCGATCTCCAGAATCGGGATGCCAAACAGCATCTGCGGCGGCTTGCCCATGTAGCTGGCTTTGGGGCTGGAAGCCACCATGCGTCGGGCGGCCATCTTCTTGAATTCGTCCATGTTGCGCACTGCCGTGGCGGGCGGCAAGCTGACCCTGGGGCCCAGATCGACCGCCGATGAACCGGGCGCTGGCGCGGGCGCTTCAGCCACGACCGGTGGAGCCACCGCAGCGGCAGCTGCAGGTCTGCTGGGCGTGACCGCGGGTCGCGCTGGAACCGGCGTTGCAGCTGGCGCTGGAGGCGCAGCCGCGGGTGACGCGGTCGGCTGGCTGCCACAGCCGGCCAGCAAGGCCAGCAAGACCGCCGAGGCCGCCAGGGTTGACCAGCAAGGCAGACCGGCGGCACTGTGGTCACTGATCTCAATGCAGGACACGATAGATTTCCTCCGCAAGTTCACGTCCGATTCCCTCCACGGTGGCCAGGTCCTCGACACTGGCGCTGACCACACCTCTGAGCCCGCCGAAACGCTGCAGCAACCGGGCCCGTTTGCGCGGGCCGACCCCAACCACGTCTTCAAGCTTGCTGCTGCCCGTTCGCACGCTGGCGCGGCGTGCCCGCATGCCGGTGATGGCAAATCGATGCGCTTCGTCGCGTATCTGCGCCACCAGCATCAGGGCTGCCGGATCATGCCCGAGATAAACCTTCTCTCGGCCGTCGGCAAAGACCAATTCTTCGAGTCCGACCTTGCGCCCTTCGCCTTTTTCCACACCCACGATCAAGGCGATGTCCAGCCCCAACTCTTCAAAGACCTGCCTGGCCATGCTGACCTGGCCGCGGCCGCCGTCAACCAGCACCAGATCCGGCACCCTGGCTGATTCTCGCTTGGCGATTCGCGCGCGCTTGGCCAAGGGTGTAAGCGGCGGTGCAGCATCGTCGGCAGCTGGCGCGGCCGCTCCAGCTACCTCGGCGGTGTCCACGGCGGTGTCCACAGCGGCATCCACAGCGGACAGGCCGGTTTTTACATCAGCGGTTTTTGCATCCGCCAGCCTTTGGTAGCGGCGATTGAGCACTTGGCGCATGGCCGCGTAGTCGTCACCGCCTTGAATGCCTTCGATGTTGAAGCGCCGGAACTGCGCGCTTTGCATGGCGTGGCTTTCGTAGACGACGCAAGACGCCGTGGTGACTTCGCCAGCGGTGTGGCTGATGTCAAAACATTCGATGCGCAATTGGGCGGGATCGGCCAGGTCGAGGTCCAGCGCTTCGATCAGCGCGCGGGTGCGTTGCTGTTGCGAGCCCTCCTCAGCCAACAATCGCGCCAAGGCCAGCTCGGCTCCCTTGACGGCCATCTCGAGCCAGATGCGACGCTGCTCACGCGGCTGGTGTTGGGCCCGAACCTTCACACCCGAAGCCTCACTCAGGGCCTCCAGCAGGTGGATGTCCACCGCATGGCTGGTGATCAGCTGGGGGGGCACGGGCTGCCCGATGTAGTGTTGGGCAATGAAGGCTTCCAGGACGGCGGCCTCGGTGCCGTGGGGCTCTGCGGCGGCGCTTGGCGGCGCCGCTTCGGCCGTTGACTGATCCGACGGTGCCGACGGGGGGGACGTTTCGTCGTCCGGTGCGTCGGGGGTTTCCAGCAACTCGGCACGCAGGGCTGCACCGTCGTCCACGTGGCTCGGAAAGTAGGCCCGGTCGCCCAGGTGGCGGCTGCCCCGCACCATCGCCAGGTTGACACACGCTCGCCCGCCGGCCACCTTGACGGCCAACACGTCCACGTCCTTGTCGGCCGCGTTCAAGCTGCTGACATCGACCGACTGCTGATGCAAAACGCGCGACAGGGAGCCGATGCGGTTGCGCAACGCGGCGGCTTTCTCGAACTCCAAGGCTTCGGCGTGGATCATCATGCTGGATTGCAGGTCGTTGATGACCTCGTGCGACTCACCCAGCAAAAAGCGCTCCGCGTTGTGCACATCGCGGGTGTAGTCGGCGGGGGCGATCAGGCCCACGCAGGGGCCGCTGCAACGCTCGATCTGGTACAGCAGACAGGGCCGCGAACGGTTGCTGAACACCGAGTCCTCGCAGGTGCGAAGCCTGAACACCTTCTGCATCAGCTCGATCGTCTGGCGCACCGCCCAGGCGTTGGGATAGGGCCCAAAGTAGCGGTGCTTGCGGTCCACCGCACCGCGAAAGTAGGACATGCGCGGAAACGCATGCGACACCAGCTTCAGATAGGGGTAACTCTTGTCGTCACGAAACAGGATGTTGAAACGTGGTGACAGGGTCTTGATGAGGTTGTTTTCGAGCAGCAGCGCCTCGGCCTCGCTGCGCACCACGGTGGTTTCCAGGCGCGCAATGCGGGCCACCATCTGGCCGATGCGCGTGCCGTCGTGGTCCCGGTGCAGGTAGCTCGACACGCGGCGCTTGAGGTGGCGTGCCTTGCCCACGTACATGACCACGCCTTGGGCGTCGATCCACCGGTAGACCCCCGGCAGGGCCGGCAGGGCGGCCACTTCAGCCAGCAGTTTGTCCTTGGCCGCAGCGTCCAACACCACCGCAGGCGCGGCTGGGGTAGGTTCACGGCGGGCGGTGCGGGGTTTCGGGTCGGTCATCGCTTGCCATTTTGTACGGCTTCGATAATCGGCCCATGGCACCCCCAACTTCCCAACCCCGGCTGCGCTGGGATTTGTTCTGCCGCGTGGTGGACAACCATGGTGATGTGGGCGTGTGTTGGCGCTTGGCCAGCGAGCTGGGCCGGCGCGGCCACCGCGTGCGGCTGATTCTGGACGACGCTTCTGCACTGGCATGGATGGCACCTGACGGCGCCCACGGCGTCGAGGTCTGCAGCTGGCCCGGCCCCGCCACGCCAGGCGACGTGGTGGTCGAGGCCTTTGGCTGCGACCCGCCGGCCGACTTTGTCCTGGCCATGGCTGCAGCCACTGAGACGCCGGTCTGGATCAACCTGGAATACCTCAGCGCCGAGCCCTACGTCGAGCGTTCACATGGTCTGCCTTCGCCGCAACGGGTTGGCCCCAACAAATGGTTTTTCTATCCCGGCTTCACCGCGCGCACCGGGGGCTTGCTGCGCGAGCCCGGGTTGACCCGGCAACAACGGTGCTTTGATCGCCACGCCTGGCTGCACAGCCAGGGGCTTGCGGTCAGGCTGGGAGAGCGTGTGGTCAGCCTGTTCTGCTATGCCAACGCCGCCCTGCCCGCGTTGCTGCAAGACCTGGGGCGCGAACCCACCTTGCTGCTGCTGACCCCCGGCCATGCACAGCGCCAGATTCAGCAGCCACCCCACGGCGTTCGCACCCATGCGCTGCCTTGGCTAAGCCAGCACGACTACGACCGCCTGCTTTGGTCGTGCGACCTGAATCTGGTGCGCGGTGAGGACTCATTGGTGCGGGCCATCTGGGCCGGCGCGCCCTTCATCTGGCAGGCCTACCCGCAGCACGACGGCGCTCACCGGGCCAAACTGCAAGCGCTGTTGGCCAACGCCCAGCTGCCAGCTGCAGCAGCCGCCACCTGGGTGGCCTGGAACCACGACGGTCAGGCGCCCTGGCCGCCGATGGACCTGAGCACCGCCTGGCGGAACGCGACGCTTGCCTGGCGCACCCGCCTGAGCCAACAGACTGACCTGGCTTCGCAGCTGCTGGCGTTCACCACCCACAAGCTTTCACGCAACGCCAGCTGCTAGAATCGCGGGCTTTGCGCCCCTGTGCCGGACCCTTGGCACTGGAATGGGCGCGCCAGGCCGCAGAGGCTCGGCGGGTCTTCGGTTCATCCACATGGACCAGGGACCGGCCCTAAAAACTTCTGCCGCCATCACCCACGGAACTCGCCATGAAACTCGCTCAGGAAATCCGCGCCGGCAACGTCATCATGCAGGGCAAAGACCCGATGGTCGTGCTCAAGACCGAATACAGCCGCGGTGGCCGCGGTGCCGCCACCGTGCGCATGAAGATGAAAAGTCTGCTCAGCGGCTTTGGCGCTGAAACCGTATTCAAGGCCGACGACAAGATGGATCAGGTCATTCTGGACAAGAAGGACTGCACCTACTCCTACTTTGCCGAACCCATGTACATCTGCATGGACACCGAATACAACCAGTACGAAGTCGAAGCCGAAAACATGGGCGACGCTTTGAACTACCTGGAAGACGGTATGGAACTGGAAGTCGTGTTCTACGACGGCAAGGCCATCTCGGTTGAACTGCCCACCACCGTGGTTCGTGAAATCACCACCGACCCCGCTGTCAAGGGCGACACCTCGGGCAAGGTGCTCAAGCCCGCCAAACTGGTTGGCACCGGGTTCGAGATCAGCGTGCCCATCTTTGTGGAAAACGGCGACAAGGTCGAAATCGACACCCGCACGCACGAATACCGCAAGCGGGTCTGATCCACCGGCACAGGCAACAAAAGGCTCAGTTCTCGTTGAGTAGTGATGGCCTCATGCCCCCACGGCCATGGCGAGGAAGGTTGCGGGTTTGAGCCCGGTGTCGCGGTAGCGGTCCAGTGC
>JAYVSX010000384.1:0-5455 GCA_043774975.1 Rubrivivax sp.
ATGCTCGCCATAGCCCGAGCTATGGCTGTGCTTTGCGCCTAGATCGGGGCCCTTTGGGCGCGCCTCTCGGGCACGCCCGAAAAACTCTCACACTCTGAGGGCGCGGGCAGCGGTTTGAAGCGGCCCGCTACGGCGGGGTTTGCGGTTCGCGCTGCATTTAGCGCTGCGGCGCGCCTTGCAGCGCAGCCCGCAGCACGCTTGCCTGCGACCCAAAAGCGTAGGCGTCCATGCCCAGGTCACCAAAGACCAGGCTGCTGTGGACCCGCAGTGCGGCCTGCGCGCCGCCTGCACCTGCAGCGATGAAAAAGGGCAGCAGGTGTTCGTCGGTGGGGTGCATCAGCTCCGCGAAGGGCGCTTGGGCTCGATAGTCCAGCAGGGCCGGCCAGTCGGCTTGCGCGCCGCGCTCGGCAAACCAGTCCCTGAAGGCGGTGCTCTCGGGCGTGGCAGGTCCGTCGGGCGGATGCAGACCGCCGCTTGCAAACACCCGGCGCAGGTTGTGGGTGATGCTGCCGCTGCCCACGATCAGCACACCCTCATCGGCCAGAGAGGCGATCGCCTGCCCCAGCTTGAACAGTTGTTGCGGGGACCACTGCGGCGACCAAGCCAGCGGCAGCACCGGAACATCGGCTTCGGGGAACATGAATCGCAGCGGCGTCCAGATGCCGTGGTCCAGGCCGCCCTGGTCCAGCACCTGGGCGGCCAGGCCAGCATCGGCCAGCAGTTGTGCCACCCGCAGTGCCAGGGCCGGCGCGCCGGGTGCGTCGTAACGCAGCTGATTGAGCCGAGGGTCAAAGCCGCCAAAGTCATAGACGGCATGGTGTCGGGCGCTCGCCAGCAGCACCGGCTCGCGGCTCAAGCTGTGCGCCGAGGCTACCAACACGGCTTTGGGGCTGCCCAGGTGACGCTGCAGCGTGCCGCCCAGGTGCTGCATGAAAGCACCGGCCTGGCGCGGCTCCAGCGCCGTCATCGGTGAGCCGTGGGACAGAAAGACAGGCGCAAAGCTATTCATATGGGCATTGGAGCACTGGCAGCGCCCAAGCGCATTCAGGCGCATTGCACGCTCGGTTCAACGGCTTCATTTCAACCACCCGCGGCAAGGGCTGGGCGCATGGGCTATGGTGTTGTCCATGACTGAACCTGCACCCACCCAGCCCCCAACGATCGCCGCCCTGGCCTGGCGCCAGACCCGGCGCGACTTTCGCGCTGGCGAACTGCGCCTGCTGGCGATTGCCGTGACGCTGGCTGTCGCCGCACTCACGGCCGTTGGCTTTTTTGCCGACCGCCTGAACAACGGCCTGCAGCGCGACGCGCGCCAGCTGCTGGGCGGCGACGCCATGGTGGGCAGCGACCGGCCGGCACCACCCGAAGTCGCGGCCAAAGCGGCTGAGATGGGTTTGCGGGTGGCCACCAGCACGGGCTTTCCCAGCATGGCGCGCGCGCCCGAGGCCCAGGGCGGCGCAACCCGGTTGGTCGCGGCCAAGGCCGTCAGCTCCAGCTACCCCTTGCGCGGCCGTTTGCAACTGCAGGCCGTACCCGGGGGCCCCATCCAAACCGTCGCTGCGGCACCCCAGCCGGGCACGGTGTGGGTCGACGCCGCGCTGCTCGACTCGCTGCAGCTGAAGGTGGGCGACCCGCTGCTGCTGGGTGAGGCCACGCTGCGCATCGACCGCATCATCGTGATCGAACCCGATCGCGGGGCCGGCTTCTCGAGCTTTTCGCCGCGGGTCATGCTGGCCGAGGCCGACCTGGCTTCAACCGGTTTGATTCAGCCCGCCAGCCGGGTCGGCTACCGCCTGGCCGTGGCCGCGCCCGACAGCTGGGGCGTCGGCCGCGGCGACGACACGGTGCGCAGCTTTGTCGACTGGGCCGAAACCCAGATCAAGGCCGTGCCCTGGCGCGGTGTGCGGGTGGAGTCGATGCAAAGCGGCCGCCCCGAGATGAAACAGACGCTCGACCGGGCCGAAAAATTCCTCAACCTGGTGGCGCTGTTGGCGGCCCTGTTGGCCGCGGTGGCGGTGGGCATTGCGGCGCGTGACTTCGCGCAACGTCACCTGGACGACTGCGCCATGTTGCGGGTGCTGGGTTTGAGCCAGAAGCGCATCGCTGGGGCCTACACGCTGGAGTTTGGCCTGGTGGGGCTGGCCGCCAGCATCGCTGGCGTCTTGATCGGCTTGCTGGTGCACTATGTCTTTGTCTGGTTGCTGGCCGGTTTGGTCGACGCCCAATTGCCAGCGCCAGGGCCCTGGCCGGCGCTCTTTGGTGTGGGTGTGGGCATGACGCTGCTGCTGGGCTTTGGCCTGCCACCGGTGTTGCAGCTGTCACGCGTGCCGCCGCTGCGGGTGATTCGCCGCGACGTGGGCGGCCTGAAGGCGGGGTCGGCGGGGGTTCTGTTGGCCGGGGCTGGCGGGTTTGTGGCCTTGCTGCTGGCGGTGTCGTCCGACCCCAAGCTGGGACTGATCGCCGTGGGTGGGTTTGGCGCGGCTGTGGCGGTCTTTGCGCTGCTGTCGTGGTTGTCCGTGATGCTGCTCAAACGTGCCGTGCCAGAGAGCCGCGCGCCGCGCTGGCTGGTGCTGGCCACGCGGCAGATCGCCGCCCGTCCCGCCTTTGCGGTGCTCCAGGTCAGTGCACTGGCGGTGGGCCTGCTGGCGCTGATCCTGCTGGTCCTGTTGCGCACCGACCTCATCAACAGCTGGCGCAAAGCCACGCCGCCCGATGCCCCCAATCGGTTTGTCATCAACCTGCAGCCCGAACAGGCCGATGCCTTCAAAGAGCGCTTGACCCAGGCCGGGGTGGCGCGCTTTGACTGGTACCCGATGATCCGCGGCCGGCTGCTGGCCATCAATGGCCAAACGGTCACGGCCAAGAGTTTCACGGCCGAGCGCGCGGCGCGGCTGGTCGACCGTGAATTCAACATCAGCCACAGCGGCCCCGCGCCCGCCCACAACGACGTCGTGGCCGGGGCTTGGGTGGTGGACGAAGTGGGCGGTTTGTCGGTTGAAGAAGGGCTGGCCACCGAGCTGGGCCTGAAGCTGGGCGACACGCTGCGTTTTGACATGGCGGGCCAGCTGGTTGACGGGCGCATCACCAGCCTGCGCAAGGTGGACTGGGGCTCGATGCGGGTGAACTTCTTTGTCATCTTCCCGCGCAGCGCGATGCCCGAACTGCCCATCACCTACATCAGTGCTTTTCGCGCGCCGGCAGCCGTGGCGGGCCAGCCCAGTTTTGACAACGCCCTGAGCCGTGACTTCCCCAACATCACCAACATCGACGTGTCGGCCAGCATTGCACAGGTGCAGCGCGTGTTGGACCAGGTGGTGCGGGCGGTCGAGTTTCTGTTTGGCTTTACCTTGATGGCGGGGCTGGTGGTGCTGTTCTCGGCCATCAGCGCCACGCGTGAAGCGCGCGCCCGCGAATTCGCCATCATGCGCGCCATGGGGGCCGGCGGCCGCTTGCTGGCCCAGGTGCAAAGGGCCGAGCTCTTGGGCGTCGGCGCGTTGGCCGGGCTGCTGGCTTCGGTGGCCGCGATGGCGGTGGGTTGGCTGCTGGCGCGTTATGCCTTTGAGTTCGCCTGGAACCCATCACCCTGGGTACCGGCGGTCGGCATGGTGGCCGGTGCTTTGTTGGCGTGGGCGGCGGGCTGGTGGGGCCTGCGCGACGTGCTCAGGCGCCCCGTGCTGGAGACCTTGCGACGGGCTGGCGCGGTTTAGCGTCTGCCACGCCGCTGTCGTTCAGTGGTTAGGTGCTTCGCGCCGACTGGAATCCGTCACCCAGCTGAAAGCGGCCCACCACGTCAGCCAGTCCATGGGCCTGCTGTTTCAGGCTCTCGGCCGCAGCAGCGCTTTGTTCGACCAGCGCGGCGTTTTGCTGGGTCATGCCATCCAGGTCTGACACCGCGCCATTGACCTGGCTGATGCCGGTGCTCTGTTCACCCGCAGCAGCGCTGATCTCTCCGATGATGTCGGTGACGCGCTGCACGCTGGCGACAATTTCGGTCATCGTGTCACCGGCGGTGGTGACTTGCTGGGTGCCGGCCTCCACCCGTTCAACGCTGGCACCGATCAACGACTTGATTTCACGTGCTGCTTCGGCACTGCGTTGGGCCAGGCTGCGCACTTCGCTGGCCACCACGGCAAAGCCACGGCCTTGCTCGCCGGCCCGTGCGGCTTCCACCGCGGCGTTCAGGGCCAGGATGTTGGTCTGGAAAGCAATCCCATCGATGGTGCTGACGATGTCAGCAATGCGGCGCGAGCTGGCATTGATGTCTTGCATGGTGCTGACCACCTGCGCCACGGCATCGCCGCCGCGCTGTGCCACGGCGCTGGCTGAGGCTGCCAACTGGTTGGCGGTGCGGGCCGAATCGGCGGTTTGACGGACCGTGCCGGTCAAGACATCCATCGAGCTTGATGTCTGCTGCAGTGCGCTGGCGGCCTGCTCGGTGCGCTGGCTGAGATCGCCGTTGCCCATGGCAATTTCCTGCGCTGCGTGGCCGATTTGGTCGGTGGCCTCGCGCACGGTGCGCATGGAACCTCGCAATTGCTCGACCATGCGGCCCATCGACCGAATCAGGTCGCCAATTTCGTCAGCGGTCTGGCCTTGCACCACGCTGTCCCATTTGCCCTGGGCCACATCGTCGGCCATGCGACTGGCCTGGGCCAGCTCGGCAGTCACGCGTCGCTGCATGCGCCATGCCAGTGCCAGCGAGGTGCTGGTGGCCAACAAGGGCCGTGACCGGGGTTGTCCTCAAGGTCACTCCGCTGATATCGGTGCCTGGCGGTGCGGTTTGAGTTCATCGCGCCTTCGCTCTGTGCCCTTGAGCACGTAAAAAGGGCCCGCACTGGGCGGGCCCGGACATGGCCTGGGCGAGCGTCCAGCTCTGGGCCCAGGCGCTTGGCCTCACGCGTTGATCAGGCCCATGTCGCTGCTGCTCATCAGGCCTTCGATGTCCATCAGGATCAGCATGCGTTCGCTCTCGGTCTCGCCTTGGCCGCTCTTGATGGTGCCGATCCCGGTGATGAAGTTGGCGTCCATCGAGGTGCTCATTTCAGGCGAGGGCTTGATGTTGTCCTTACTCAGTTCCAGCACATCCGAGACCGAGTCGACCACCGCGCCGACCACGCGGCCGCGCACATTGAGCACCACCACCACGGTGAAGGTGTTGTATTCGGCGGTCTCGCAACCCAGTTTCAGGCGCAGGTCGATGATCGGCACGATGACACCGCGCAGGTTGACCACGCCCTTGATGAACGACGGTGCATTGGCGATGCGCGTGGGCTGCTCATACGAGCGGATCTCCTGCACGCGCAGGATGTCGATGCCGTACTCCTCGGCGCCGAGCTTGAAGGCGAGGAACTCGCGCAATGCCGTCACCTCGGGCGCACCGGGGTGCGCGTCCATGTTGGGCGACGAGAGGGTGGAAACGGGAGGGGTCATGGCGTGCGTCGGAAGGCTCGGTCTC
>JAYVSX010000385.1:0-2337 GCA_043774975.1 Rubrivivax sp.
GATGCTGACCGGCCGCGTCTACAACGCCGTGGACGGGGAACGCGCTGGCTTTGCACAGTACCTGGTGCCCGCCGGCCAGGCGCTGGCCAAGGCGATGGAACTGGCCGAAAAAATCGCCCAAAACGCGCCGGCCACCAACTTTGCGCTGACGCATGTGCTGCCGCGCATTGCCGACCAAAGCGCCGACCACGGGCTGATGACCGAGTCCCTGATGGCGGCCATTGCCCAGTCCGCCCCCGAAGCCAAAGCCCGCGTGCGCGACTTTCTGGAAGGCCGCGCGGCCAAGGTTCAGAAGTAGCCTCAGGCTTCAGCATCCCCGATTCAAAAGCGCGTGGCCCGACAACAAGCGCACAAGGAGACAACGGTGGAAACTCTCAACGACCCGGCGAAAGTCGCGCCGCCTGCGGTGGCCCAGCCGCGCTACCGCCCGCTGCGCTTTGGGGTGGAGCGCATCGTCACCCGCGCGCAGGGGGGCGCAGTCTACCTGCAGGCCGAACAACCCCTGGCCCCCTACGCCGACCGGATACTGGACCGCCTGACCCACTGGGCCACCGACTGCCCCGACCGCAGCTGGATGGCGCAGCGCGTGAAAAACGCCGACGGCTCGCTGGGCGACTGGCGGCACATCACGTACGCGCAGGCGCTGCAGTCCGCCCGCAGCCTGGGCCAATGGTTGCTATGCCAGGGGCTCAGTGATGACCGCCCGGTGCTGATCCTCAGCGACAACGACCTGGAGCACGCCCAGCTGGTACTGGCCTGCCTGTACGTGGGCGTGGCGCACTGTTCGCTGTCGCCCGCGTATTCCACCCTGGGCGACACCTTTGGCAAGCTGCGTCACGCCTTGGACACTCTCACGCCGGGGCTGGTGTTCGCCAGCAGCAGCGCCCGGTTTGGCCGCGCCATCACCGCGCTGGTGGACCCCACCACACCGGTGCTGCTGACCAGCGGCGAGCTGCCCGGGCGCAGCACGCTGCGCTTTGCCGACGCGTTGGCCGCCGTGCCCACACCCGCGGTGGACGCCGCCCACCAAGCCACCGGCCCCGACACGCTGGTCAAGTTCATGTTCACCTCAGGCTCGACCAGCCTGCCCAAGGCGGTGGTCATCACCCAGCGCATGTGGTGTGCCAACCAGCAGCAAATGCGCCAGTCCATGCCGCTGCTGACCGAGGAGCCGCCGGTGCTGGTCAACTGGCTGCCGTGGAACCACACCTTCGGCGGCAACCACAACTTTGGCCTGGTGCTCTACAACGGCGGCACGCTGTACATCGACGAAGGCAAGCCGACCGCCGCGGGCATGGCCGAGACGATTCGCAACCTGCGCGAGATCGCGCCGACCGCCTACTTCAACGTGCCCACCGGCTTTGAGGTGATTGCCGAGCTGATGAAAACCGACGCCGTGCTGCGGCAAAACCTGCTCAGCCGTGTAAAAATGTTTTTCTTTGCGGCAGCGGCGCTGTCGCAGCCGATCTGGGACTCGCTGTTTGCCAGCGCCGAGCGTGAAATTGGCGAGCGCATCGTGATGAACACCGGCATGGGCATGACCGAAACCGCGCCGTTTTCGGTCGCCGTGAACAGCCCCAATGTGCGCGCGGGCGACATCGGCGTGCCCACGCCAGGACTGCAGCTCAAGCTGGTGCCGGTGGACGGCAAAACCGAGTTGCGCTACCGCGGGCCCAACATCACACCCGGCTACTGGCGCAACCCCACGGCCACGAAGGGCGCGTTTGACGATGAAGGCTTTTTTTGCTCCGGTGACGCGGTGCAGTGGATCGACCCGAGCGACCCGCACCAGGGTCTGAAGTTTGACGGCCGCATTGCCGAGGACTTCAAACTCTCGACTGGCACCTTTGTCAGCGTCGGGCCGCTGCGCGCCAAGGTGATTGCCGCCGGGGCCCCGTACGTGCAAGACGCGGTGCTGACGGGCCTGAACGGCAAGGAGGTCGGGGCGCTGCTGTTTGCCACGCCCGCCTGCCGCACGCTGAGCGGCCTGGGCGCGGCGGCCAGCCTGCAGGACGTGCTGCAAAGCGCGCCGGTGCAGGCGCGGCTGCAGCAGCTGGTGGACCAGCTGGCCCGCAGCGCCACCGGCAGCGCCAGCCGCATTGCCCGCACGCATTTTTTAACCCAGCCACCGTCGCTGGACGACGGCGAAATCACTGACAAAGGCTCCATCAACCAGCGCGCCGTGCTTCAGCACCGGGCTGCATTGGTGGCCGCCCTGCATGACGGCAGCCTGCCCTTCACAGCGCTGCCCACTTCCGACAGTCATTCCAACCAGGACACCCCATGAACGTCACCGGACACCCCGTCCTTGTCACCGGCGCAGCGTCGGGCCTGGGC
>JAYVSX010000386.1:0-2745 GCA_043774975.1 Rubrivivax sp.
CAGGTGGAGGACTTGCCCTTTCCATACGACTTCGCCACGCCGGCAAGTTCGAGTAGTGCCACGGTCATGCTCCCTTCAGCCGGAGCTCTACGGCCCCCAGCATCCTGTCGAGGATGAATCCCATGATGCCGATGGTCAGGATGCAAAGGATGATGTGCTCATAGATGAGGGAGTTGTATTCCTGCCACAGGAAGCCCCCCACGCCCGGGGCGCCGGTCAGCATCTCCGCTGCCACGATGACCAGCCAGGCCGTGCCCACGCTCAGGCGCACGCCAGTCAGCATGTAGGGCATCACCGACGGCAGCAGGATGCGCGTGGCGATCTTCCATTCGCTGAGCTTGAGCACGCGAGCCACGTTCAGGTAGTCCTCGGGCACACGCTGCACACCCACTGCCGTGTTGATCACCATCGGCCAGATGCTGCAGATGAAGATGGTCCAGATGGCCGCCGGGTTGGCGGCCTTGAATACCAGCAGGCCGATCGGCAACCACGCCAGCGGCGACACCGGCTTGAGCAGGCTGATCAACGGCGACACCATGCGGTTGAGCGTGGCAAAACGACCGATCAGAAAGCCCAGCGGGATGCCGACGATGGCCGCCATGCCAAAGCCCAGACCCACGCGCTCCAGCGAGAACAGGATGTTCCAGCCGATGCCCTGGTCGTTGGGCCCGTTTTGGTAGAAGGGGTTGGCAAACAATTTCACCGCCGCGTCAAAGGTGGCCGCGGGTGTGGGGAAGGCACCGCCTTTCATGGTCAGCAGTGCCCAGATGCCGATCAACAGCGCAAGGCCACCCACTGGCGGCAAGATGCGTCCCCACAGGGCCGGCCAATCGAAGGGCTCGCGCGCGGCTGCCGGGCCTTTGACAACGGGTTTCGCCTTTGCGAGTACTTGTTCGGCTGCGCTGGCTGAACTTGCACCCTGCGATGCAGGCTTGCCTTTGCGATCGGCGCGCTGCGCTGCGGCATCAGCGGCCGACTGAAAGATGGCACTGTTCATGGTCGACTCCTGAAGTGTGGTCGGCGCTGTTCAGCGTGGTTCAAGCGGGGGTCGCCCGGATCTTGAAGCCGTCGGCGTACTTGGCCGGGTCTTTGCCGTCCCAGACCACACCATCGATCAGCTTGCTGCTGCGCATCACGTCCTTGGGCACATTCACCTTCAGCGCGCTGGCGGCCTGTTTGTAGAGGTCGACCTGGTTGACCTGCTTGGCCACCGCCAGGTAGTCGGGGTGGCTTTTGAGCAAGCCCCAGCGCTTGTGCTGGGTCAGGAACCACATGCCGTCGCTCAGGTAGGGGAAGTTCACCGCCCCGTCGTTGAAGAACTTCATGTGGTTGGGGTCGTCCCAGGTTCTGCTGGCTTTTCCAGATGCGCCGTTTTGGTAGCGACCCAGGATGCGGGCGTTGATGGCGTCAACGCTGGTGTTGACATAGCTCTTGTCAGCAATCGTCTCGGCCATCTTGTTCTTGTTTTGCAGGCCCGCATCGATCCAGCGGCTGGCTTCCAGCACGGCCATCATCACGGCGCGCGCGGTGTTGGGGTGCTTCTTGACGAAGTCGCCGGTGGTGCCCAGCACCTTTTCTGGGTGGTCTTTCCAGACGTCTTGCGTGGTGGCCGCGGTGATGCCGATGCCGTCGATGATGGCGCGGTGATTCCAGGGTTCACCGACGCAGAAGCCGTCCATGTTGCCCACCCGCATATTGGCCACCATCTGCGGCGGCGGCACGGTGATGACCTTGGTGTCCTTGAAGGGGTCGATGCCACCCGAGGCCAACCAGTAGTACAGCCACATGGCGTGGGTGCCGGTGGGGAAGGTCTGGGCAAAGGTGTATTCGCGCTTCTCTGCAGCCATCACCTTGGCCAGGCTGGCCACATCCACCGCGCCCTTGTCGGCCAACTTCTTGGACAGCGTGATGGCCTGGCCGTTGTGGTTGAGTGTCATCAGCACCGCCATGTCTTTTTTGGGGCCGCTGAGGCCCAGGTGCACGCCGTAGATCAGGCCGTAGAGCACGTGCGCCATGTCCAGTTCGCCGTTGACCAGCTTGTCGCGCACGCCGGCCCAGCTGGCTTCCTTGGTCGGGATGATCTTGACGCCGTACTTCTTGTCAAAGCCCAGCACGCTGGCCATCACCACGCTGGCGCAGTCGGTCAGCGGGATGAAGCCAATGCGGACTTCCTCCTTTTCAGGTTTGTCGCTGCCCTGGGCATAGGCCGCGGCGCGCAGGGCGGGGTCGATGACCAGCGCGGCGCTGGCCACGGCTGCGCTTTGAATGACACGACGCCGGGTCATGGGTGAGGTCTCGGTGAGTGGCTGACTTGCGCTCGTCGACGGGGTCGCAACGTCGACTGGGGTGGCGGTGGTCGTCATGAAAGTCCCTTGGTGAAAGACAAAGGCCCGCCTCACGACGATTCGTGTGGCGGGCCTCGTTGCCCAGATCTCAATCGATGCCACAGCGCCATTGCTGCGGCTTGGAGAAAATCATTGCAAGCGTCGTGCCAGCTTCGATTACCCCGCGGAGGGTTTTAAGGGGCTGCCGCCAGCCCCGCCGCTGTGCGTAGGCATGTTGCAGCGCACCATGATGGGTCGCGTGGTGGTGCTCAACCAAAGAGGCTGTCGGCTTCAATCACCCGTGCGGCGGCTTCGCTCAAGCGCAGCCCATTCTTCATGGCCAGGTCTTGCAGCAGCCGGTGCGCTTCGGGCTCGCTCTTTCCCTTTTTGCTCATCAGCAAGCGCTTGGCCCGGTCGATGG
>JAYVSX010000387.1:0-3528 GCA_043774975.1 Rubrivivax sp.
CAGCAGCGGCTTGTGGGCGGCGGCGTGCAGCACGGCTTCACGCAGCCCGCTGCTCTGCAGTTCGCGCATGCAGTCGCGCATGGCGCCCTGGCCGGGCAGCACCACGCGGTCGGCAGCCATCACGTCAGCCGGGCTCTGCGTGACCCGCACGTCCACACCCGAACCCGCAGCCACATGCATCACCGCCTGCGACACCGAACGCAGGTTGCCCATGCCGTAGTCGACCACCGCTACCGTGGCCATGCTGCTACAGCGAGCCTTTGGTGGACGGGATGACGCCCGCCGAGCGCGGGTCAGGCGTCAGCGCCATGCGCAGTGCGCGGGCAAAGGCTTTGAAGATGGTTTCGCACTGGTGGTGTGCGTTGTCGCCCTTGAGGTTGTCAATGTGCACCGTGGCCAGCGCGTGGTTGACGAAGCCCTGGAAGAACTCATAGGTCAGCTGGGTGTCAAAACCACCCACCATGCCGGCCTTGAAGGGCACGTCCATGTGCAAACCCGGGCGACCCGAAAAGTCGATGACCACGCGCGACAAGGCTTCATCCAGCGGCACGTAGCTGTGCCCATAACGCGTGATGCCCTTCTTGTCGCCCACCGCCTGCGCCACCGCCATGCCCAGCGTGATGCCCACGTCTTCCACCGTGTGGTGGCCGTCGATGTGCAGGTCGCCCTTGGCTTCAACCAGCAGGTCGATCAGACCGTGGCGCGCGATCTGGTCGAGCATGTGGTCAAAAAAACCAATGCCGGTGTTCAGTTCGGCCGCGCCCGTGCCGTCCAGGTCCACCCGCACCCGGATCTGGGTTTCTTTGGTGTCGCGCTTCACATCGCCCACGCGCGGGGCGGTGTTGCCGGGCAAGGGTGTTGCGCTCACAGGCTGTCTTTCAGGGCTTGAATCATGGCGTCATTCTCGCTTGGGGCACCCACCGTCAGGCGCAGGCAATTGGCCAGCAAAGGGTGCAGCCCGGCAATGTGCTTGACCAGCACACCCCGTGACTTCATGCCTTCAAAGGCCTTTTTGGCGTCGCGCACACGCACCAGGATCATGTTGGCGTCGCTGGGATAGGCTGTCACCGTGGGCATGGTGGCCAGCACCGACTGCAGTCGCGCACGCTCGGCCTTGAGCACGCGGGCCTGGCGGTCGTACTCGTCGGCGTGTTGCAACGCAAAGAGCGCCGCTTCGGCGTTCAGCGCGCTGACGTTGTAGGGCGGCCGCACCTTGTCGATTTCGTCGACCAGCGCGGCGTGGCCGCACAGGTAACCCAGGCGCACGCCGGCCAAGCCAAACTTGGACAAGGTGCGCAGCACCAGCACATGCGGTTGTGCGGCCATGCGCTGCATCCAGCTGCGGCTGGCAAAGGGCTGGTAGGCCTCGTCAAACACCACCAGGCCCTGCTGCGCACCCACAGCGGCCACGATGCAGTCGATCACCGCGTCGTCAAACAGATTGGCCGTGGGGTTGTTGGGGTAGGCGATGTAGGTGATGGCGGGGCGGTGCAGCTCAATGGCCGACAGCATGGCCTCAGCGTCCAGTTCGAAGTGTGCTGTCAAAGGCACACCGACAAACTTCAACCCGCGCAGGCGCGCCGACATCTCGTACATCACAAAACCCGGCACCGGGGCCAGCACCGTGGCACCCGGCACGTCGCAGGCCACGGACAAGATGTCGATCAGCTCATCGGAGCCATTGCCGACGATGAGCTTGCAGCCCGAGGGCAGGCCAACATAGGCCGACAAAGCCGCAGCCAGCTGCGTCACGCACTGTGACGGGTAGCGGTTGATGGCCACCCGGCCCAGGCGCTCACCCAGTTCACGTTGCAGTGCCGGGGGTAGGGCAAACGGGTTCTCCATCGCGTCGAGCTTGATCAGCCCGGCGCTGGGCTGGATGGCATAGGCGTGCATGCTCTTCACGTCCTGGCGGATGGTGGCCTGGATGCGGTCGTTGAGCGGGTTCATGCGGTGGCTTGGGATGACAAGGGGTTGCAGCGACGGGCCAGGCCGGTCAGGCGCATGGCGTTGATGTCAATGTGAGCCGCATCTTGTGCTCGCCGTCTTCCGATTCACCAGTGTAGGTGAAGCCCAGTTTTTCGTAGAAGGGACCGGCGTTGCCGGGCAGCATCACATGCGACAGGCCGACCTCAGCCACCCCCCAGCGCCGCGCTTCTTCAACGACCCAGGCCATGGCCAGGCGGCCCAGGCCGCGCCGCTGTTGCTGTGCGTCGACCAGGATGCGCCAAACACAGAGCTGGGACGCCGGTTTCTTCGGGTCCAGGCGGGCGTCGTAAAGCAGCATCATGCCGACCGCTTCTTCGCCGTCAAACAGGGCCAGGGCCCGACCTGCGGGCTCGTAGGCCACCTGGGCCAAAGAGCGCTCAGGTGTCGAGACAAAAGCCTTTTGGCCTGCGGCCACGCTGAGCCTGAGCACGGCGTCCAGGTTGCTGGCGTCCACCGGCCGCACGCTAAACGCCAGCGCCAAGCGCGGCGGCACCGGCACGCCGTTCAAGCGCAGTTCAGCGGCGCGCGCATGCGCCTGCAGCCCTTCGCCATAGGCCAGCTCAGCCGCCACGGGGCCCAGCACCTGCGCTCCGGCTTCACTGACTTCGATCAGGCTGCTGCGTTTGACAAAGTCGTACACACCCAAGGGGGAGCTGAAGCGCGCCGTGCCCGACGTGGGCAACACGTGGTTGGGCCCCGCGCAGTAGTCGCCCAGGCTTTCGCTGGTGAAAGCACCCATGAAGATGGCCCCGGCGTGCTTGAGCAGCGGCTCCCACTTGGCGGGTTCTTGGGAGCTGACTTCCAGGTGTTCGGGCGCGATGCGGTTGCTGATCTCGCAGGCCTCTTCCAGGCTGCGCGTGTGGATCAGGGCGCCGCGCCCTTGCAGGCTGGCACGGATGACATCGCGCCGCGGCAGGCTGGGCAGCAGGCGGTTGATGGCTTGCAGCACCGCCTCGATGTAGGCCGCGTCGGGGCAGAGCAGGATGCTTTGCGCCAGCTCGTCGTGTTCGGCCTGGCTGAACAGGTCCATGGCCACCCAGTCGGGCGGCGTGCTGCCGTCGGCCAGCACCAGGATCTCGCTGGGCCCGGCGATCATGTCGATGCCCACCTGGCCAAAGACGCGCCGCTTGGCGCTGGCGACGTAGGCGTTGCCAGGGCCGGTGATCTTGTCGACTCGGGGCACGCTGGCCGTGCCATAGGCCAAAGCCGCCACGGCTTGCGCGCCACCAATGGTGAACACCCGGTGTACGCCGGCCACACAGGCCGCGGCCAGCACCAACGGGTTGCGCTCACCTTGAGCGTCAGGCACGGCGCCCCCGCTGCGCGCTGGCATCGGTACCACCATGATGATTTCGCCCACGCCAGCCACCTGGGCCGGAATGGCGTTCATCAGCACACTGCTGGGATAGGCTGCCTTGCCACCGGGCACGTAGATGCCCACGCGGTCCAGCGGCACGACCTTCTGGCCGAGCAGGTTGCCGTCGCGATCACGGTACTGCCAGCTGCGTGAACTGGCGTCGAGTTGGCGTTGATGAAAGT
>JAYVSX010000388.1:0-3521 GCA_043774975.1 Rubrivivax sp.
CAGCCTTTCGAGACCTTGCTGGCCCACGCGCTGTGGCTGCAGACCTGGTGCGGTGACCGCGCGGCGCTGGCCGTCACGCTGCTCGGCGGCCCGCACGACACCCTGCTGGCCGAGACGACAGAGCGCGTGGCCGCGCTCACCGGCCTGCCCATCGTCGCCACTGGCGACGTTCGCATGCACGTGCGTTCGCGCAAGCCGCTGCTCGACGTGCTGACCGCCACGCGCCTGCGCTGCACGGTCGCCACCGCTGGCACCGCGCTGGCCGCCAATGCCGAATGCCATCTGCGCCCGCGCAGCCGCCTGGCTCGCCTGGTGCGCCCCGAATGGCTCGAGCAGACCCTGGTGCTGGCCGGCCGCTGCCATTTCTCGCTGGCCGAGCTGAAGTACGAGTACCCGCGCGAGATCGTGCCCGAGGGCCACACACCCAACAGCTGGTTGCGCCAACTGACGGAAGAGGGCGCTGCCGCGCGCTATCCGTCGGGCGTGCCACCGGCCGTGCGCGGCATGCTCGAACACGAACTGGCGTTGATCGGCCAGCTGCACTACGAACCCTACTTTCTGACGGTGGCCGACATCGTGCAGTGTGCGCGCGGCCAGGGCATCCTTTGCCAGGGCCGCGGCAGCGCCGCCAACTCGGCCGTCTGCTACTGCCTGGGCGTGACCGCGGTCGACCCCGAAGTACACACGATGCTGCTGTTCGAGCGCTTCATCAGCGCCGAACGCAACGAGCCGCCCGACATCGACATCGACTTCGAGCACCAGCGCCGCGAAGAGGTCATCCAGTACATCTACCGCAAATACGGCCGCCACCGCGCCGCGCTGACCGGTGTGGTCATCACCTACCGCCCGCGCTCGGCGCTGCGCGACGTGGGCCGCGCGCTGGGCATCGACCTGGATCGCATCGAGGCGCTGTCCAAGTCTCGGCCCTGGCGGCATTCAGACAGCCAGTCGCCGCCCACGCCGCACGCGCCGCCCGCGCCGCCGCCCGAAGGCGCCGCCGCCCCGTTACCTGAAGCCCCAACCGACGCTGGCCATGGCCGCCATGCGTCATCCGAAGCCCTGCGCGAAAACGGCTTCGACCCCGAGGCCCGTCTGTGCCAGCTGTGGATGGAGTTGACGCACACCCTGATCGGTTTTCCGCGCCACCTGTCGCAGCACCCGGGGGGCTTTGTCATCGCGCGCGACGACCTGTCGCAACTGGTGCCGGTGGAAAACGCTGCCATGGACGGCCGCAGCGTCATCCAGTGGGACAAGGACGACCTCGACACGCTGGGCCTGCTGAAGGTCGACATCTTGGCGCTGGGCATGCTCAGCGCCATCCGCCGCGCACTGCTGATGGTGGGCGACAAACGGGGCCAGCCCTTGGCCTTGCACGAAGTGCCGCCCGAAGACCCGGCCAGCTACGAGATGCTGTGCCGTGGTGACAGCGTGGGCACCTTCCAGGTTGAAAGCCGGGCCCAGATGAGCATGCTGCCGCGCTTGCAGCCGCGCTGTTTTTACGACCTGGTGATTGAAGTCGCGATCGTGCGCCCCGGTCCCATCCAGGGTGGCATGGTGCACCCCTACCTGCGCCGGCGCAGCGGCGAAGAGCCGGTCGACTACCCCAGCGATGAAGTGCGCCAGGCCTTGTCTCGAACGCTGGGCGTGCCCATCTTCCAGGAGCAGGTGATGCAGCTGGCGATCCTGGCCGCCGACTTCACACCCGGTGAAGCCGACCAGCTGCGCCGCGCCATGGCGGCCTGGAAGCGCAAGGGCGGGCTGGGGCCTTTCCACCAGCGCCTGGTGGGTCGGATGGTGGAAAAGGGCTACCCGCTGGACTACGCCGAGCGCATCTTCAAGCAGATCCAGGGCTTTGGTGAGTACGGGTTTCCAGAAAGTCACGCCGCCAGCTTTGCACTGCTGGTCTACGTCAGCGCCTGGCTCAAGTGCCACCACCCGGACGCCTTCCTGGCGGCCTTGCTCAACAGCCAGCCGATGGGCTTTTATGCGCCGGCGCAGCTCGGCAGCCCACCCGAAGGACGGATCAAGGGCCCGCCTCCTCTGCTTTACCCGGTGCGCCTGGGTTTCAGCCGCATCAGTGGCTTCAGCCCAGAAGCGGCACAGCGTATCGCTGTGGCGCGCCAGGCGTCCGCTTTCCAGAGCCCCGAAGACCTGGCCCGCCGCGCCCAGCTGGACGCCCACCAGCTGCAGTTGCTGGCGCAAGCCGATGCCCTGTTGTCGCTGACCGGCCACCGCCACCAGGCCGCCTGGGCGGTGGCCGGCGTGGACACCCGCGCCACGCCGCTGCTGCGCAGCACCCGCACCATCGAGGCCGCGGCCCAACTGCCCGCGCCCGACGCCGCCACCACCGTGCTGGCCGACTACCGCAGCACCGGCTTGAGCCTCACCCAGCACCCGCTGGCGCTGTTGCGCACACAACTCAACGCCTTCAAGGTGCAGCCTGCCGCCGTGTTGCGCCACTACCCCGACGGCCGCCTGGCGCGCGCCAGCGGCATCGTCACCCACCGCCAGCGCCCCGAAACCGCCAAGGGCGTGGTCTTCGTGACCCTGGAAGACGACACCGGTTCGGTCAACGTCATCGTCTGGCCGCAAATTGCCGACGCCCAGCGCAAGCAGCTGCTGGCCGCCAGCCTGCTCACGGTGTTTGGCATCTGGCAATGCCAGGGCAAAGTGCGCCACCTGGTGGCCCGCAGGCTGGTCGATCACTCAGCCTTGCTGCAGGGGCTGGCCACGCGCAGCCGGGACTTCCGCTGAGCCCCTTGCGCCCCTGGGTCGCCACCCCCTTGCGCACCTTTGTCGCCAGCCCCACCCCCAACCCGGCCTGACCAAGCCAGCGACAATTCCCCGCATGCAACTCCCCATCGAATGGCTGCCCACCGAAGGCGCACCCGAACAACTGATCCTCTTGCTGCACGGCTGGGGCTCCGACGGCCGCGCCATGGCGCCCTTGGCTCAGGCCCTGAGGCAAGCCTTTCCAAAGTCCGCCGTGCTGGCCCCCGACGCGCCCAACCCCTTCGAGCGCGGTGGCACGGCCCGCCAGTGGTATGGCGTGGACGACCTCGACATGGCGGTCTGGCCCCAGCGTGTGGCCGGCGCGTTGCCGCAGCTGCAAGCCTGGGTGCAAGCCCAACAACAACGCCTGGGTGTCAGCCCCGCGGCCACGGCGCTGGGCGGTTTTTCACAGGGCGCGATGCTGTCGCTGGCGCTGGCCGTGGCCGAAGACGGCATCGCCGGCCGCGTGCTGGCCTTTGGCGGGGCCATGACCGGCGAACCGGCGGCTGCACCTCGGCAGACCACCGTGCACCTCTTTCACGGCGCCGATGACCGCGTGGTGCCCGCATCGGGGTCACGCCAGGCCTTCCAGTGGTTGGGTCAGCTGCAAGGCGACGCCACGCTGGACATCGCCCAAGGTGTGGGGCACGAACTGCACCCGGCGCTGATCGACTGCGCGCTGCACCGGCTGCGCACCCACATCCCCTTGCGCACCTGGCAAACCGCGCTGGGGGCGGCGGCTGCGGCAC
>JAYVSX010000389.1:0-14751 GCA_043774975.1 Rubrivivax sp.
CTGGTGGGTCTTGGTGCTGGCCAGCACCAGATCGAATGGCAGGCCGGCCTCGATCAGGGCGATGTGGGGGCTTAGCGAGCAAGCGCCTGGGCTGTAGTAGAGCTTGGTCATCGGGGTTCTCCAATTCAATCATTCGGGTGACTACGATAGACCCGGCGTGTGGCAGCCCGTTTCAAGGGCTTTGAACCCAGCGAGCGATGGGCTTCAACGGGGGCCTGTTGCGCCGGGGCCGCACACCGCGCAGGACGGTTGGCGCGCCAGGCGCAATTCGTCCCACTGCAGGCTGCGCGCGTCCAGCATCAGGAGCCGCCCCGACAGCGAAGTGCCGACCCCCGCCAGCAGCTTCAGCGCTTCTGCCGCCTGCACGCTGCCGATGATGCCGACCAGGGGCGCAAACACGCCCATGGTGGCGCAGGCCACTTCTTCAAAAGCCGCGTCGGGCGGGAAGATGCAGGCGTAGCAGGGGCCCGGTTCGGGGCCAACTTCCGGACCAGTTTCGAGACCGGTTTCACGGCCGCTTTCACGGCCGACATCGGAGCCAACTTCAGGACTCGATGGCCGTCGCGTGTCGTACACCGACACCTGGCCATCAAAGCCGATCGCCGCGCCTGAAACCAAAGGCACACCGTGGCGCACGCAGGCCGCGTTGACGGCGTGCCGGGTGGCGAAGTTGTCGCTGCAGTCCAGCACCACCTGGGCCTGCGGCACCAGCTCGTCCAGCAAGGCGGTGTCGGCGCGGCGGGCCAGTGCGCGCACCTGCACGTCAGGGTTGATGGCAGCGATGCTCTGGCGCGCCGACTCGGCTTTGGGCAGGCCCACGCGGGACAGGTTGTGGGCGATCTGGCGCTGCAGGTTGGTGAGATCCACGGTGTCGTGGTCGACGATGGTGATGCGGCCGACACCCGCCGTGCCCAGGTACAGCGCCACCGGGGAGCCCAGCCCACCGGCGCCAATCACCAGGGCGTGCGCGTCCAGCAGGCGTTGCTGGCCTTCAATGCCGATTTCGTCCAGCAGCAGATGGCGCGAATAGCGCAGCAGTTGCTCGTCGTTCATGGACAGGGTTGCGTTTGGGGTTGGATCAGCCTTTGAACAGGCGCCGCAGCCAGGCCAGCAGTTGGCCCAGCAGGCCGGTGCTGGCCGCGCCCGTGTCGGTGGCCGAGGCCGCAGGCACGGCGCTGACGCCATAGCGTTGTTGCAGGGCCTTGTTGAAGGCCTCAAAAAACTCGGTGGCCATCTTTTGGGCCGCCATGTCCACCAGCCGCGAGCCAATCTGCGCGATCTTGCCGCCCACGCTGGCCTGGGCGTTGTAGTGCAGCAAGGTGGTTTGCGCGCCGGTGCTCTCCAGCCGAATATCGGCATGGCCCTTGCCATGGCCCGCCGCACCGCCCTGGCCTTCAAAGCGCAGCGTGTAGCTGGTGGGGGGCTGCAGGTTTTCCAGCTGCAGCTTGCCTTTGAACTTGGCCCTGACCGGGCCGATGGCGGCCATCACCACCACCTCGTATTGGTTTTCGCCGGTCGGGTTGATGCCTTCGCAACCCGGTATGGCTTGTTGCAGCAAGGTGATGTCGTTGAGGGCTTCCCAGGCTTGGGCAAGGCCGACGGGCAGGGTTTGTTGGCTGGTGAGTTGCATGGCGCTAAGGCAAAAGTGATGAACTGAGGATCTGAGTGCAAGGGTCAATCGGCGTCGTTCGGACCGCGGTGTCCGGCACGGGTTGGTGCGTCGGGGCGCGGGCTTCGACCGGTCTTGAGCGTTTGCCACGGCACGGGTGACGGCATGGGCAACTGCACAGGCGGCCGCGCCAGCAAGTCGGCCAGTTCGCCCAGGCTTTGCAGATTGTGGGCCGGCAAGAAGGCGTCGGTGTGCGGCAGCATGGCCTTGATGCCCGCGGCGCGTGGCTCAAAGGCGTCAAAGCGCAGCAGGGGGTTCAGCCACAGCAGGCGGCGGCAGCTTTTGTGCAGGCGCTCCATCTCGAAGGACAGGCTGTCGGTCTGGCCGTGCTCCAGGCCGTCGCTGATCAGCAGCACGGTGCTCTTGCTGGACAGCACGCGGCGCGCCCAGTGCTGGTTGAAGTCGTGCAGGCATGACGAAATGCGGGTGCCACCGGACCAATCCTGCACTGCGCGCACCACTTGCGCCACGGCCACGTCGGGGTCGCGGTTTTTCAGCAGGCGGGTGGTGCGGGTCAGGCGGGTGCCAAAGACAAAACTCTCCACGCGTGTTGCGGCCCCGTCATGGCCGTTGGCCAGCGTGTGCGCAAAGTGCAGCAGCATGCGTGAGTAGCGGCTCATCGAGCCCGAGATGTCGGCCAGCACCACCAGCGGGGCGTGCTGCGTGCGCGGCCGGCGCCAGCGCATCTGCCACAGCGCGCCGCCCTGTCGGCCCATGGCGGCCAGCGTGGCGCGCCAGTCAGCTCGACCGCCGCGTGGGCTGGCTTGGCTGCGGCGCGTGGGCAACTCTTCGAACAGCAACTTCATGCGCGACAGCGCTTGGCGGGCCTGGCGCCACTCTTCGCTGCTCATGGTGTCGAAGTCGGCCTTTTGCAGCACTTCGCGGTCGTTCCATGTCAGCTCGGCGTTGACTTCGGTTTCTTCGGGTGCAGGCGGCGGCGGTGCGTCGCTCTGGCGCGGAAACAAGGCCTCGCCCAGGCGGCGGTTTTCAGGTGGTGGCGGCACGTCACCGGGTTTGAGCTGCACCTTGGGCAGCAGCATGGCGCGCATGCGGCCCATCAGGTCGGGGTCGCGCCAGAACAGCTCGAAGGCCTGGTCGAACAGCTCGCCGTGTTCAATGCGGTCCAGCATGCAGGCGCGCAGCGTGGCGTGCAGGTCTGGCTTGGATTCCAGGCCAGCGATCTGCAGCGCCTGCAGCGACAGCGCCACGCGGTCGGTGCCGACGGGCATGCCGGCGTCGCGCAGCACGCGGGCGAAGTACATGACGTTGTCGGCCAGGCGGCCGGGGGTCTGGCGCGCGGGGATCATGGTGGGTTGACGCTAGCCTTCATGATGCGGGGCATGACCCCGGATCACGAAGCACTGGCACGTTAAGCATGGCAATGCGGCAGGGGTCACGGGAGCAGCAGGCCAACGGCAGCAGCGAAGCGCTTTTTGATCAGCGGCCAGCGGTCTGGCGCTTGACCTCGTCCAGCAAGCGCGCAGCTTCGCCGCCTTGCATGCGGGCGATGTCGTCCTGGTACTTCAGCAGCACACCCAGCGTGTTTTGCAGCACCACCGGGTCCAGCACCAGGGTGTCCAGCTCCATCAGCGCGCGCGCCCACTCGATGGTCTCGGCGATGCCGGGTTGTTTGTACAGTTCTACCGAACGCAGGCGCTGCACAAAAGCCACGATCTGCGCGGCCAGCGCGGCGTTGGCGCCAGGCACACGGCGCTGCAGGATCTGCAGTTCGCGCGCGGCGTCGGGAAAGTCGACCCAGTGGTACAGACAACGTCGCTTGACAGCGTCGTGGATCTCGCGGGTGCGGTTGCTGGTCAGCACCACCACGGGTGGCACCAGCGCCTTGATGGTGCCCAGTTCGGGCACCGTGATCTGGTACTCGGACAGCACTTCCAGCAAAAAGGCTTCAAAGGGCTCGTCGGCGCGGTCGAGCTCGTCGATCAGCAGCACTGGCGGCACTGGCTCGGCCGGGTCGATGGCGCGCAGCAGCGCGCGGCGGGTCAGGAAGCGTTCGCTGAACAGGTCTTTGGCCAGCGCCGCACCGGCCTCGCCTTGGGTGGCGCCACGCGCTTCGGCCAGGCGGATTTCCATCATCTGGCGCGCGTAGTTCCACTCGTAGGCGGCGCCTGCCAGGTCCAGCCCTTCGTGGCATTGCAGCCGGATAAGGGGGCGGCCCAGCATGGCCGCCAGCGTCTTGGCGATTTCGGTCTTGCCGGTGCCGGGTTCACCTTCCAGGAACAGCGGGCGCTGCAGCCGCAGGGCCAGGAAGACGGTGGTGGCCAGGGGCCGGTCGGCCACGTAGTCCAGCGTCAGCAGCCGGGCTTGGGTGTCGTCGATGCTGGTGGGCAGCTCTCCACCCGAGGCCGGCTCCGTCATCAGCTGGCTGCGACTGCGCGCCCGGCCAACACCGGGATCAAGGCGGCGCGGTACTCGGCCGAGCCGTGCAGGTCGGTGTTGAGCCCGTCAGCGCTGACGGTGGCGCCGCTCAATGCGCTGGCGCTCCAGGACGCAGCCAACTTGGCTTCCAGTGCACTGGCGCGAAACACACTTGCACCAGCGCCCGTGACCGCCACGCGCACGCCCTGCGGGCCCTTGCTGACAAACACGCCCACCAGCGAAAAGCGCGAAGCCGGCTGCTTGAACTTTTGCCACGCGGCTTTTTCGGGCACCGGGAAGCTGACGGCGGTGATCACCTCGCCGGCTTGCAACGCGGTCTCGTACAGCCCCTTGAAGAAGCTGTCGGCTGCGATGGTGCGGGTGTTGGTGTGGATGGTGGCGCCCAGGCCCAACACCGCCGCCGGGTAGCAGGCCGCTGGGTCGTTGTTGGCCAGGCTGCCGCCGATGGTGCCGCGGTTGCGTACCTGGCGGTCGCCGATGTTGCCGGCCAGGTCGGCCAGCGCCGGAATGGCCTTGGCGACGTCCTTGTGGGCCGCGACTTCGGCGTGCGTGGTCATCGCGCCGATCTTCACGGTACCGCCACTGACGCTGATGCCGCGCAGCTCGGCCACGCCGCTCAAGTCGACCAAGGTTTCAGGGGCCGACAGCCCCAGCTTCATGGCGGCCAACAGCGACTGGCCACCGGCCAGCAGTTTGACGCCGTCGGTCTTGGAAGCCAGGGCCGCGGCGACCAGGGCGCTGGGGTTTTGGTAGCTGAATGCTTGCATGGTGTGTGCTCCAGTGGCTGTTTAGCGGGCTGCGCGTGCGACGGTCCACACGGCAAACGGCGTGGCGGGCATGGGCATGTCCTTCACGCCCAGCGCATGGCAGATGGCGTTGATGACGGCCGGTGGTGAGCCGATGGCACCGGCTTCGCCGCAGCCCTTCACACCCAGCGGGTTGTGTGTGCACGGGGTGCCCTTGGCGGTTTCGACGGTGAAGCTGGGCAGGTCGTCGGCGCGTGGCATGGTGTAGTCCATGAAGCTGCCGGTCAGCAGTTGGCCGGTCTGGGTGTCGTACACCCCGTGCTCCATCAGCGCCTGGCCAATGCCTTGAGCCAGGCCGCCGTGCACCTGGCCTTCAACGATCATCGGGTTGACGACGTTGCCGAAGTCGTCGCAGGCCGTCATGCGGTCGATGCGGGTCTTGCCGGTGGCCGGGTCGATCTCGACTTCGCAGATGTAGGTGCCCGCGGGATAGGTGAAGTTGCTGGGGTCGTAGAAGGCGTTTTCGTTCAGCCCGGGCTCCAGCTTGTCGTGCGGGAAGTTGTGCGGCACGTAAGCGGTCAGCGAGACCTGCGCAAACGGCACCTTCTTGTCGGTGCCGGCGACCTTGAATTCACCGCCTTCATAAATGATGTCGGTGTCGGCGGCCTCCATCAGGTGGGCCGCGATCTTCTTGCCCTTGGCGATGATCTTGTCCACCGCCTTGACGATGGCCGTGCCGCCCACCGCCAGGCTGCGGCTGCCGTAGGTGCCCATGCCAAACAAGACCTTGCCGGTGTCGCCGTGTTCGATGCTGATGTCGTCCAGCGGGATGCCCAGCTTGTCGGCCACCACCTGCGCAAAGGTGGTTTCGTGGCCCTGGCCGTGGCTGTGGCTGCCGGTGAAGACGGTGACCTTGCCGGTGGGGTGCACCCGCACTTCGCCAGCCTCGAACAAGCCGGCGCGGGCGCCCAATGCGCCAGCCACGCTGGAAGGCGCAATGCCGCAGGCCTCGATGTAGGCGCTGTAGCCCAGGCCACGCTTCATGCCTTTGGCTTCCGAGGCCGTGCGGCGTGCCGCGAAGCCGGCCACGTCGGCCAGCTCGATGGCGCGCTTCATCGTCGCGTCGTAGTCGCCGATGTCGTAGGTCAGGCCCACCGGGCTGGCGTACGGGAACTCGGTGATGAAGTTGCGGCGGCGGATCTCGGCCGGGTCGATGCCCAGTTCATGCGCCGCAGTCTCGACGATGCGTTCCAGCAGGTAGGTGGCCTCGGGCCGGCCGGCGCCGCGGTAGGCATCCACCGGCGCGGTGTTGGTGAACACGGCCGACACCTCGCAATAGATCTTGGGCGTCTTGTACTGACCGGCCAGCAGCGTGGCGTGCAGGATGGTCGGGATGCAGGTCGAGAACGTCGACAGGTACGCACCCATGTTGGCCGTGGTGTCGGCGCGCAGGGCCAGGAAGCGGCCGTCCTTGTCCAGCGCCAACTGGGCCGTGGTGACGTGGTCGCGGCCGTGGGCGTCGGACAGGAAGGCTTCGCTGCGGTCGCAGGTCCACTTGATGGGGCGCTTGATGGATTTGCTGGCAAACACCAGCGCTGTTTCTTCACCGTACAGGTAAATCTTGCTGCCAAAGCCGCCGCCGACGTCGGGCGCCACCACGCGCAGCTTGTGCTCGGGGATGCCCAGCACAAAGGCGCACATCAACAGCCGCTCGACGTGCGGGTTCTGGTTGCTGACGTAGAGCGTGTAGCTGTCGGCGTTGCTGTCGTACTGCGCGTTGGCGCAGCGCGGCTCCATCGCGTTGGGAATCAGCCGGTTGTTGCGGAAGCTGAGCGTGGTGACGTGCGCGGCGGTCTTCAGCGCCGCGTCGGTGCCGTCCTTGTCGCCGATGCCCCAGATGTAGCAGCGGTTGTCGGCGGCCTCAAGGTGGACGGGTTCACCTTGGCCGGCAGCGTTGTAGGCCTTGGCAGTGTCGACCACCGGGGTCAGTTCTTCGTAGTCGACCTCAATCAACTGGGCGGCGGCCTTGGCTTGTTCCAGCGTTTCGGCCACCACCATGGCCACGCGGTCACCCACGTAGCGCACCTTGCCGTCGGCCAGCACCGGGTGCTTGGGCTCCTTCATCGGCGAGCCGTCCAGGTTGTTGATCAACCAGCCGCAGGGCAGGCCGCCGACGGCCTTGAAGTGTTCGCCGGTGAAGATGCCCAGCACCCCGGCGGCCTTGGCGGCGGCGGCGGTGTCGAGCTTCTTGATGCGGGCGTGGGCGTAGGGGCTGCGCAGGAAGTAGGCATGGGTTTGCCCGTGCAGCGAGATGTCGTCGGTGTACTGGCCCTTGCCGGTGAGGAAACGGCCGTCTTCACGGCGCTCGACGGACTGGCCGATGAAACCTTGGCGTGCGTTCATGTTGTGCTCCCCTTCAGGTTTTCATGGCCGCAGCACCGTGCTGCACTGCCTTGACGATGTTGTGATAACCGGTGCAACGGCAGATGTTGCCTTCCAGGCCTTCACGGACCTGGGCTTCACTGTGACAGCCATGGTGCTGCACCAGGTCCACCGCGCTCATCACCATGCCGGTGGTGCAAAAACCGCACTGCAGGCCGTGGCAGGTCTTGAAGGCGGCTTGCATCGGGTGCAGCGTGCCGTCGGCGGCGGCCAGGCCTTCGATGGTGGTGACCTGGGCGCCTTGCGCCTGCAGCGCCAGCATGTTGCAGCTTTTCACCGCGTGGCCGTTGAGGTGCACGGTGCAGGCGCCGCACTGGGCGGTGTCGCAACCGATGTGGGTGCCGGTCAGCCGCAGGTCTTCGCGGATGAAGTCGGCCAGCAGGGTCTGCGGTTCGCAGTCGCGCGTGACGGCGGTGCCGTTCACGTGCAGGGTCAGGCGGATGCTCATGAGGTTGTCTCCTTGCGTGTGACCATGGCAGGTCTTGCTGAGCTTGGCGCACCGCTGTGAACAGACGATGACCCTGCAGCCCGACCCTGTAAGCCAACAAGGATAGGGGAGCCGACGCGCCGCCGCATACCCGCCCACCCCTAGTGGAAACCCCTTGGTCGAAAGGGCGGCGCGCTTGCGCTACCTTTGTCGTCATGGACAACGTTGATCTTCAGGTCATGCGCCAAGCGGTGGCGTGGCAGGCCCAGGGCCACCGTGTGGTGCTGGGCACCATCACCCGCACCTGGGGTTCGGCCCCACGGCCGCCCGGTTCCAGCGTGGCCATTCGCGACGACGGCCTGGTGGCCGGCTCGGTGTCGGGCGGCTGCATCGAAGACGACCTGGTCGACAAGGCCAAAGGCGGCGCGCTGGCCAGCGGTGTACCGCAGGTGGTGCGCTATGGCATCGACGCCGACGCCGCCCATCGGTTTGGCCTGCCGTGCGGCGGACTGATCGAGTTGGTGCTGGAGCCAGTGCAACCGATCACCCAATTGCCCGAGTTGCTGGACCGCTTGAGCCGGGGCGAGCGCGTCCGCCGGCAGCTCACCTTGAAGACTGGCGCGGTGCAACTGCAAGACGCCGGCTCGGCCGACGAACTGGAGCTGACCGACACCACCTTGACCACCCACCACGGCCCCAGCTGGCGCCTGCTGCTCATCGGTGCGGGCCAGATGACCCAGTACCTGGCGCAGATGGCCCAGGCGCTGGGCTACCAGGTGCTGGTCTGCGACCCGCGCGAGGAATACGCCACCGGCTTTGACGTGCCCGGTGCCACGCTGCTGCGCACCATGCCCGACGACACCGTGACCGCGCTGCTGCCCGACGGCCACACCGCCATCATCGCGCTGACGCACGACCCCAAGCTGGACGACATGGCGCTGCTGGAAGCCTTGAAATCGCCGGCGTTTTATGTCGGTGCCATCGGTTCGCGTTTGAACCAGAGCAAGCGCAAACAGCGGCTGAAGGAGCACTTTGACCTGAGCGACGAGCAACTGGCGCGCCTGCATGGGCCGGTGGGCCTGAAAAACGGCGCGCGCACGCCGCCCGAAATTGCGGTCAGCATCCTGGCCGAGCTGACCGCCGTGCGTTACGGCTTTCGGGTGCCCGATCCCGTGCCCCTGCAGCCGCAGGCGGTGGTCGAAGCCGGCTGTGCGGTGACCGGGTGATCGAGAGCATGAAGCAACCGCAGCATGCGACAGCGTGACACGCTGACAAGCCGGATTGCTCCAATTTGGAACAGTGGGGCTTGGCGGTCCGGTCGGGTTGCCGATGTCTGCCAAGATGGTCACGCTGGTCAAGCTGGTCAAGCTGGTCAAGCACGCCATGCACGCCACGTTTTTGGCCTTTTTTCTGTCCCGGCCGCCAGGCTCCGCGCCGCTGAGCGATGACCACGCCGTCCAACCCACCGTTGCCTCCGCCCGCATTGCGCCGCCGCAGCGCCGAGCGCCTGCGGCCGTTGGCGTCGGCCCTGGCGCTGCCGGAGCAGCACCTGGGCGCCATCCGCCAGTCGCACGAACGTTGTGTTGCGCTGGGGCTGTCGCGCACCCTGCGGCCCGACCACGCGCCGCTGGGCCGCGCCGACTTGAGCCAGGTGCGCCAACGCCACCAGCGTCTGCACGCCCATGCCGCGCCGGTCATGGAAATGCTCTTTGGCCAGATTGAAGGCACCCAAAGCATGGTGGTGCTGTGCGACTCGGCCGGCACCATCATCCATTCGATTGGCGACGACGACTTTCTGTCGCGCGCGGCCAAGGTGGCCTTGCAGCCGGGTGTGAACTGGTCCGAACCCACCAAGGGCACCAACGCAGTGGGCACGGCGCTGATCCTAGAGCTGCCGACGCTGGTGCACGCCGACGAGCACTACCTGCACGCCAACCACTTCCTGACCTGTTCAGCCGCGCCCATCTTTGACCCGCGCGGCAACGTGCTGGGGGTGCTGGACGTGTCGGGCGACCACCGCAGTTACCACGCCCACACCATGGCGCTGGTCACGCTGTCGGCCCGCATGATTGAAAACCAGTGGCTTGGCGACGACCACCGCCACGCGCTGCGCCTGCACTTTCACCGTCGGCCCGAATTCATCGGCACGCTGATGGAAGGCATTCTGGCCGTGGCCCCGGACGGCCGCGTGCTGGGGGCCAACCGCGGGGCCCAAGAACAGCTGGGGCTGTCGGGCGTGGGTCTGCGCATGCAGACGCTGCAGTCGCTTTTTGGCACCACGGTGGGCGCGCTGGTCGACCACTTTCGCTCGCCAACGGTGCAGCCCTGGGTGGTGCGCAGCCAGCGTGGCCAAGCCTTTCATGTGCGGGCCCAGTTCAGCGGGCCGCTCTGGAGCCGGGGTCTGGGCGTTGGCGCCAGCGGGGTGCCGTCAGTGCTGCCGTCAGCGGTGCCCCAGGCGTTGCCGGCACCGCGTGGGCCAGGCCACGCCATGCCGCCGGCAAGCGGCCTGGCTGTGCTGTACAGCGGCGATGTCCAGATGACGGCTGTTCTGAATGAGCTGCAGCGGGTGCGGGACCATGGCGTGCCAGTGGTCTTGATGGGCGAAACGGGCACCGGCAAGGACGTGTTGGCACGCGCCCTGCACCACGACAGCCTGCGCGTTTTGGCGCCCTTTGTGGCCGTGCCCTGCGCTGCAGTGTCGGCAGCCGAATTGGAAGGTGCGGTGCAGCGCGCAGAAGGCGGCACGCTTTACCTGGACGGTGTCGGCGAGCTGCCACCTGCGCTGCAAGCGCAGCTGCTGCACAGGCTGGACGAGCCGGCCTTTGGGCTCATCTGCGCCAGCAGCCAGGCGCTGCGCGCTGGCGCTGGGCCTGGTGCCTTGCGTGAGGATCTCTTTCACCGGTTGCAAGGGCTGACCGTGACCTTGCCAGCGTTGCGCCAACGCAGTGATCTGGCAGAAATGGCGCAACGGATGTTGGACAACCTGGCCCATCCCCGTTTGTTGCAACTGGCCCCCGCAGCGCTGGCGCAGCTGGCCACGGGCTCGTGGCCAGGCAACCTGCGTCAGTTGCAGCGGGTGTTGCGCACGGCCGCGTTGTTGGCACAACCGGGCGACCGGGTCGAATCCTGGCATCTGCCGGCCGATGCTGTCGCAGGGCCCGCTGTTGTGCCTGTCGCTGGGCCTGTCAATACGCCCGTCGATGCGCCCATCGATACGCCAACAGCGCCCGCGTTTGTGGATCGTGCCCAGACCGAAACCCTGCAGCAAACCGAGCGCCGGGCGATAGAGCAGGCCTTGCACGCCTGTGGCGGCAATGTCTCGCAAGCGGCGCGCCGTTTGGGGGTCAGCCGCAACACCTTGTACCGGCGTTTGCGCGTCACGCTGGCAGCGGCGCAGTAGCGCGCCACCTTGATGCGCCACATGGATGCGCCACCTTGATGCCCCGTGTTGATGAGCCACCCTGGGCTGCATTGACGGTGGCGCCAGCGGTGCTTTTGACTTCCCGCTAAGCTGCAGGCGCGGCGGGGTTGCGGCGCGATCATGCGCCGCCGGGCCGCGCAAGGGATCATCACTTTGGAGCAACTTGTCATGACAGATCTGCGGGTGCCACCACCGGGGTGGCCACGTGTTCGAAGGCGCGTCGTGGGCATTGCCGCCGCGGTTGGCGCGCTGGCGCTTTTTGCCTTGCCGCAGCTCGCGCAGGCGCTGCAGGTCAAGCCCTACACAGCCCAGGCCTTCGATGAAGCGGTCAAGGCCAATCGGCCGGTGGCCGTCCACTTTCGAACGTCATGGTGCACCGTTTGCAAAGCTCAGCAGGTGTTGCTGAACCAGATGCAGACCCAGGCCGAGCCGGGCTATGAGATCACGGTGCTCGCGGTTGACTTCGACAAGGACCTGGCGGCGCGCCAGCGTCACAAGACCAAGGAGCGGTCAACGCTGATTTCGTACGTCGGTGCTGTCGAAAAGGCGCGGCTTGAAGGCAGTGCGGATGACAAACGTTTGAGGGCGGTGCTCAAGGCGGCGTTGCTCAAGTAGGCGCCTTGGCGCGGGCGCCTGGACTCGGCACGGCGTCCCTTTGCAGCGGCTGTCGCCAAGCGCTGGCAGCTGCTGGCAGTCGTTGGCAGCTGTACGAAGCCATTGGCACAGCGCCGGCCGGCGCGGCACCAATCGCTTAGACCAGCCCCTCAAACAGCCAGACCTCAACGTCTTCACCCGCCGCCACTGAGCCTTGTTCGTGGCCCAGCACCAGCAGCGCATTGGCCTCGCTCATGCTGCGCAAGATGCCCGCACCTTGCGCGCCAGTGGTGCGCACTTCCCAGCCGCCGGTGGCACTGGGGCTGACCACGGCGCGCTGAAACTCGGTGCGGCCAGGGCGCTTGCGAATGGGCACGGCGCTCTTGGCCATCAGCCGTGGTGCGGTGGCCCGTTGCGCGCCGGACAGTGTCAACAGCGCGTCGCGCGCAAACGCATAAAAGGTCACCAGCGCTGCAACCGGGTTGCCGGGCAGTGCAAACAAATAAGCGGTCTTGCCACCGTGGCCGCGCAAGGGCCCAAAGGCAAAGGGCCGCCCCGGGCGCATGGCGACTTTCCAGAACGCCACCTCGCCGCGTGCTGCCAGCAAGGCGCGGGTGTGGTCAGCGTCACCCATGCTCACGCCGCCGCTGGTGATGACGGCGTCGGCCTGCTCAATCGCGGTGTCGATGGTGGCGCGCAGCTGCTCGGGGTCGTCGGGCACCAGGCCCAGGTCGATCACGTCCACGTTCAGCCGGTTCAATGCAGCCAGCAGGCTGTAGCGGTTGCTGTCGTAGATCTGGCCGGGCTGCAGGGGCTGGCCGGGGCTGCGCAACTCGTCGCCAGTCGAGAACAGCGCCACGCGCAGGCGGCGCACCAGCTGCACCTGGTCCAGCCCCAGCGACGCCAACAGCCCCAGGTCGGCCGGCATCAGCAGGCGGCCGGCGCGCAGCGCGACGCCGCCCAAGGCCAGGTCTTCGCCGCGCAGGCGACGGTTGTCGCCGCTGCGCAGAACGCCGGCGGCGATGGTGACCTGGTTGGGCTGCACCTGGCACAGCTCGATGGGCACCACGGTGTCGGCGCCCGCTGGCATGACGGCGCCGGTCATGATGCGCACGCAGTGTCCAGGTTCCACGCGGTGGGCAGCGCTGCTGCCGGCAAAGAGGGTGTGCGCCGCTGGGCGCAAGGTCGTGGTGCCGTGGACGACCAAGTCCGCGCCGCGCAGCGCGTAGCCGTCCATCGCCGAGTTGTCGTGTGCCGGCACGGCGATGGGCGAAACCACGTCGTGTGCCAAGACCCTGGACAAGGCGGCCGTCAGGGGCTGCCACTCGGTCTGTGTCAGCGGCCGCAGGGCTTGTTGAATGGCCGCGCGCGCGGCGGCCACGGGCAGTTCGTCGCCACTGGCCAAGGGGGAAGGTCCGAGGGTGCTCATGTCAGGGCTTGAACGTCGGTGTGTCGAAGGGGCTTGGCAGAGGCGGCGCTGAACCGGGTGGGCGCTGGGGCGCGCAGCCTGGGCCTGGCGCACGAGCCTTGCGGTGATTTTGCAGCCTGGAGGCTGGGCTGGCGGTGGTCGATACTGAGGGACTCACTGGAGCCTTGCCATGTCACGTCCCATTCTTGATGAAGCCCACATTCACAGCGCTGTGCGCGAGTGGGTGGCCTCGCACCATGGCAGCACGGTGCGCGAGGTGCAGCAGGCCATCGCCCAACACGCGGTGGTGGTGGTGGGCATGCGTGGCAACCCGTTCCCGCGCAAGGCGCGCAAGGCGCTGACCCGGGCCGGAGTAGCCCATCACTATCTGGAATACGGCAGCTACCTTAGCCAATGGCGCAGGCGCAACGCCTTGAAGATGTGGACCGGCTGGCCAACGCTGCCGATGATCTTTGTCAAAGGCACGTTGATTGGCGGCGCCACCGACCTGCAACGCTTGCTTGACAGTGGGGAACTGCAGCGGCTGCTATGAGCCTGTCGGACTTGGGGAACGTCGGCTGCAATTTGGCCGCAGCGGTCCATTTTTCACCGGCCTTTTGTCCCATAGCTATGGCTATGGGCCTGCAAGTCCGGCAAAAACTGGCCACGCTGGGGCCAAATTTCGCTTCGACGCCCCAAGGCCGACAGGCTCCTAGGACAGCAGCGGCGCTCAAAGCGGCATCAGCCGCCGTTCTTGGGGCGCTTGCCGGGGTTCTTCTTGCTGCGGGTGTGCGAACCACGCTCCAGGCTGACCTTTTGGCCGCGCTTCGGTGTGACGGTGACGCCAACCGGTGCTGCAGGACGGGGGGTGGCCTTGCGGTCGGCTTCGGTGACGATCTTGTTGCCCATGGGTGACTCCGAATATTTGAACAAAACCCTGGATTAGGCCACAAGCTGAGGCTCGAAGCCGCCGAACCGCTGGATAAAGCGCCAGCGTGTGCCTTTGGCGCCGCAGTCTGCCCGACTCAGCCACTGGGTTGGCGCTGCCGATCGGCACGGTCGGCGCGATAGGCGCCAAAGGCCGGGCCTGAAGACGCCAGAGAAGTGCCTTGAGCCCTTCAGCCTGTTCAACAGTGTTCCGCGCGCCCAAAGCCCAGGGCAGCTACTTGGCGCTGAAGGTGTCGCACTGGTTGATGGCGCCGCTGTCCAAACCACGCTTGAACCAGGTCATGCGCTGTTGGGCGCTGCCATGTGTGAAGCTCTCCGGCACCACGCGCCCCGAGCCCGCCTTTTGCAGCGTGTCGTCACCGATCTGGGCTGCTGCGTTCATGGCTTCCTGGATGTCGCCTTGATCCAGCCAGCCTTTGCCCTTTTGTGAGTGGTGGGCCCAGACGCCGGCCAGGCAGTCGGCCTGCAGTTCCACCCGCACCGACAAGGCGTTCATCTGCTGCGTCGACACCTTGCCGCGCATGGCGTCAACCTTGCCGGTGATGCCCATCTGGTTTTGCAGGTGGTGGCCGACCTCGTGCGCCACCACGTAAGCCTGGGCAAAGTCGCCCGGCGCACCCATGCGCTTGCTCAAGGTGTCAAAAAAATTCAGGTCCAGGTAGACCTTGGCATCGCCGGGACAATAGAACGGGCCCATCG
>JAYVSX010000390.1:0-6327 GCA_043774975.1 Rubrivivax sp.
CAATCGGTTACGCTTGGTGGCCGTGCGCACTTCGCGACAGGAGCACTGCCCATGAAACCTGTGTCTGTTTTGCTCAAGTCCCAAGAAGGCACCCTTTGGCATGTTCGACCCGATGAGTCGGTGTTCTCGGCCCTGGAACTGTTGGCTCGCTACGAAGTGGGCGCCCTGATGGTGATGGAAGGCGGGCGGCTGGTGGGGGTGGTGTCGGAGCGCGACTACACCCGCAAAGTCGCCTTGCAAGGGCGCAACTCCAAGGAAACCCGGGTCGCCGACATCATGACCCGCAACGTCATCACCGTGACGCCGACCACCGGCACGCGGATTTGCATGGCCCTGATGAGCGAGAAGAAAATCCGCCACCTGCCGGTGGTGGATGGCAGCACGGTGGTTGGCATGATTTCCATCCGCGACATCCTGGACGACATCATTGCCGACCACGAGGTCACGATTGCGCAGCTCGAAAACTACATCCAGTCTTAGCGGCGTCTGGGCGTGCTGGCCTGGCAGCCACGCTATGCTCCAAGGCCCATGACCGACAGTTCAGGCATCGACGAAGACATCCAGCGCCAGACGCTGGAGGTGGCGCTTTGCAATGCGGCCAGCACCGTGCCTTTGCTGCAGGTGGCGGTCTTTTTCATCTCCTGGCTGGGTTGGGCGGCTGACCAGATCGCAGGGGCCTGGATCACCTTGATCGTCGGCAGCTTGGCCTCGCTCTCGCGTTGGCTGATCTCGCGTCAAATGGCTGGCCGGCTCTTGACCGGTGAAGTTGAGCCGACCCGGGTGATCCGCCTGTTGGAAGGCAACGCGGTCTTGGCCGGGGCCATGTGGGTGGTGGCCACGTTCCTCATCTACCCCACCTTGCCGGGCCCCAGCGGCACCGCCTACGGTGTACTGGCCTGTGGCTCGGTGGTGACGGCGGCGCTGTTCATGTCGGTGGTGGGACACGCGTTTGTGTACCTTGTCGTTTTGCAGGTGGGTGCACTTGCCGTGGTGTCGCTGTTGCCGGGGCCGGCCCAGTCTTATCCTTTGGCGGCCCTGACGGTGCTGTTTGGTTTGACCATGTACCGCGCCACGCGCGAATTTCGCGACGTCACGCTGCAGTCGCTGCGCCACAGCGCCGAGGCCGATGAAGCCAATGTGTCGTTGCTGCGCGCCAAGGAGTCTGCGGAGGCGGCCAACCTGGCCAAGAGCCAGTTTCTGGCCACCATGAGCCATGAGATTCGAACGCCCATGAACGGTGTGCTGGGCGCCATGGAGCTCTTGCGCCAGACCCCACTGGATCTGCGCCAGCGCCGCTTGGTCAAGACGGCGGCGGCTTCGGGTGAGTCGTTGATGGACATCCTCAACGACGTGCTGGACCACTCCAAGATCGAAGCCGGAAAGCTGGTGGTGGTGCAGTCCCCGATGTCGCTGCACTCGGTGGCCGCAGCGGCCGCAGCGCTCTTCAGAGCGGCTGCCGAAAGCCGCGGCCTGAACTTGACGCTGCAGATCGACGACAACGTGCCCGACGGTGTGCTGGGCGACGCGCCGCGCCTCAAGCAAGTGCTGCTCAATCTCTTGGGCAATGGCGTCAAGTTCACCGAGAAGGGCGGGGTCACGATCCGGCTCAACACGCAGCTTCGCGATGCGGTTTCAGCGCGGGTGCGGTTTGAAGTGGAAGACACCGGCATCGGCATTCCCGGCCCGTCGTTGGCGACGGTGTTCCAACCCTTTCACCAGGTCGACAGCACACGTTCGCGTTTGCGCGGGGGCACCGGCCTGGGGCTGGCCATTTGCCAGCGCATCGTTCAGGCCATGGGTGGGCAACTGGAAGTCACCAGCCGGCTGGGTGCAGGCTCGGTGTTTTCGTTTACGCTTTTCATGCCACTGGCGCCCAACATGGTGTTGCCCAGTGCGGAGTCCGACTTCGGGGGTCTTGCTGAAAGTGGGCAACTGAGCGGTGTGGTGCTTCTGGTCGAAGACAACGTGGTCAACCGCCTGATCGGCGGCGAGATGCTGAAGTCCTTTGGTCTTGAGGTGGTCGAAGCTGAAGACGGCGCCCAGGCGCTGTCGTTGATCGAGCAGCAAAGGGTGGACCTGGTCCTGATGGACATCCAGATGCCCGTGATGGACGGCTACGAGGCGACCCGCCTGGCCCGTGAGCGCGAAACCCGCTTGCGGTTGCCGCGCGTGCCTATCGTGGCCCTGACGGCCAATGCCTTTGACGAAGACGCTGCATTGGCCATGGCTGCCGGCATGGACGCCCATTTGGCCAAACCCTATTCGCGCGAGCAACTGCGGGAGCTGGTGCAGCGCTGGCTCTGAGGCGCGATCTGAGGCACAGGGCCGAGCCGTACGAGGGGCGTTTTCTAGAAGGCCAGGCGCCTGGACTGGATCATCAGCAAACCCTCGAAGATCAAAGTCTCCAGGGTTTCAAAGGGCATGTCGGTGATGGGTGCCAGCTTGACTGCGGCGCCGCCGGTCATCAACAGCATGGGCTCCTGGCCGGTCCGGGCCTGAAGAAGGCGGGCCTGGCGCTCCACCGCGCCGGCAATCGCATTGGAGCCACCGCTCATCAACGCGTCGCTGGTGTTGGTGGGGAAATCCACCACATCGCCGGTGGGCACTTTCAGGCCCGCGGTACCTTGCTCCAGCGCGCGCAGCATCAGGCCAAATCCGGGCAGGATCAGCCCGCCCAGGAAGCGGCCGCTGGCGTCCAAGGCGTCGACGGTGACCGCGGTGCCCACCATCACCACCAAGGCCGGGCGCGGTGCGCCCGCAGCCAGCACCCGAGCGCGCGCGCCAGCCAATGCAACCCAGCGGTCCGCACCCAGGCGGCTGGGGTGGTCGTAGCCGTTGGTCAAACCCGCTTCGTGTGATGACGGCACCACCCAGTGCGGTTCAAAGTCCCAGATTTCCAGCTGTGCCTCAACCCGCCGGCGCACCGCATCGCCCGCCACCACACACCCCAGCATGCTGCTGGGCGTGGGCAGTGACTTCCAGTCGCGATCTGCCAGGTCGTCGATGGTTTCCAGGAACACAGCGCCCTGCTCCAGCAACTTGGCGCCCAGGTGTGGGGCGGTGTAAAGCGCCCACTTCAAGCGCGTGTTGCCGATGTCGATGGCCAGAAATGTCATGGAGCCGTGTTGCCGCTGTGTGGGGGCATCAGCGTAGCAGCGCGGGCCGCTGCGCCACAGCACTTGTTTTTGGGGTAAACCATGAGCGGTGCCGCCGGGGCTGTCAGTTGCCTGGCGGCCGAGCATGGCATGATCTTTAGTTAACGTTTACGTAAACGTCAGTTCCGCCCGCCCCCGGGCTCCAACTTCCCCGGGCCCCAACGCCTCTGACCGAGTGCACCGTCATGACCGACCTCTCAGCCGAGTTCAAGGCTCTGGCCAACTACCGCCCCAGCCACAAGGTGCGCTTCGTGACAGCGGCGTCGCTGTTTGATGGCCACGACGCGGCCATCAACATCATGCGCCGCATCCTGCAGGGCATGGGCGCCGAGGTGGTGCACCTGGGGCACAACCGCAGCGTCGACGAAGTCGTCACCGCCGCGCTGCAAGAAGACGTGCAGGGCATCGCCATCAGCAGCTACCAAGGCGGCCACGTCGAGTACTTCAAGTACATGGTGGACCTGCTGCGCCAGCGCGGCGGTGCGCACATCCAGGTCTTTGGCGGCGGTGGTGGGGTCATCGTGCCGAGTGAGATCCGGGAACTGCAGGACTACGGCGTGACCCGCATCTACAGCCCCGAGGACGGCCAGCGCATGGGCCTGCAGGGCATGATTGGCGAGATGGTGATGCGCTGCGACACCGACCTCACGGTGCACGCGCCGCAGGACGTGGCCGCGTTGCAGGGCCACAGCGACGCCGCCTGGCGTGTGCTGGCCCAGGCCATCACGGCGCTGGAAAACGGCAAGGCCAGCGCGGAATTCCGAGCCGCCCTGGAACAGGCTGCGCAGGCCAAGCGAGTTCCGGTGCTGGGCATCACCGGCACCGGTGGGGCCGGCAAGAGCAGCCTGACCGACGAGTTCATCCGCCGTTTGCGGCTGGACCAGGGCGACGCGCTGCGCGTGGCTGTGATCAGCATCGATCCCAGCCGGCGCACGAGCGGTGGCGCGCTCTTGGGCGACCGCATCCGCATGAACGCCATCAGCCCGTGGGCGGCGACGGTGCAGGCGTCAGTGCAGGCGTCGGTGCAGTCGTCAGGCAGCAGCGGTGCGGCCAGCGACAGCGGCCAACGGGTGTTCATGCGCAGCCTGGCCACGCGTGACTTTGGCAGCGAGATCAGCCAGGCCCTGCCCGACGTCTTGCTGGCTTGCAAGGCGGCGGGCTTTGACCTGATCGTGGTGGAAACCTCGGGCATCGGCCAGGGCGACGCGGCCATCGTTCCTTTGGTCGACGTACCGATGTATGTGATGACGCCCGAATTCGGCGCGGCCAGCCAGTTGGAGAAGATCGACATGCTCGACTTCGCACAATTTGTGGCCATCAACAAGTTTGACCGCAAGGGCGCAGCCGACGCCCTGCGCGACGTGGCCAAGCAGGTGCAGCGCAACAAAGAGGCCTGGAAGTCGCCCACCGAAGACATGCCGGTGTTTGGCACCATGGCCAGCCGCTTCAACGACGACGGCGCCACCGCGCTGTACCAGGCGGTGTTGCCACGGCTGGCCGAGCTGGGCCTGCCGGTCACCCCAGGCCGCTTGCCGCGCGTGGCCACACGTCACAGCACCCACCAAGTGCCCATCGTGCCGGGCGCGCGCGTGCGCTACTTGGCCGACATCACCGATACCGTGCGGGGCTACAAGCAGCGCGCTTTGCAACAAAGCCGCCTGGCGCGCCAGGTCCAGCAGCTCAAGGCCACCGCGGCCATGCTGCAAACCGATAAGCCGGAGCGCCACCGCGCGGTGGAAGCCGTCAACGACCTGGCAGGCGGCCGCCAACAGCAACTGGACCCGCAGGCCCGCAAGCTGTTGGCCCAGTGGCCCGCCATGCAAAAGGCCTACGCCGGCGACGAGTACGTGGTGAAGATCCGGGACAAGGAAATCCGCACCGCGCTGACCCATACCACGCTGTCGGGCAACAAGATCCGCAAAGTGGCGCTGCCGCGCTATGAATGCGACGGCGAATTGCTGAAATGGCTGATGCTGGACAACGTGCCCGGCAGCTTCCCCTACACCGCAGGTACCTTCGCTTTCAAGCGCGAAGGCGAAGACCCGACGCGCATGTTTGCTGGCGAAGGCGACGCCTTCCGCACCAACCGCCGCTTCAAGATGGTCAGCGAGGGCCTGCCGGCCAAGCGGCTGAGCACCGCGTTTGACAGCGTCACGCTGTACGGCAACGACCCCGACCTGCGCCCCGACATCTACGGCAAGGTCGGCAACAGCGGCGTCAGCATCGCCACGCTGGACGACCTGAAGGTGCTGTACTCAGGCTTCGAACTCACCAACCCCAGCACCAGCGTCAGCATGACCATCAACGGCCCCGCGCCGTCGATTCTGGCCATGTTCATGAACACCGCGATCGACCAGAACCTGGACAAGTTCAAGCTGGACAACGACCGCGATCCGACCGACGACGAAGCGCAGAAGATCCGCGCCTGGACCCTGGCCAATGTGCGTGGCACCGTGCAGGCCGACATCCTGAAAGAAGACCAGGGCCAGAACACCTGCATCTTCAGCACCGAGTTTTCACTGAAGGTGATGGGCGACATCGCCGAGTACTTTGTGCACCACGACGTGCGCAACTTCTACAGCGTGTCGATCTCGGGCTATCACATCGCTGAAGCCGGGGCCAACCCGATCAGCCAGCTGGCCTTCACGCTGAGCAATGGCTTTACCTTTGTCGAGGCCTACCTGGCCCGTGGCATGCACATCGATGACTTTGCGCCCAACCTGAGTTTTTTCTTCAGCAACGGCATGGACCCCGAATACACGGTGCTGGGCCGGGTGGCACGCCGCATCTGGGCGGTGGCGCTGCGCGACCGCTATGGCGCCAACGAACGCAGCCAGAAGCTGAAATACCACGTGCAAACCAGCGGCCGCAGCCTGCACGCGCAAGAGATCCAGTTCAACGACATCCGCACCACGCTGCAGGCTTTGATTGCGGTCTACGACAACTGCAACAGCCTGCACACGAATGCGTTTGACGAAGCCATCACCACGCCCACCGAAGACAGCGTGCGCCGGGCCATGGCCATTCAGATGATCATCAACCGCGAGTGGGGCCTGGCCAAGAACGAGAACCCCAACCAGGGCGCTTTTGTCATCGACGAACTGACTGAACTGGTAGAAGAAGCCGTGCTCAGCGAGTTTGAAAAAATCGCCGAACGCGGCGGTGTGCTGGG
>JAYVSX010000391.1:0-18627 GCA_043774975.1 Rubrivivax sp.
CCAACAGGCTGTGACCTCACGTCCAGCCAGTGGGAGCAGATTGCCACCGCTTGCAAGTCGCGCGGCTTGATCCCCTTTTTGGACATGGCCTACCAAGGCTTTGGCAAAGGCATTGCAGAAGACGGTGCGGCTGTGCGCGTTTTCATGGCCCAGGAGATCTCGTTTTTCGTTTCGACATCGTTCTCGAAGAGCTTTTCGCTCTATGGCGAACGGGTCGGCGCACTCAGTGTGGTTTGCCATAGCGCGGAAGAATGTAGCCGCGTGCTGTCGCAGCTGAAGATCGTGATCCGCGCCAACTACAGCAACCCGCCCACGTTTGGCGCCCAGCTGGTGGCCACGGTGCTGACCACGCCCGCTCTACGCGCGCAGTGGGAAGAAGAATTGGCCAGCATGCGCGACCGCATCAAGGCCACCCGCGAACAACTGGTAATGCAGCTGCAGGCGGCAGGCGTCAAAGGCGACCTGTCCTACATCACGGCGCAACTGGGCATGTTCAGCTATTCCGGGCTTTCGGTGACACAAATGCAGCGCTTGCGCAGCGAGGTGGGTGTCTACGGTTTGGACTCCGGCCGCATTTGCGTGGCGGCCATCAACAGCCGAAACATTCATGCCGTGGTGGGAGCTTTGTCGCAGGTGATGTGAGGCAGGCCATCGATCAACCTGACTGCTGCTGAAGGAGCCGCAACCCGGCAATCCTGTCTAGTACGGTGCGCTCGTACGTGTTTTTGCGGTATGGCCAGGGCAAGTACTGAGCGACCATTGCCACTCCAAGCGTGAAGATGTGGCATATTTGCTGCATTGCAGCAAATATGCCGCTGCCGTCAGCCTGCCCGCTGCCCTGGGTGTGCAAGATGCACCGTGGCTTGAAAGCCACGGACCGGCGCCCCAACGGAGACCACCATGCTGTATCAGTTCTACGAATCCCAACGCGCCCTGATGGCCCCGTTCTCAGAGTTCGCCAGCGCTTCGGCCAAACTCTACGACCACCCCTTGTCGCCCTTCGCGCATGCGCCCATGGCCCAGCGCGTTTCAGCTGGTTTTGATTTGCTCCACCGCCTGGCCAAGGAATACGAGAAGCCGCCTTTCGACATCACATCTGCCACGGTGGAGGGCGTCACGATCGCGGTTCAGGAACAGGTGGCGCTGAGCAAGCCGTTTTGCCGCCTGTTGCGTTTCAAGCGCTTCACCGACAACCCCAAGGCGCTGGACAACATGAAAGGCCAGCCCACGGTGCTGGTGGTGGCGCCGCTGTCGGGCCATCATTCCACGCTGTTGCGCGACACCGTCAAGAGCCTTTTGCACGACCACAAGGTGTTCATCACCGACTGGACCGACGCGCGCATGGTGCCGCTGGACGCCGGCCCTTTCCACCTGGACGACTACGTCGAGTACGTGCAGGAGTTCATCCGCCACTGCGGGCCCCAGGTTCATGTGATCTCGGTCTGCCAACCCACGGTGCCGGTGCTGGCCGCGGTGTCCCTGATGGCCAGCCGCGGCGAGAAAACACCGCTCACCATGACCATGATGGGCGGCCCGATCGACGCTCGCAAAAGCCCGACTTCGGTCAACAACCTGGCCACCAACAAAAGCCACAATTGGTTCGAGACCAACGTGATCTTCCGCGTGCCACAAAACTTCCCCGGCGCCGGGCGGTCTGTGTATCCCGGCTTTTTGCAGCACACCGGTTTTGTGGCGATGAATCCCGACCGCCACTTGAGCAGCCACTACGACTACTTCCTGGACTTGATCCGGGGCGACGACGACAGTGCCGATTCGCACCGCCAGTTCTACGACGAGTACAACGCCGTTCTGGACATGCCCGCCGAGTACTACCTGGACACCATCAAGACCGTGTTCCAGGACTTCGCATTGGTCAACGGCACATGGACCGTCAAGGGTGAGTTGGTCAAGCCGCAAGACATTCGCACGACCGCCTTGTTGACGGTGGAAGGCGAGCTCGACGACATCTCAGGTGCTGGACAAACCAAAGCGGCGCACGACCTGTGCACGGGCGTACCCCGCGAGCGTGCGTTTCACTACGACGCCGAAGGCGCCGGACACTACGGCATCTTTTCGGGCAGGCGCTGGCGCGACAAGGTCTACCCTGAAGTCCGAGCCTTCATCACCAAGTTCAACCAGACAGAGGTCAAGCCCTTGAAAGCCTTGGCCGCCTTAACCCAGCCGGTATCGGAGTCTCCTTCGCGCAAGACGTCGCCCCAACTTGCGCCCACGCGGGTCACCGCGAAGGCAACAGCAAGGGCAACAGCAAAGGTCCCAGCCGCCAAGCCGAAGGGTAAGTCCGCGGCAACCGCCGGATCAGCATCAGCCTCAAAGGGCCGCGCCCGATAATCAGGGGGTGACCTCACCCTCGCCCACCACTGCCGCGCTGGCCCAGTGGCTCAATGCCGTTCTGCCGCAAACCCAGTGCACCCGCTGCGGCTATCCGGACTGCCAGTCCTACGCGCAAGCCATGGCCGAGGGTTCGGCCAACATCAACCGCTGCCCGCCCGGCGGCGCCGAAGGCATCGCGCGCCTGGCAGGTTTGCTCGGACGGCCCGGCCTGCCCTTGGACACCGAACGTGGCCACGAGGGCCCGCGCGCGTTGGCTGTGATCGACGAGGCGTGGTGCATTGGCTGCACCTTGTGCATCAAGGCCTGCCCGGTTGACTGCATCGTTGGCGCCCCCAAACTGATGCACACCGTGATCGACGCACTGTGCACGGGCTGCGAGTTGTGCGTTCCGGTGTGCCCCGTGGATTGCATCAGCATGCCCGCCGTCACCCCCGGCCGCAGTGGTTGGGCCGCCTGGAGCCAGCCACAAGCCGACCTGGCGCAAGCCCGCTACGCCTTTCATCAGATGCGGGTGGACCGCGACCATCGCGAAAACAACGAACGCCTGGCCGCCAAGGCCCAGACCAAGCTGGCCGACCTGGGACAGCACAGCCAGATCACTGACCCCGACACGCTCGCGGCCAAACGCGCGGTGATCGAAGCGGCCCTGAAACGCTCGCGTGAGCAGCGCCAGACCAAGCCATGAAAACCGCAGCCATTGCGCCCTTTTTTTCCACCTTGGCAGCGGCCAACCCGCGTCCGCAGGCCGAGTTGCAGTACAGCAGCGTGTTTGAGTTGCTGGCCGCCGTGCTGCTGTCGGCGCAGGCCACCGACGTCAGCGTCAACAAGGCCACCCGTCGCTTGTTTGCACTGGCACCCACGCCGCAAAAGATGCTGGCCCTGGGTGAAGCGCGGGTGCGCGATGAAATTCGCACGATCGGGCTGTTTCGCAACAAGGCCAAGAACCTGGTGGCCACCTGCAAAATCCTGATCGACCAGCACGGAGCCCAGGTGCCACGCTCGCGCGATGCACTGCAGGCGCTGCCCGGTGTCGGGCGCAAAACGGCAAACGTGGTGCTCAACGTGGCCTTTGGCGAGCCCACCATGGCGGTCGACACCCACGTTTTTCGCATCAGCAACCGCACCGGGCTGGCACCAGGACGCAACCCACTTCAGGTCGAAGAAAAGCTGCTCAAGCGCGTGCCAGCGCAGTACGCGGTGGACGCCCACCACTGGCTGATCCTGCACGGCCGCTATGTCTGCTTGGCACGCTCGCCCCGTTGCCAGGCCTGCGCCGTGCGGACCTGGTGCGACCAGGGCCGCAAGCTGGCGGTGCACAGCGCTCCTACAATATCGCAGGGGGAAACCGATGGCCAAGCTTGAAGACCTCAGCGAACGGGTGGACCGCCTGGTGCTGCGGCACCAGGAACTGAAGCGCACCAGCACCTTGATCGAGCAGCAGCTGGCCGCCGTCACCACCGAACGTGACAGCCTGCGGTCGCGCTTGGCCGCAGCCCGTGCGCGCATCGACGCGCTGCTGGAGCGCCTGCCCGCCGAAGCCCCGCCCGCAACCGACCGGGAGAACGCCGCTTGAAGCAGGTTGAAGTCTCGATCCTGGGCCAGGTCTACATGCTGGGCTGCCCGGAAGGCGGCGAAACGCTGCTCAGCAACGCCGTCGCCGCGGTCGATAAAGAGATGACCGCCATCCGCGACTCTGGCAAGGTCAAGGCACGTGAACGCATCGCCGTATTGGCCGCGCTCAACCTGGGCTACCAACTGGCTGAGCGTGGCCCCTCGAACCCTACCGCAGTGCGCGCCACAGCGCCGTCCGACGGACCCGCCGAAGCTCAAATGGCTGAGCTGGACGACATGGTTCGCCGCATTGACGCGGCCCTGGGTGAAGACGGCCAATTGCTGTGAACAAGGGCGCATCTGCAGCGCACCACTCATACGCGGATGCAGGTCTAGAATGAGCTCGTCCGCTGTGTGTTGCAAGCCAATATGTCCTTGAGCCGATGGTCTATGACCAAGGGCTTGGAACATCGCCAAGTTGGTGTGAGCGTCTCGCGTCAGATGAACCCGAAGCTTGGCTGACCTCGCCCACCTGAACTCCCCCTTGGTTCAGGCAAACGGTTTGCTTTGCACGGCGGACACCTTATCTCTCGCTCATGACAGCTTCCCTTCCAGCCTCAACTCCCATCCGCTGTTGGCTGATGAAAAGCGAGCCGTCTGAAACGTCGATCGACGATCTGGTCCGCGCCCCCAATCAGACCCTGCCTTGGACGGGCGTGCGCAGTTACCAAGCCCGCAATTTCATGCGCGACCTGATGAAGCCGGGCGACGGTGTGCTCTTTTATCACTCGTCCTGCCCGCAGCCCGGGATTGTGGGTCTGGCACAGATCGCCGGCGGCTTGGCTGCCGATGAAACTCAGTTTGACCCGGCCAGCCCCTACCACGACCCCAAGGCATCGCGGGACCTGCCCCGCTGGCTGAAAGTTGACGTGCGCCTGGAGCGCAAAACGCGCCTGCTGAGCCTGGCGGAGATGCGCCTGGCGCCGTTCCTGGCCAGCCTGCAGGTGCTGCAGCGGGGCAATCGGCTGTCCATCACGCCCGTCACCGCGCCGCAGTGGCAGGCTGTACTGGCGTTGTTGGGGCGCTGAGTTTTGCTGGACCTCTCCCTTTTGCTGGTAGCCGAGTTGCTGGCCACGGGCGTGGTGGTGGGCTTCCTGGCTGGGCTGTTGGGCGTGGGTGGCGGCATGATGATGGTGCCGGTGATGACGCTGCTGCTGGCCCAGCGCGGCGTGGAAAGTGGCCTGGCCGTCAAGATGGCGATCGCCACCAGCATGGCCACCATCCTCTTCACCAGCCTGTCCAGCGTGCGCGCACACCACCGCCTGGGCGCCGTGCGCTGGGACCTGGCACGTCAACTGACTCCGGGCATCGTGCTGGGCGGCTTGGCCTCGGGTGCAGGCGCGTTTGCCGTCTTGAAGGGCCAAGGGCTGGCGCTCTTTTTCACAGCCTTTCTGGCCTATATGGCGGTCAACATGCTGCGCAACAAGCCGCCCCTGGTCGGTCGCGCCTTGCCCGGCGCCGCGGTCACGGGCGTAGTCGGCGCGGCGATCGGGTTTCTGTCTGGGTTGGTCGGCGCTGGCGGGGCTTTCATGTCAGTGCCCTTCATGACCCGCCACAACGTGCCGCCCCGCGTGGCCGTGGGCACCAGCGCCGCATTGGGTTTCCCGATCGCGCTGGCCAGCACGGCGGGCTACGTCGTGGCCGGCTGGGAGCTGCCGCCGGCTTTGCCCGGCGCGCTGGGCTATCTCTACCTGCCGGGCCTGTTGATCGTGTCCTTGGCCAGCATGAGCATGGCACCTTGGGGAGCTCGCACCGCGCAACGCATACAGGTGGCACAGCTCAAGCGGTTCTTTGCGGCCATGCTGTTGCTGTTGGCCGCCAGCATGCTTCACAGAGCCTTTGCTTAGGCGCCGTTCTGGGGCTGTGTCGGCGCGGCATCAAACCGGATGGCGGCCAAGGTGACGTGGTTGCCGCCGCGCCGGTGGGCTTCAGCCAGGGCCAGTTCGCACGATTCAATCAGCGCCTCTTGGCTGCTGGCTGTGTGCGGAAAGCTGGCCACACCCATCGAAGCCGTGAAGCTCAGTTCCGCGCCGTCGTGGACCACGATTTGCGTCGCGCACTTGCGCCGCAGACCTTCCATACGCGCGTGCGCCGTGGCCAAGCCCACGCCCGACAGCAGCACCGCAAAACGCCCGTCGTCGTAGCGGCACGACGCGTCCATGGCCCGTGTGCCACCGCGCAAGAGACGGCCCATGGCTTCAATAACCGCTTGCTGACCGGCCGCGCCCAGGGCCAGCACCTTCGGTGGCGCTGCGTCGATCTCGATGAAGACGATGGAGAACTCGCGGTGTTCGCGGGTCGACAGGTCCACTTCGCGTCGCAATTGGTCTTCGAAATGTCCCCGGCGGTGCAAGCCCGACGCCGGGTCGCGCAGGGCCTGGTCGGTCAGTTCGCGCCGCAGTCGATCATGGGCCAGCTGCTGTTGCTCGATCTGCTCCAAGGCACTGCGAAGCTGCTGAGCGCGCTGCAGGTCGGGGGCTCTGTCGAGCCAAACCGCCACCAGCCAGGATTGGCCGCGGTTGGTGCAAAGCGTGCGCAAAACGTTGAAGGTTCGCCGACTGCCCGACAACTCGAACTCATGCTCGCTGATCAATGGTGCGCCCTGCGCCCTGGCGGTTTGTTCGGCCGCACGAAAAGCGCCCGCCAAACCCGCATCGAAAATGTCGGCATCGGTGCAGCCGCAAACCTGGTCGGTGGGGCGCCCCAACAGCGCCGCCATGGCCCCGCTCACGTGAGCATAACGGCCCGTCTTGGCATCTTTGACCGACAACAAGCCGCCTTGCAACTCCACCAACATGGGCAAGGTGCCGCCCAGCACCTCGGACAGCGCAGCGCCGTGCAACGGAGGATCGGGCGGCAGATGGGCGGGCGAACTCATGACCAGGACCTGATGTAACTGCGGGAAAAAGGCCCGCACATGCGTCGATGCACTATGTTGGGGAAAAGCCGACAAACAGACAAGCAGCAAACTGATTCTGACCCCAAGTTTGACCCCCAGTCGGGCCAAAGAAAGCGGTACATGCGCCTGTTTTTCAAGGAAGTGAGTTCTGGTCTGGGCCCGCTGGCGACCAAGGCCCCCTCATGGCCGTCAATTTGCCACTGGCGACAGCAGCCAGACCGCCGGCCTGCAGTTTTCGGTCTATAATTTCGGGCTTTGCTGGCAAATCAACGCGTCGATCCTGCAAGGCCTGCCCTGTTCCTCAAGCGCTTGGAACAAGGCAAAAAACAACCTGGCAAGACACTTGGCAGAACAGCGAGCGCAACATTTTTTCGGGACCCCGACCTACATGACCACCATCCGCGTCAAAGAGAACGAACCTTTCGATGTAGCCCTGCGCCGCTTCAAGCGCACCATCGAGAAGATCGGCCTGCTGACCGAACTGCGCGCTCGCGAGTTCTATGAAAAGCCCACGGCCGAGCGCAAGCGCAAGAAGGCTGCGGCCGTCAAGCGCCATTTCAAGCGGGTGCGCAGCATGCAGCTGCCCAAGAAGCTGTACTGAGCTTCCAAGGCACGGCGTGATCAACGCCTGAACATGCAAGCCCGCGCGGGACGCCGCTGCGGGCTTGTTTCATTTCCAAAAGACCTCCATGAGTGCACTCAAAGACCGCATCACCGAAGACATGAAGGCCGCCATGCGCGCCAAAGACGCCCCGCGCCTGGGCGCCATCCGTATGCTTTTGGCGGCCTGCAAGCAGCGCGAAGTGGACGAACGCATCGAGCTTGACGATCTGGCCGTGGTGGCCATCGTCGACAAGCTGATCAAACAACGCAAAGACTCCATCACTGCTTTTTCGCAAGCCAACCGCACCGATCTGGTCGACAAGGAAACGGCCGAACTGTTGGTGCTGGAAGCCTACTTGCCACAGCGCTTGTCTGCCGATGAAGTCACCACGGCCATTGCCGCATTGGTGGCCGAACTGGGGGCGTCGGGCCCGGGCGATATGGGCAAGGTCATGGGCGCAGCCAAGGCAAGGCTGGCCGGCAAAGCCGACATGGGCATGGTGTCCAGCGCCGTCAAACACGCGCTTAGCAAGTGAAGCCATGAGCAGTTTGCCCATTCGACCGATTGCACCCGAGGTCTGTGTGGCCCCGCAGTTGACGCCTGAGTCCATGGCCGAAGCTGCCAGGCTGGGCTTCAAGAGCGTGGTCAACAACCGCCCCGACTTCGAACACGGCCCCGACCAGCCCACCAACGCACAAATCGAGGCGGCGGCCTTGGCTGCTGGACTGCAATACCGCTGGCTGCCGGTCGACGGCGGTTTTCAGTCGCCGCAGCAAATTGCCGCATTTGCTCAACTGCTGCAGGAGCTGCCTCGCCCGTTACTTGTGTTTTGCCGCAGCGGTGCACGTTCGACCCGCCTCTATCAAAGCGCCACGGCCGCCTGACCAGAGCCGATTGAGCCATAGGCTCGAACGGCGACCCATGCTCTCTTGGTGCTTACCCGATGCACCACCTGCATTCAGTCGAGTTTCAGGTTCGCCGCGCTACAGTCTTTCCCCAGGCATGTGCCCATGCTTGATGAGGAAAGCCCATGGAATTACTGCTGAAGCTCTCACGCGCGATAGACGGTTTGAACGACCGCTTTGCCTCTATCGCCAAGTGGGCCGTGCTGGGCTCTTGCTTCATCAGCGCCGGCAACGCGGTGGTGCGCTACCTGCTTAATTACAGCTCGAATGCCTGGCTCGAAATCCAGTGGTACCTGTTCGCCGCTTGCGTGATGCTGGCAGCGGCCCAGGTTCTGCGGCTCAACGAACACGTGCGCGTCGACGTCCTCTACGGCCAGTACTCGGGTCGCGTTCAAGCTTGGATTGACTTGCTGGGCATGCTCTTTTTCCTGATGCCCGTGATGGTGCTGATGATCTACTTTTCGTGGCCACTGTTCCTTCAGATGTTCAACACAGGTGAGATGTCCAGCAATTCCGGTGGCCTCATCCGTTGGCCCGCCATGCTGCTGTTGCCGCTGGGATTCACCCTGCTGCTGTTGCAGGGTGTGTCGGAGGCCATCAAGCGTGTGGCTTGGTTGAACCACAAATACCAAGGCGATTTCCACTACGAAAGACCACTGCAATGAGCATGGAAAGCTTCGCCCCCCTGATGTTTGTGGGGCTCATCCTTGTCCTGATCATCGGCTTCCCGGTGGCGTTTTCGTTGTCCGCATTGGGCTTGGGTTGCGGCTACTTTGCAGTCTCGCAAGGCTGGTTCCCGCCCTCGTTCATGAACGCATTGCCGCTCAACGTCTTTGGCATCTTGTCCAACGATCTGCTGCTGGCGATCCCGTTCTTCACATTGATGGGCACCATTCTTGAGAAGTGCGGCCTGGCGGAAGACATGCTGGACTCGATGGGCCAGCTCTTTGGACCGGCGCGGGGAGGCCTGGGCTACTCGGTGATCATCGTCGGCTTCATCTTGGGCGCCGTGACCGGCACCGTGGCGGGGCAAGTCATTGCCATGGCCATGATTTCTCTGCCGGTGATGATGCGTTGGAACTACAACATGCGCTACGCCACGGGTGTGTTGGCCGCTTCGGGCACCATCACCCAGCTGGTCCCACCATCTCTGGTGTTGGTGGTGTTGGCAGACCAGTTGGGCAAACCCGTGGGCGACATGTACAAGGGCGCATGGGGTCCTTCTATCCTGCAGGTGCTGCTGTTCCTGGCCTACACGTTCTTGCTGACCCGGTTGATTCCAGATCAATTACCCGGCGTCCCCAAAGAAGCGCGCACCCTCAGCGGGTCTGCTCTGGTCATCAAGTGCTTGCGCGGCATCGTGCCTTCGGCGGTGCTGATCTTCCTGGTGCTGGGCAGCATGGGGGGGTTGCCGGGCCTCAATCTGGCCATTTGCACACCGACCGAAGCCGGCGCCATGGGTGCCATGGGCGCATTTGTCTTGGCGGCCATGCACAAGCGGCTGACTTGGCCGCTCGTCAAGGAATCTCTGGTCGGCACCATGCGAATCACTGCCATGGTGGTCTTCATCTTGATCGGGTCACGCGTCTTTTCCTTGGTCTTCCAGGGCGTTGAAGGCGGCAAATGGATCGAGCACTTGCTGTCAGGCTTGCCTGGGGGACAGACCGGATTCCTGATCGTGGTCAACGTGTTCATCTTCTTCCTAGCCTTCTTCCTCGATTTCTTTGAAATCGCCTTCATCATCATCCCGTTTTTGGCCCCCGTGGCTGACAAGTTGGGCATCGACCTGATCTGGTTTGGCGTGATGATCTGCGTGAACATGCAAACCAGCTTCATGCACCCGCCTTTTGGCTTTGCACTGTTCTATTTGCGAGGGATTGCCGACACCCTGTTCAAGAACGGCAGCCTGCCGAAGAAGGTGGAATCCAGGGACATTTATGTCGGTGCCATTCCTTGGGTGGTGCTGCAACTGGTGTTGGTTGCCGTGGTCATCGCTTTCCCTCAAACGGTGACCGCCTTTTTGGACAAACCGCAGGTGCTTGACCTGGACAAAGCCACAGACAGCCTGCAGCAGATGGGGATCGAGGCCCCAGCGGCAGACCCGGAGCCAGCGGCATCTGAACCGGCCAGTTCATCTGGCGAAGCTGCGTCGGCACCAAGCGCCACCGAAGCCGGTGCGGCAAGCGACGACCCGATGAAGGCACTGGAAGAATCCATGAAAAAGGACGCTGCCGCCGCCAAGAAGCCCTGACGTGCAGCGCACAACCACGTGGCGGAGACGCTACAGCGGGTGCTCTGTAGCTGTTCGCAGCCGCAGCTGTGTTCAGCCGTAGGCCAACTTGCGGCAGGCTTCCAAGAGCTTGGGATCGGCCACGTGAAAGGTCGTCACGCCAATGCCTTGGGTTCGCACCACCAGGCGCGGCGCGATCAGCCATGACAAGCCTTGCACGTGGATGAGTTTGAGCTGCGTGATCTCAGCCAGCTTGACCTGCTTTTCCCAAAGCCAGGTTTGCCGAATCCCGAGCCCATCAATGCGGGTCCGGCTGGTGAGAATTCCCCAGTAACCCGCCAGGATCAGAAGGGCCAGAAACCCGATCACGCCGAGGCTCTGGCCGTCCAGCTGCTGCCACGCTCCCAGGCTCAAGGCTCGCCAAGTCCCTGCTACCAGCGCCGTCACCATCACCGTCGCCAACCCCTTGAGCAACGGTGAAAATGAAGCGCCTTCCAAAGCTTGGGGTTCAGCCCCAGGCCCACTGGACTCGACCTGATTCATTTCGTTCATGTGGACTTCCGATTCTGGTGGAGGCGGCGAAGTAGCCACCGAACCATGCATGCGCTTGGCTGACATGCGACGCAGTCGCAGTGCACTTGGTGAGTACAAGCGCCCCCGCGAAACCACAAAAAAGCCCCGCCGAGGCGGGGCTGCTGAACTGCCGAAGCAGCCAAGTGTCAGAGCTTCACACTCTGCATGTAGCTGTCAAATCGTGCTTCTGTGAACCGGAACCACAAGTTGGCATCGCGGCGGAAGTTGCTGTAGTCGTCGTAAATCTTCTTGAATGCCGGATTGCTGGCGCTGAGTTCGCTGTACAGCGCCATGGCTTCCTTGAATGCGGCGTCCAACACCGGCTTGGGGAATGGCACCAGTTTGGTCCCGCCGGCCACCAATTGCTTTAGCGCATTGGGGTTGCGAGCGTCGTATTTGGCCTGCATTTCGGTGTGGGCGTAGGCCGCAGCACTCTCAATGATGGCTTTGTACTCGCCGCTCAAGCCATCGTAGGCTTTCTGGTTGACGTACAGGTCCAACTGAGGGCCACCTTCCCACCAGCCCGGGTAGTGGTAGATCGGCGCAACCTTGTTGAAGCCCAGCTTCTGGTCGTCATAGGGGCCCACCCACTCGGCCGCGTCGATGGTGCCTTTTTCCAGTGCCTGGTAAATCTCACCGCCCGGAATGTTTTGCGACACCGTGCCAAGGCGCGACGTCACCTTGCCGGCAAAACCACCCACACGGAACTTCAGACCCTTCATGTCGGCAACGGTCTTGATTTCTTTGCGGTACCAGCCGCCCATCTGCGCCCCCGTGTTGCCCATGGGGAAACTGATGAAACCATAGTTCGAATAGAACTCGCGTATCAACTTCAGGCCATTGCCGTCGTACTGCCAAGCCGTCATTTGACGGCTGTTCAAGCCAAATGGAATGGCGCAGCCGAGCGCGAAGGCGTCGTTCTTGCCGAAGTAGTAGTACGGAGCCGTGTGCCCCATTTCAACGGTGCCGCTTTGCACCGCATCAACCAAGCCGGGCATTGGGACCAATTCGCCTGCGGCATGGACAGAGATCTCGAACTTTCCGCCGGTCATGTCCTTCACTTTGCGAGCAAAGGTGTCCGACGCACCATAGATGGTGTCCAGCGACTTGGGAAACGCCGAGGTCAAGCGCCAGCGCAAGGCGGCTTGTGCATGCACAACAGCAGGTGCAACACCGGCGGCGAGAACGCCCGCCAAGCCAGCACCATGAACGAAGGAACGACGTTCCATTGAGGTCTCCTGAATGAAAAAAGGCGGTGAAGAAGGGGACGAACGCGGCGAATTTTAGGTTTGCGCGATGGCCTTACTCGAGCGGGTTTACCCGTTTGAGGCAGCGCCACGCGTCGTCTGAAAACGATGCGTCTGCAGCAGTGTCGTTCGCTCAGCTAACAAATCGCTGAAATCAGGGTAAACACCGGCCCGGGGCTCAACCCTGACAGCGGTCAAGACCCGGCCAGCTTCATCCGAGAAATCAACACCGACCCGACCGTCTTGCTGCCCTGGGTGTAGGCGTCAGCACCAATGGCGACGATGTTGTTGAACATCTCGCGCAGGTGGCCGGCGATGGTGACTTCGTGCACCGGGTGCACGATGCGGCCGCCCTCGACCCAGAAGCCAGCGGCGCCACGCGAGTAGTCGCCGGTGACGTAGTTGACGCCCTGCCCCATCAATTCGGTCACGAACAGCCCGCGCCCCAGTTTGGCCAGCATCTTGTCCAGGGTATCGCCCCGCTTTGTCAGCCGGCTGCTCATGGTCAGGTTCTGCGAACCACCGGCGTGGCCCGTGGTCTTCATGCCCAGCTTGCGCGCCGAGTAGGTGGACAGGAAGTAGCTCTTGACCACGCCGGCCTCAACCACTTGGCTGGCCCGCGTGCGCACACCTTCGTCGTCGAAGGGCGCGCTGCCCTTGCCCTTGATCTGGTGCGGGTCCTCCAACACGTCGATGTGTTTGGCCAGGACACGTTGGCCCAGGCTGTCGACCAAGAAGGTGGCCTTGCGGTACAGCGCGCCACCCGAAGTGGCTTGCACATAAGCGCCCAGCAAACCGGCGGCCACGGTGGACTCAAACAGCACTGGCACTTCGCCCGTGGCCACACGGCGCGACTTCAGGCGCGACAGGGCGCGTTCGGCGGCGTAGCGGCCCACCACCTCGGGGCTGGCCAGGTCGCTGGCGTCGCGCATGCTGGTGTACCAACCGTCGCGCTGCATGTCCTTGCCTTTGCCCGCAATGGGCGACGCCGAGATGTAGTGGCGTGAACTGGCGTAGCCGCCGCGAAACCCGCGCGAGTTGCCAGACCAGAAATGGGCTTGCTGGGCAGAAACGCCGGCGCCTTCGGAATTGGTGATGCGCCGGTCGAGCGACATCGCTGCGTCTTCACAACGGCGTGCGATCTCCGCCGCTTGTGCGGCGTCCACGGCCCAGGGGTGGAACAGGTCCAGGTCGCGCGCCACCTCGGCGGCGGTGGCGAGTTCGGCTGCATCGGGCAGCCCTGCAGCCGGGTCTTCCGCGGTGAAACGCGCGATGTCGTAAGCCGCTTGCACGGTTTGACGCATGGCGGCTGGTGAAAAATCAGAGGTGCTGGCGTTGCCACGACGCTGACCCAGGTAGACGCTGACGCCGAGCGACTTGTCGCGGTTGCGTTCGACGTTCTCGAGCTCGCCCTTGCGCACCGACACCGACAGCCCCACGCCCTCGGAAACCTCTGCGCCGGCATCACTGGCCCCAAGCTGGCGGGCCAGACCCAAGGTGTCTTCGATCAGCTGCTGAAAATGCTCGGTGCGAAAGGCAAAGCCAGAATCGGCGCGGCGGGAACGGGTCATGGGCGATGGCGCCTTGGTTGGAATGGGCATGCAGGAATGCGCACTTATGATAGCGGCCCCCTCCGAGCACACCTCTGAGCGCACCTGAGCGCACTTTACAAAGGCCCCTGACATGCCCCGCAGAGCCGCACCGCACCGCGGCATCGACGTTCACTACGGCGAGCCCTTGGCATTTAACGAAGACGGTGCACTCACGCGCCCCAGCCGAACCCGGCTCAAACAGCAGTCGCAAGACCTGCAGGCGCTGGGTGTGGCGGTGGCCGAACTGTCCAGCGAGCGCCTGGCCCAGATCGACATGCCCGAGCCGCTGCGCGACGCCATCGAGCAATATCAAAGCACCAAGAGTTTTGAAGGCCGCCGGCGCCAGATGCAGTACGTGGGCAAGCTGATGCGCAGCGCCGACGAGGCCGTGCTGCGCGAAGCCGTGGCCGCAGCCACGCTGGGCAGTGCCAAGGACACGCTGGCCCTGCACGAAGCCGAACGCTGGCGCGCCGAGCTGATTGCCGACGACGAAGCCCTGACCCGATGGCTGCAGCTGCATGCCCAGACCGACAGCCAGCAGCTGCGCAGCCTGGTGCGCGCGGCGCGGCGCGACAGCGCCAAGCTGGCGCTCGAAGTGGGGCAGCCCGCACGTCAACCCAAGAGCCACCGCGAACTGTTTCAGCTGATCAAACCCTTTTTGATGACATGAGCGCTCCCTTTGAACTCGTCCGCGTGGGCCTGGTGTCGGTCAGCGACCGTGCTTCAGCCGGGGTCTACCAAGACCAGGGTGTGCCTGCGCTGAAAGAATGGTTGACCCGCGCCGTGCGCAACCCGATCGAATGGCATGAACGCCTGATCCCTGACGAACAAACCCAGATCAGCGCCACCTTGTGTGAGTTGGCCGATGTCGCCCATTGCCACTTGGTGCTGACAACCGGCGGCACCGGCCCCGCCCTGCGCGATGTCACGCCAGAAGCCACCCTGGCCGTGGCGCATAAGGTGATGCCAGGCTTTGGCGAGCAGATGCGCCAGATCAGCCTGGCCTTTGTGCCCACCGCCATCCTGTCGCGCCAGGTCGCGGTGATCCGAAGCCAAGCGCTCATCATCAACCTGCCGGGCCAGCCCAAGTCGATTGCCGAGACACTGCAAGGCTTGCCCCAGGCGGCGCCCCCGGTCCATGGCATTTTTTCGGCTGTGCCCTATTGCGTGGACCTGATCGGCGGCCCTTACATCGAGACCGACGACACGGTCTGCAAGGCCTTCCGGCCCAAGTCCGCGACCCGGCCAGCTCGGGGCTGAAGCCGCGGCCTGCGTGTTGACTCGGGGCGCTGCACAGCACGCTCAAGTGGGCGGGACCGCCTGCCGATAAGTCAAGGATTGACAACTCGCAACCCGCCCGCCGTGTTCAAAACCGCCTCCCCCGCCCAGCCGGGCGCCCTGCTTCCGCCAGTCTCGATCGTCGAGCAGACCATGCGCCAGGCCCGCCGTTCGGTTGCGCTGGCGCTGTTGGGCGCAGCGGCAGTGGGGACGGCGTTGCTGGCCGAGCGCTTGTGGTCGGCGCAGGCCCTTGCGCAGGCCACCGAGCGCCACGCCACCGCCCACCGCCTGGGCGGTGAAATCAGGGTCACTGAACAGCAATTGCTGGTCACAGCCGACGCCGCGTCGCGCACCGGTGAAGCAGGCTGGGTTGACCGGTTCGACCGACTCGCCAACCAGCAAACACAGACCCTCGAACACACCCTGCTCCTGGCGCCCGCTGAAGTGACCGGGAAGTACCGTGAAACCACGCGCCAGGCCGGCGCGCTCTTGCAACGCATGCGCGCGTCGGCGTTGATGGCCATGAGCACCGGCAGCCACGAAGCGGCTCGCGGTCTCTTCGAAAGTGAACCCTACGTCACAGCCACCCAAGGCCTCAACGTGGCCAATGAGCAGTTGGCCCGAGCCGTCCAGGCGGCAACACTGGCAGACCTGTCCCGGCTCAAGCAGCGCTCTTACGGGGTCACCGCCGGTACCTTGCTGCTGGCCCTGGTGCTGGGCCTGGCCTTGTGGCGACGCTTGAGCAACGGTCTGGACGCCTCCAGAAGCTCATTGCTCCATGCAGAGGGCCGTATTCAGCGCCTGGCCACCAGCGACCTGCTGACCGGCATGGACAACCGCGCCGGGCTTCACGACGCCATGCACCTGCGCATGCAACTGGCCCGCTCCAAGCAGGAGCCCCTGGCCGTCCTGATGGTCGACCTCGACCGTTTCAAACCCATCAACGACCGCAACGGCCACATGGTGGGGGATCTGGTGCTCAAAGAGGTGGCACTGCGCTTGTCGCAGTGCCTGCGCCAGTCTGACCTGCGGGCGCGCTATGGCGGTGACGAGTTTGTGGTGGTGGTGGACGAACGCGAAGGCGCCAGCAGCGCGCGCAACTCGGCCGAGCGCATCGTCGACCGACTGAGTGAGCCCATGCGGTTTGGCGACCTGTCGGTCAACATTGGCGCCAGTGTGGGCGTGGCGCGCTTTCCTGCCGATGGCGAAACCGACGACGAACTGCTGCGCAAGGCCGACTGGGCCTTGTACCGGGCCAAAAAGGGCGGCCGGGGCTCCGTCTGCTACTACGACGCCAAACTCGACGAGGTGATGTCCGAGCAGCACAAGCTGGAGCAGGAGCTGCGCGAAGGCATCGCCGCCGGTGAACTGGTGCCGTTCTACCAGCCCATCGTTGGCTTGGCGCGGCGCAACATCTTGTCGCTGGAGCTGCTGTGCCGCTGGCGGCACCCCGTGCGCGGCTTGCTCACACCCGACAAGTTCATCCCGCTGGCCGAGCACTCCGGCTTGATCGGGCCGCTGACCATCAGCCTGCTGCGCGCAGCGTGCAAAGACCTCTCGCGCTTTCCTCCGCACTGGCGACTGTCGTTCAACGTGGCCCCGCAACAGATTCAGGACGACGCGCTGGTGCACCAGCTGATGAGCGTGCTGCAAGAGGCCGGCGTGCCGCCCTCGCGCCTGGACGTGGAACTCACCGAGACAGCCTTGGTGAACGACACCGCGCGCGCCCGCCAGGTGATCCTGGCGCTCAAGAAGACCGGCATGACGGTGACCTTGGACGACTTTGGCACCGGCTATTCCAGCCTGAGCTACCTGGCCGAGATGACGTTTGACAAGATCAAGATCGACCGCTCTTTTGTGCACACCATGCAAGAGCGGCCGCAAAGCGCGAAGATCATTGACGCCATCATTGGTTTGTCACGCAGTTTGGGCGTCAGCAACGTGGCCGAGGGCGTGGAAAACGAGCTGCAGGCCAGCATGCTGCTGAAGATGGGCTGCCAGACGGGCCAGGGCTACCTGTTCGGGCGGCCCGTGCCAGCCAGAGAGCTGAATGACCGCATCGCCCTCAGCAACAACACCATCGCGCCATTGAACGAAGTACAGCGCGTTACTTGACCAAGCGGTTCAGACGCTCAGCGTCAAAGGCTTCGACCTTCTGTGCGCCTTCCGGTACGCAGTCGCCAGCCGGCAGTTCACGCGAACGCGCCGACAATTTTTCAATGGCCTGCCAGAGCAGCGCGATCTGGTGTTCGTGGCCCGAAGCGTTGTCGATCAGGCCCTTCATGGCTTGCGACACCGGGTCGTCACCCTGGGTCACCCCATAGGCTAAAAAACCCATTTTGGCTGCGGCAGCCTCGCGTGCGGCTTCCAGATCAGCGGCAATGATGCGTGCCGGATTGCCCACCGCCGTGGCCCCAGGCGGCACCGGTTTGAGCACCACCGCACTGCTGCCAATGCGCGCACCTTCGCCCACCGTGAAGCCGCCCAGAACCTGCGAGTTGGCACCGACGATCACGCCCTTGCCCAACGTCGGATGCCGTTTGGCGCCTTTGGCCAGCGATGTGCCGCCCAGGGTGACACCTTGGTAGATGGTGCATTCGTCGCCGATCTCAGCGGTTTCGCCCACCACCACGCCCATGCCGTGGTCGATGAAGACACGCCGGCCAATGGTGGCGGCCGGGTGAATTTCGATGCCGGTCAAAAAACGCGCCACATGTGACGTGAAACGCGCCAACCAGCGCAATTCGTGTTTCCAGAACCAATGTGCACGGCGGTGCAAAACCAGCGCATGCAAACCGGGATAACAGGTCAGCACCTCCCAGACCGACCGCGCAGCGGGATCGCGTTCCAGGATGCAGGCAATGTCTTCACGCAGGCGGGCAAACATGGGGGGAACCTTTCAGACCTGCGCAGTGTAGCCAGCCATGCTCAACTCTGCTGCCCAGGGCCCGGTTTACCCTGCTGGGCAATCGTTCGGGCTATGCCGCGCAGGATATGCACCTCATCCGCGGTCAATTGAGCACGGTTGATCAGCTGGTTGAGCCTGGGCATCAGTTTCTTGGGCGCGGCCGGGTCCAGAAAGCCAATCCCTTCGAGCACGCTGCGCCAATGCTCCAGCAGCCCTTGCACCGCCGCACCGTCGGCCAACTGGGCGTCTTTGGTGCGCTGCTGCACGGGGTAGCCGCCCTGGGCCATGCGCCATTCGTAGGCCATGACCTGTACGGCTTGCGCGAGGTTCAGCGAGCCGTAGTCCGGATGCGCGGGAATGGAGATGCAGGCGTGGCAACGGTAGACATCGTCGTTGGACATCCCTGTACGCTCAGGCCCAAACACCAA